>NZ_FNRT01000002.1:3906464-4207757 GCF_900105585.1 Nocardioides exalbidus
GTGGCGACCTCGCCGACGAGGCCGAGGTCGACCTCCTCGCCGTCGACAACCGTGTTCGTGCGCTCCGCCGTGAACAGACCGGCGTCCTCGCCCGAGAGCCCGACGGCGAGGGCGCCGTGCTGGTTGATCAGGCCGACGAGCTCCCGCTGGACCTGGCCGACGAGCACCATCCGGACGACGTCCATCGCCTCGGGCGTGGTGACGCGCAGGCCGCCGCGGAACTCCGACTCGATGCCGAGCTTGTCGAGCATCCGGGAGATCTGCGGACCGCCGCCGTGCACGACGACGGGCTTGAAGCCGGCGAACCGGAGGAACGCGATGTCCTCCGCGAAGGCGACCTTGAGCGCGTCGTCGATCATCGCGTTGCCGCCGTACTTCACCACGATCGTCTGGCCGTGGTAACGCTTGAGCCACGGCAGCGCGGCGGCGAGGGTGCGGGCCTTCGCCGGGTCGGGGCGGCGCGGGTTGAGGTCGGTCTCGAGCTGGTCGGGACTGCTGCTGGTCATCTCGCTCATGAGCTGTAGGCGCTGTTCTCGTGGACGTAGGCGTGGGTCAGGTCGTTGGTCCAGACGGTCGCGCGGGCGTCGCCGGACTTGAGGTCGATGGTGACGGTGACCTCGCGACCGGTGAGGTCGACCGTCGACGGGTCCTCCGCGGGGGTCGACTGCCGGCAGACCCAGACGCCGTTCATCGCGACGTCGAGGTCGGCGGGGTCGAACTGTGCCTGCGTGGTGCCGATCGAGGCGAGGACGCGGCCCCAGTTGGGGTCGTTGCCGAAGATCGCGGCCTTGAAGAGGTTGCTCCGGGCGACGCTGCGGCCCACCTCGACGGCCTCGTCCTCGCTCGCGGCGTGCAGGGTGGTGATGGCGATCTCGTGGTCGGCGCCCTCGGCGTCCTTGAGCAGCTGCATCGCGAGCTCGGTGCACGCCTGGGTGAGGGCGGCGGTGAAGTCCTCCGGCGTCGGGGTGATCCCGCTGGCACCGCTGGCCAGGACGGTGACGGTGTCGTTGGTGGACATGCACCCGTCGGAGTCCAGCCGGTCGAAGCTCACCCGGGTGGCGGTGCGGAGCGCGGCGTCGAGGTCGGCGGCAGGGACGACGGCGTCGGTGGTGATGACGACGAGCATCGTGGCGAGCTGGGGCGCGAGCATCCCCGCACCCTTGGCCATGCCGCCGATCGACCAGCCGGCGCCCTCGACGACGACGTTCTTGCTCACCGAGTCGGTGGTCATGATCGCCTCGGCCGCGCTCGGGCCGCCGTCGTGCGCGAGACCGGCAGTGGCCGCCTCGACGCCGGCGAGGAGGTCGTCGCGGTCGTTGGCGAGTCCGATCAGGCCGGTCGAGCAGACGACGACGTCGATCGCCCCGATGCCGAGGCCCTCGGCCACCTTCTCCGCCACGGCGTGCGTGGTCTGGAAGCCCTCCGGGCCGGTGTAGCAGTTGGCGCCGCCGGAGTTGAGGACGACGGCCTTGACCGTGCCGTCCTTGACGACCTCCTGGCTCCACAGGACCGGGTTGGCCTTGCAGCGGTTGGCGGTGAAGACGGTGGCCGAGTCGAACGTGGGGCCCTGGTTGACGACGAGGGCGAGGTCCTTGGCGCCGGTGGACTTGAGTCCGGCCGCGACGCCGGCGGCGGTGAAGCCGCTGGGGTGGGTGACGCTCATGGTGCGATTCCGATCGTGGAGAGCCCGGTGGCCTCGTCGAGGCCCAGGGCGAGGTTCATGCACTGGACGGCGGCGCCGGCGGTGCCCTTGGCCAGGTTGTCGACCACGGCCACCGCCACGAGTCGTCGTACGCGCTCGTCGACGGCGACCTGCACCTGGACGGCGTTGGAGCCGAGCACGGACTGGGTCTGGGGCCACTGGCCCTCGGGGAGCAGGTGCACGAACGTCTCGTCGGCGAAGGCCGTCGCGTAGGCGCTCCGGACGTCCTCGTCGGTGACGCCGCCGAGGAGCGGCGCCTGGACCGTGGCGAGGATGCCCCGGGACATCGGGACGAGGAGCGGCGTGAAGCCGACCCTGACCGGCGAGCCGACGACGCCGCTGAGGTTCTGCACGATCTCGGGGGTGTGCCGGTGGGTGCCACCGACTCCGTAGGCGCTGGCGTTGCCCATCACCTCGCTGCCGAGCAGCTGCGGCTTGGCTGCCTTGCCGGCGCCACTGGTGCCGGAGGCCGCGACGACCGTGACGTCGGGCTCGACCAGGCCCGCGGCGATCGCCGGGAAGGCCGCCAGCGTGGACACGGTCGGGTAGCACCCCGGCACGGCGATCCGGCGCGCGCCGCGCAGCAGGTCGCGCTGGCCGGGAAGCTCGGGCAGGCCGTAGGGCCAGGAGCCCGCGTGCTCGCCGCCGTAGAAGGCCTGCCACTCCCCAGGGTCGGTGAGTCGGAAGTCGGCCCCGCAGTCGATGACGACCGTGTCGTCGCCGAGCGCCTGCGCGATGGCGGCGGACTGCCCGTGAGGCAGGCCGAGGAAGACGACGTCGTGGCCCGAGAGCGCCTCGACGGTGGTGTCCTCGAGGACCCGGTCGGCGAGCGGGAGGAGATGGGGCTGGAGCGCGCCGAGCTTCTCGCCCGCGTTGGAGCCCGCGGTCAGCGTGCCGATCTCGACGCCGGGGTGGCCGAGCAGGAGTCGGAGGACCTCGCCCCCGCGTACCCACTGGCTCCGGCGACGGCTACTGATGCGGACATGTGCATGACTATACAGAGGTCTGCATGTCGTGTCGCATCCGGGGGCGATAACCGCAGGCGTGTCGTGGGTCCGCTCCCCTACGGTGCAGGAGTGACCCGTCTTCCTGCCGACGACTATCGCACGCACCTCCGCTCGGAGTCCCTCCGGTTCCGCGAGGTGATGGCCGGCTGCGATCCGGCCGCACGCGTCCCGGCGTGCCCGGACTGGGACGCCTCCGACCTGCTCTGGCACCTCGCCACCGTGCAGCGTTGGTGGGCCACCGTGCTCGCCGCACGTCCGGCGCAGCCCGAGGACGTCCCGCCGCCTCGGCCCTCGACCTACGACGGGCTGCTGGCGGCCTTCGACGAGTGGTCGGCCGCGCTGTCGGCCGTGCTCGACGAGGCGGACCCTCGCGAGGAGGCCTGGAACTGGTCGAGCGACCACACGGTCGGCTTCGTCCTGCGGCGCCAGGCGCACGAGGCGCTCGTGCACCGGGTGGACGCCGAGCAGGCTGCCGGTCTCGGCTCGGCCCTGGACCCGGTGCTCGCCTCCGACGGTGTGCACGAGTGCCTCGACGTGATGTACGGCGGGTGCCCGCCGTGGGGGCGCTGGGCGCCCGGCGAGGACCTGGTCCGTGTCGACGTGACCGACACGGGGACGTCGTACTGGGTCCGCTTCGGGCTGTTCTCCGGCACGGATCCCGAGAGTGGGACGACCTACGCCGACGAGGAGGACTTCCACGTCGTGGAGGCACCCGGCGGCGAGGACGCGGAGCCCGACGTCGTCGTCGACGGCACCGCTGAGTCCCTCGACCTGTGGCTGTGGAGCCGGGGCGACGACGGCGACATCTCGGTCGCCGGTGACCCCGGCGTGCTGGCGCGGTTCCGGGCGATCGTCGCCTCGCCGATCAACTGATCGACAACCTTCGGGGCCGCTCGTGCGTCTCCCGAGGCGTACGCACCGCGCCCGTCTCGGAGGTCACCTGCATGAAGCCCGGACCAGTCGCCCTCGCCCTGTCCGCCTTCGCACTCGCCGCGCTGGTCCAGGTGGCCCCGGCGAGCGCCGAACCAGCCACCTGCCAGGGGATGCCGGTGACCACCCAGGGCGACACCGGCACCGACGGTGACGACGTCATGGTCGTGGGGCCGGGCCAGAAGTCCGTGACCACCGGCGCCGGCGACGACATCGTGTGCATCCGACTCACCGAGGATGACGACGTCAAGCGATACCTCTTCCTCGACACCGGTCCTGGTGACGACGCCGTCCGCAACGAGACGACGTCCAGCCCCCGGGGCGTGACCGTGATGCTCGGTGCCGGAGCCGACACGTTCGTGGGCAGCGACTCGGACGAGACGGTCTATGCCGGACCGGGACTCAGCGGTGGCACCAGCGACACGGAGATCGACGTGATCGACGCGGGCGGCGGTGATGACTACGTGGCCACCGGCTCGGAGGCGTCGGGCGCGACGAATCCCGACGTCGTCGCCACTGGACCCGGCGACGACCGGGTCGAGTGGGCGGGGCAGCAGGTCACGGGCTCACTGGACCTCGGTGACGGCAGCAACTACCTGACCCTGGCCGAGGGCTGGGTGGGCGACGTCGCGATCGATGCCCCGAGCGCGACCGTCACGGCAGCGGGCACCACCGTGCTGCGCTGGTCCGGCCACGTGGCCGACTACCAGCTGAGGTTTCCGAACCTGCGGACGTCCTTCGTCGGCACGGACGCGGACGAGAGGGTCACCTACTGGCCCGAGGTCCGGACGGACGACGGCAGCAGCAGCGTGCCCCTCGACCCCGACCGGCGACTGGAGGTCGACCTGCGGGGCGGGGACGACCGACTGGACCTGTGGGAATCGGCGAGCGGGTCCATGACCGGCGGCGCTGGGCGCGACATGCTGCACGGCGGTGGCTGGTGCCGCGCCTCGAAGGTCCGGCTCGGATCCACCTACGACTGCGAGGTAGGTCGGGGCGCGACCGTCCACTTCTCCTCGACGATCGACGCCTGGGAGAAGGCTGTCGTGCTGGCCGACGAGGTCGACGTGGTCGGCACCAGCGGCCCCGACGTGATCAAGGTCGGCGGCCAGACCCGGGTCCGCCTCGACGGGCGCGGAGGTGACGACGTCCTGACCACCATCGGGTCGGCGGGCGCCGGCCGCAACCCGCGACCTGCGGTGGTCCGAGGAGGCGCCGGCGACGACGAGCTCCGCGGGGGTCACCTCGCCGACCGGCTCGTGGGCGGGCCGGGTGCCGACCTGGTCCGAGGCAACGGGGGCGACGACGTCGTGCTGGGCGGCGCCGGTCGCGACCGCATGTTCGGCGGCAAGGGAGATGACACATTGCTGGGCGGACCCGGGCGGGACCGGGCCGATGGCCAGAAGGGCCGGGATCGCTGCGTTGCCGAGATCCTGCATTCCTGCGAACGGCGCTGACCTGCGACAACATGCGGACTGGCCCGTGAGTCTCCTGGAGACTCACGGGCCAGTGTCGCGTCGGGCGGGTGCCGCTCAGGCGCGCTGCACGGCTCCCGTGCGCTCGGCCGCTCGGGCGACGGCAGCATCGCGCGCGGCGGCCGACTCACCCTCCTTGAGCGTGCGGTCGGCGGCGCGGAAGCGCAGGGCGTAGGCCAGGGACTTCTTGCCGTCGCCCACCTGCTCGCCCGTGAAGAGGTCGAACAGCCGGATCGACTCGAGCAGCTCGCCGGCGCCCTCGCGCAGCGCCGACTCCACGTCGGCAGCCGGGACCGAGTCGTCGACGACGAGGGCGACGTCCTCCTTGGCGACCGGGTACGACGAGAAGGTCGGCGCCTGGCGCAGGTGGACCGCCTTCTCGATGAGCAGGTCGAGGTCGACCTCGGCGGCGACCGTGCGCTTCGGGAGGCCGAAGGCCTGGCAGACGGTCGGGTGCACCTCGCCGGCGTGGCCGACCACCTCGCCGTCGACGGAGAGCTCGGCGCAGCGACCGGGGTGCCACGGGGCCACCTCGGCCGAGGTCGCAGTCACCTCGAGACCGAGCGCGTCAGCGACCGAGCGGACGGCGTCGACCGCGTCGGCCCAGGTGGTCGGACGCGCGTCGCCCCACCAGCCGTCGGTGGCGGCGTCGCCCGCGGCCACGAGCGCGAGGTGCAGCGGCTGCGCGGGCAACGCCGCGTCGAGCGCCGCGAACTCGGCCTCGGTCGGGCGCCGGTCGACCGGGAGGATCGCGGCCGCGCCGGAGTCGCGCGGCAGGGTGACCGTGGCGGTCTCGAAGATCGCCACGTCGGCGTTGCCGTGCCCGACGTTCTTGCCGGCCGTGCGGAGCAGGCCGGGCAGCAGCGTCGTGGTCATGAACCCGGCCTCGGCGCTGAGCGGGTTCGACAGCCGGAGGAGGTCACGGCGCGGATCCTCGGCGGGCAGGCCGAGGTCGTCGAGGTCGGTCTCCCCCACGAACGGGAAGTTCACGACCTCCACGAAGCCGTCGCCGGCCATGGTGCGACCGATGCGTCGGCGCAGCTGCTGGGCGCGGGTGAGCCCGCGACCGGACGGCGGCGTCGGCAGGACCGAGGGGACCCGGTCGTAGCCGACGAGCCGGATGACCTCCTCGGAGAAGTCCTGCGCGTCGGTGAGGTCGGGTCGCCACGGCGGCGGGGTGACGGTCAGGGTGCCCGAGCCCTCCACGACGCAACCGACCGCGCGGAGCGCCTCGATGCTGCGCTCCTCGGAGATCGGCATGCCGGACACCCGCTCGGCGAGGTGACCGGGCACGTCGACCACGGGCATGGCGGGCGGGGTGCCCACCACGGTGACTCCGGGGTCGGCCTGTCCGCCGCCGTGCTCCACCAGCAGCTCGACGACCCGGTCGGCGGCCGCCTCGCAGATCGTCGGGTCGACCCCGCGCTCGTTGCGCTTGCCGGCCTCGGAGGTGATCTTGTGCCGTCGCCCGGTGCGGAACATCGAGACCGCGTCCCAGTGGGCGGACTCGACGAGGATCGAGGTCGTGGACCCTGACATCTCCGTGGTCTCGCCGCCCATGACGCCACCCAGGCCGATGATGCCGGAGTCGTCGGTGACGACGAGGTCGGCGGCGTCGAGCGTGCGCAACGTGTTGTCGAGGGTCGTCAGCGTCTCGCCGTCGCGCGCACGTCGTACGACGATCGCGCCCTGCAGCTTGTCGGCGTCGTAGCCGTGGATGGGCCGACCGGTCTCGAGCATGACGTAGTTGGTGACGTCGACCGCGAGCGAGATCGGGCGCATCCCGGCGGCGGTGATCCGCTGGACCATGAAGTCCGGCGTGGAGGCGGTCGGGTCGAAGCCGGTGACCTTGCGAGCCACGAAGACCGGGCAGCCGGCGGCGTCCTCGACGACGACCGGGTGGCCGACGGCGTTGGCGGCAGGCGTGTCGCGGATCGCGGGGTCGCGAAGGTTGCTGGCTCCGTCGACCGACACCAGCACCTCCCGGGCGATGCCCCGCAGCGAGAGCGCGTAGGCGCGGTCGGGGTTGATCTCGAACTCGATGGTCTCCTCGTCGAGGCCGAGGACGGGACGGACGTCCTGACCGGGCGTGCCGGCGTCCGCGGGCAGCACGATGATGCCGTCGTGGTCGTCGCCGAGGCCGAGCTCGCGCGCTGAGCAGATCATGCCCGCGGACATGTGCCCGTAGGTCTTGCGCGCACCGATCTCGAAGCCGCCGGGCAGCACACCGCCGGGCAGCACCGTGACCACGAGGTCACCGGGCGCGAAGTTGTGCGCTCCGCAGACGATCCCCTGCGGCTCGCCGGTGCCGTTGGCGTCGCCGACGTCGACGGTGCACCAGTTGATCGTCTTGCCGTTCTTCTGCGGCTCGGGCTCCATCGTCAGCACGCGGCCGATCACCAGCGGACCGGTGATGTCACGGCCGGGGCTGACGATCGCCTCGAGCTTGAGGCCGGTCAGCGTCAGCCGGGCGGTGAGGTCGTCGGTCGTCGTGCCGGCGGGTACGTCGACGTGGTCGAGGATCCAGGACTTGAGGGCTTTCATGGCTCAGATCTCTCCCACTCAGATTTCACTGCCGAAGGAGCTGGAGAACCGCACGTCCCCCTCGAACAGAGGACGCAGGTCCTCGAGGTTGTGTCGGAACATGAACGACCGGTCGATGCCCATGCCGAAGGCGAAGCCGCTGTAGACCTCGGGGTCGACGCCGCAGGCAACCAGGACGCGCGGGTTGACCACGCCGCAGCCGCCCCACTCGATCCAGCCCTCGCCACGGCAGGTGCGGCACGACTCGGGGTCGACGTTGCGGCACACGAAGCAGAGCACGTCGACCTCGGCGGACGGCTCGGTGAAGGGGAAGTAGGACGGGCGGAACCGCGTGCTGATGCCGTCACCGAACAGCTGCGAGGCGAAGTGGTCGAGCGTGCCCTTGAGGTGGGCCATGGTGATGCCCTCGTCGACCACGAGCCCCTCGACCTGGTGGAACATCGGCGAGTGCGTGGCGTCGTACTCGTCCGTGCGGAACACACGACCGGGGCACACGACGTAGATCGGGGGCTTGCGGGTCAGCATGGTGCGCGCCTGGACCGGCGAGGTCTGGGTGCGCAGCACGACGTGGTGGTCGGCCGGCTCGGTCCAGAAGGTGTCCTGCATCGTGCGGGCCGGGTGGTCGGGGCCCAGGTTGAGCGCGTCGAAGTTGAGCCACTCGGCCTCGACGACCGGGCCCTCGGCGACCTCGTAGCCCATGGCCACGAAGAGGTCGGCGATCAGCTCCGACTGCAGCGTCAGCGGGTGGCGGCTGCCGCGGCGACGGCGGGTGGTCGGCAGGGAGACGTCGACCGTCTCCTCGACGAGCATCCGCTCCTCGTGCTCGGCCTCGAGCACGGCCTGACGGGCGGCGAGCGCCTGGTTGATCGCCCCGCGGGCCTGGCCGATGCGCTGGCCGGCCTCCTTGCGGGCCTGGGGCGGGAGGGCGCCGATCTCGCGGTTCGCGAGGGCGATCGGCGACCGGTCTCCTGCGTGGTCGAGGCGGACCTGCTTGAGCGCGTCGAGGTCGGTGGCGGCGGCGATCGCGGCGAGCGCCGCCTCACGCATCTCCTCGACCTGCTCGGACTTGAGCGGGGTCACTTCGACAGGGTCGTAGTCGGTGTTGGGGCCGGACATGGCTCCCTTTCCAGCGGTGGCATGACGTCGCCGCAGAGTCTAGAAGTGGATGAGCGTCGGGTCGGACGGGGACTCCCCGGACCCGGTGACGTCAGCTGCCCGTCGGACCAGGTCCGGGGCGCTGAAATCGCAAGCTCGTGTCCACGACGGCGATGCTACTCCTCGAACGCCGCCCAGACCCGATCGCACGGATCGACCGGCGGCTGCTGGCCCACCGTGCTCGCGCGGGGCTCGCGGACCGGCAGCAGCCCGAGGTCGGTGAGCGGACCCTCGGCGCGGGCTCGCCCGAGGTTCCACGCGCGGGGGTCGTCCAGCGTCTGGGCGTTCATCGAGTTGTAGGGCAGGAGGTCCAGGACGCAGCGGGCGACCTCCGTGGGCAGCCGATCCGCGATCACCGGCGTCGCGTCGGCGGACAGCCCCTGGAGGTAGGAGAGGTCGAGCTTGCCGGTCACTTCGTAACGGTCGATGTTGCGCTCCGCCACCCACGCGTCGGGGTTGATCGCGGCGAGCCCGATGAGGCCGACCGCGCCGGACACGAGCGCGACGCGGGGCAGCCAGTGCGAGCGTCGCGCGACCCCCGTGACCATGATCGCGAGCACCACGAACCCCAGCCAGCCCTCGAAGACGTCGACGAAGAGCCGGAGCGTGGTGAAGCCGTACGCGTCCTGGTAGACCGCCATCCCGCGCAACGCGGACGCGACCACGAGGAGCGTGAGCGTGCAGAGCAGGCCGACCGCCCCGAAGAGCCAGCGCCGGTCGGTCGGGGTGTCGCCGGCCCGGCGCGACGCGACCCAGACGACCAGCACGGTGAGTGCGGTCGCGAGGGTCAGCTGGCCGAAGCCCTGGTGCACGAAGTCGGCATAGGTCAGGCCGGTGGTCTGCTGGATGTAGTCCTCGCCCCCGACCAGCGCACGGGCCTGGGCGGCGATGAAGACGAGGAAGACGACGTCGACCACCAGCACCGGGACCAGCCACTCGAAGCGGTTCGACAGCGCGGTCGGGCGACGGCTCCCGAGGACCTCGACGTGGGCGGGGTTGAGGGCGAGGTAGGCCGCCCCGAGGGTGGTGGCGAAGACGAAGCAGGCGAGGAAGGCCCGGCCGACGAGGTCGTTGAAGGTGAGGTTGGGGACGAGCTGGTCGACCCAGGAGCCGAACACCGGGTTGGCGCTCGCGAAGATCGTGCCGAACACGGCCAGGCCCAGCAGCGACCAGGCCGTGGTGCGGACGAGGGCGGGCGTGCGCGACCCGGTGCCCGCGATCCGCAGCGAGCGACCGAACCAGGGCAGTCCGCGCAGCGAGGCGAGCGGCCACGAGATGCCCGAGAGCAGGATGCCGGCCACGGTTCGGGCGCCGGTGACCCCGCAGAGGAAGACCGCCGTGGCCGCGACGATGCAGAGGGGGCGCAGCCACCACGCGTCGAGGAGCGTGAGCGGCAGCACGAGCAAGAGGGCGAGCCCGGCGCACAGGAGCGTCCAGGGCTCGCGGCGTCGCTGCGCCGTGGCCAGGGCGGCGGCACCGCACGTGAGGGCGACGAGGGTCCAGCTGGCGCCGACGTCGGTGAAGGACAGCGCGACGCCCGCGACGAGGCCGGCGAGGGCGGCGGCCACGACCGTGTGCAGCCCCGACGACGGGCCCTGCTCGGGCCAGAAGCGGCCGAAGAGGGAGTCGAGGCCGGGTGCGCGGACGGTCGGGGGCGCCGGGGGTGCCGGCGGTTGGGCCGGTTGCGGTGCGGTCGTGGTCATATCGGTCTCCTGGCGCAGGCCCTGGGTGGGCTCGGGTGTCGGGGAAGAGGCGGTGGGGACCTCCAGGCGCAGGCGCGCGCCGTGGCCGGAGGCCGGGTCGAGGAAGCGCAGCGTGCCGTGGTGGAGCTGGGCCACCCAGCGGGCGACGGCGAGGCCGAGGCCGGTGCCGCCGGCACCGTCGGTGCCGAATCGCTCGAAGACGCGCTCCCGGTCGGCGGGGGCGACTCCCCTGCCGTCGTCGACGACCTCGAGCCACCAGCCGTCGACGACGGCGGCACCGGAGACCCGGACGACGGTCCCGGGCGGCGCGTGGCGCAGTGCGTTGTCGAGGACGTTGACGAGCAGCTGGCGCATCCGCGCGGGATCGCCCGGCACCACGAGGTCGTCGGCCACCTCGGCCACGACGACGCCCGCGCGGCCGGCCGCGCTGACCTGGGCCACCGACTCGTCGACCAGCGCCCGCAGCCCGAGCTCCTGGCGGTCGAGGTCGACCACCCCGGCCTCGAGACGCGACAGCTGGAGCAGGTCGTCGACCAGCCTCCCGAGCCGCTGGGCCTCCTCGAGCGCGGCCGCGAGGTGGTCGGCGTCGGCGGGGACCACGCCGTCGGCGAGGTTCTCGAGGAGCGCCGTCATCGCCGTGAGCGGCGTACGCAGCTCGTGCGAGACGGTCGCGATCAGGTCGCGCCGCTCCCGGTCGACGGTCGCGAGGTCCTCCGCCATCGTGTTGAAGGCGGCGGCGAGCTGGCCGACCTCGTCGGTCGCGGACGTGCGGACCCGCCCGGAGTAGTCGCCGCGCGCCATCGCGCGGGTCACCTCGGTCATCCGGCGCAGCGGCGCGACCATGCCGGCCGCGAGGAGCTGGGTCACGCCGAGGGCGAGGGCGACGCTGACCGGCAGCACCAGCAACGGGGAGACGTGGGCGGCCGACCCGAGCAGGGTCAGCAGCACCGCGGTGACGACGGAGGCGGCGACGAGGAGCCCGAGCTTGACCTTGAGGCTCGAGACGGCGTCGAGGAGGGTGCTCATCCTGCGATCGCCTCGAGTGCATAGCCGACGCCGTGCACCGTGCGGATCCGGGCGGCGCCGACCTTGCTCCGCAGCGCCTTCACGTGACTGTCCACCGTGCGTGCCGCGCTGGCGCTCCCCCACGCGTCGCCCCAGTCCCACACCTCGCGCAGCAGGCGATCGCGCGTGAGCACCTGGCCGGCCTCGCGAGCCAGGCAGAGCAGCAGGTCGAACTCGGTCGGGGTGAGGTGGACGGGCTCGCCCGCGACGGTCGTACGCCGGGTGCCGGGGTCGATCGACAGTCCCCCGACCGTGATCGACCCCGGACGCTCCTCGGCCAGCGCCGCGGCCCGGTCCACGCGACGCAGGAGTGCCGCCACGCGCGCGACGACCTCGCGCATCGAGAACGGCTTGGTCAGGTAGTCGTCGGCCCCGACGCCCAGCCCGACGAGGACGTCGGCCTCGTCGTCGCGGGCGGTCAGCATGAGCACCGGGACCGGACGATCGGCCTGGATCCGGCGGCAGACCTCGAGGCCGTCGAAGCCGGGCAGCATCACGTCGAGGAGCACCACGTCGGGGCGCTTCACGGCTGCCAGCTCGACCGCGGCCGGGCCGTCGTAGGCCTGGACGACCCGGAAGCCCTCGGCCACCAGCCGCTGGGCCAGCGCGTCGTTGATGGTGCGCTCGTCCTCGACCACCAGGGCCGTCCTCACGGACCCGCTCGAGGAGTGCTGAGACGTCATGGCACGACCCTAGGAGCCGAGCCGGTCGGGAGGTGCGGACGACTCGTGAAGGTTGTGTGGAGGTCAGCCGGGACCAGCCGTGACCAGGCGGGCTCAGTCGGGCCGGCGGTCCTCGGTCGGCCAGTCGACCATCACCCGCGCACCGCCGCCGGGGGCGTCGTCGATGGTGACCCACCCGCCGTGGGCGCGGGCCAGCCCACCGACGATGTACATCCCGAGCCCCGTGCCACCGGAGTCGCCGGTGGTCCAGAACTTCGTGAAGACGCGCCGGCGGAGCTCGACGGGGATGCCGTCTCCCTCGTCGTCGACGGTGATGCGGACGCCGTCCAGGCTGGGCGAGGCCGCCAGGCCCACGCTCACCTGGCCCTGTCCGTGCCGGATCGCGTTCTCGACGAGGTTGGTGACGACCTGGGTGAACTTGTCGGGGTCGGCGAAGACCTCGGGCAGGTCGTCCTCGACCTCGAGCCGGATCGCGCGCGACGTGCCGGCCTCGATGTTGTCGACCACGCGCCGCACCAGCACCTCGGCGGACGACTCGCGGGGATAGAGCTGGAGCCGGTCGGTGTCGATGCGGGCGACGTCGAGCAGCTCGGCGATCAGCCGGGCGAGCCGGTCGGCGTCGGCGTTGACCGTGGTGAGCATCAGCTTGCGCTGGTCGTCGCTGAGCTTGTCCCACCGGTTGAGCAGGGCCTGCACGAAGCCCTTCACGCCGGTCAGCGGCGAGCGCAGCTCGTGGGCGACCATCGCGACGAGGTCGGAGCGCTCGCGGTCCAGACGGGCTCGGCCGCGTCCGCTGCGCAGGCCCACGGCGATCCCGAGGACCGGCCCGAGGTCGCCGTCGCGCACGAGCTTGCCGGTGGTGAGCACCTCCTCGCCCGACGCGTTGAGCCACGACTGCTCGGGCACGCCGCGCACGATCGAGATGCTCTCGAAGGGCCGGTTGACCTCGAGCCAGGTCTTCCCGTCCTGGTCGAGGAGCCGGAGCACCTCGGGCAGAGGCAGCCCGAGCGCCTCCTGGGCGTCGATGCCGAGCAGTGCGGCGCCCTGGGCGTTGAGGATCGTGACGATCCCCTCGCGGGTGGCGCCGAGGATGCCGTCGGGGTACGCGTCGGCCAGCGAGCGCAGGCGTGTCGGCGCGCTGTCGACCCTCCGCTGTGCTGACACGCCCGTCACCCTAGTCGCGAGGCGAGCCTCACGAGCTCGCCTTGGGCCGCCTCAGCCCGGCGCGTCGCAGGGCGGCGACCAGCTCGCGCGACGTCACCGGGACCGCCCCGGCCGCGACCATCGCGTCGTAGTGGTCGGCGGGCACGTCGTAGTGGTCCCGGTCCCAGCCCCGGGCCGGGATGCCGTGGGCGGCCGCGAACTCGTGGAGCTCGTCGTAGGACGTGTCGCTCGCGAGGTGGGACCACAGCCGGTCCCAGCGCGGGACGGCCGGTGGATCGATCAGGATCATCGCGGGCGAGCGTAGCCCAGCGGCGCACGGACGGGTCCGTGCGCCGCTGGGCCGCCGTCGGGCGCCGGGGGTCAGGCGTAGAAGGCGCGGATCGCGCCCGCGAGCTCCTCGGGTGCCTCCATCGAGGCGAAGTGACCGCCGCCCTCGTGCTCGGTCCACGACACGATGTCGGTGTTGTCGCGCTCCGCGAACGGCCGCATCGAGCGGAAGTCGTCGGCGAACACGGCGACGCCGATCCTGCCGTGGTTGACCTGAGGCTCGACCGACTGCTCGGCGCGGTAGGTCTGCACCGCTCCCCCGCTGCTGTTGGTGAACCAGTAGAGGCTGACCTGGGTGAGGACCTGGTCGCGGGTCACCCTCGCGGTGCCGTTGCCGAAGCTCTCGAAGAGCTCGTTGTAGGCCAGCTGCCCGACCGGGGAGTCGCTGAGCGCGGCGGCGATGGTCCGCGGGCGGGAGGCGTTCATCGTGGCGTAGCCGTTGACCGTCTGGAACCAGCCGGCGAACTCGAGCGCGGCGTGGTCGGCGGGCGTCATCCTCTCGAACTCCGCCGGGTCGCCCGACGGGAACGAGAAGAGCTGGAGCACGTGCGCGCCGAGGAAGCCCTCCGGTGCCAGCATCGCCAGCTCGCGGGCCACGATCGCGCCGTTGTCGGAGCCGTGTGCGCCGTACGACGGATAGCCCAGGCCGCGCATCAGCGCGTCCCACAGCCGGGCGTTGCGGCGCGAGTCCCAGGCGCCGTCGGTCAGCGGCTGGCTGAAGCCGACCCCCGGGATGCTCGGGATCACGAGGTGGAAGTCGTCGGTCAGGTGCGGCACGAGGTCGAGGAAGTCGACGAACGACCCGGGGTAGGTGTGCAGCAGGAGCAGCGGCGTGGCGTCGTCGTTCGATGACCGGACGTGCACGAAGTGGATCGTCTGGCCGTCGATCTCGGTGAGGAACTGCGGGTGGGCGTTCATCCGCTCCTCCTGCGCGCGCCAGTCGAAGCCGTGACGCCAGTGGTCGACCATGTCGCGGAGCCAGGAGACGGGAGCGCCGGCGGACCAGTCGCCGGGCGCGGTCGAGGCCGGCTCGGCGGCGTAGCGGGTGCGGGCCAGCCGGGACTGGAGGTCGTCGATCGCGTCCTGGTCGACGGCGACGGTGAACGGGCGGACGGTGAGGTGCTGGTGAGTGGTCATGGAGGGACGGTAGGAACCATTCCGGCACCGATCGTTCCGCTACTCTCGACACCACCTCACGAGCTTCCAGGAGGCCGACGTGCCGCTCCAGACCTCGTCCCGGCTGCTGGCCCTGCTCGGGCTGCTCCAGGCGCGCACGGTCGTGCCGGCCACCGACCTCGCCACGCGGCTCGGCGTCGGGGAACGGACGGTGCGCAAGGACGTGGAGCGGCTGCGCGAGCTCGGCTACCCGATCGACGCGGTGCGCGGGCCGTCGGGCGGCTACCGCTTCGGGGACCACGGCCGGCTCCCGCCCCTGCTGCTCGAGCCGGACGAGGCGGTCGCGGTCGCCGTCGGGCTCGGCACCGCGGCCGCGGTGCGCGGTCTGGAGCAGCCGAGCCTGCTCGCGCTCGGCAAGCTGGAGCAGGTGCTGCCCGACCGGCTGCGACGACGGGTCCGGGCGTTGCACGAGAGCACCGACGTCGGCCCCGCGAACACCGGCACCAACGTCGAGGCACCCGTCGTGGACGTCGCCCTCCTGGCCGAGCTCGCGGCCGCGATCCGCGACCACGAGGGGCTGCGGCTGCGCTACCGCGCCGGCGGCGACCACGAGGCCGAGGAGCCGATCGAGGTCGACCCCTACCGGCTGGTGAGCTGGCAGGAGCGCTGGTACGTCGTCGCCCGCAGCCGCGACGGGGCGTGGCGGGCGCTGCGGGTCGACTGGCTCGAGGTGCGCACGCCCGGGGCAGGGAGGTTCGCGCCCCGACCGATGGACGGCGGCGACTACGCGGCCTTCGTGCTCCGGGAGGTCGCCCACTCGGGATGGTCGGTGCACTGCCGGATCGCGGTGGACGCGTCCGCTGCCGAGGTGCTGCGCAGGATCAACCCCACCGTCGGGGTCGTCGAAGAGGTCGACGACGACCACAGCGTGCTGGTCACCGGCGCGGACAGCGTCGAGATGGTCGCCGTCTGGATCGGCATGCTCGGGCTCGACTTCCACGTCGACGAGCCGCACGAGCTGGTCGCGCACGTCGCGACCCTCGCCGAGAGGTACGCCGGAGCGGTGCCGTCCACCCGCGTGCGATGAGGTCTCAGGAACGCTGCGCGCGGGCGCTGGCGTAGAGGCACACCGCCGCCGCGGTGGAGAGGTTCAGGCTCTCGGCGCGCCCGTGGATCGGGATCGCGACCCGGTGGTCGGCCAGCCCGGCGAGGTCGTCGGGCAGGCCCCACGCCTCGTTGCCGAAGAGCCAGGCCGTCGGCCCGGACAGGTCGGCCTCGAACAGGTCGACCTCGCCCGCGCCGTCGGCGGCGAGGACGGTCAGGCCTCGCGCCTGGGCGGTGCGGACCGCCGTCGCCGGGTCGGGCTCCACGGCGAAGGGCAGGTGGAACAGGCTGCCGACCGTGCTGCGCACGGTCTTGGGGTTGTAGGCGTCGACCGACTGGCCGGCGAGGACGACGCCGTCCGCCCCGGCGGCGTCGGCGGTGCGGATCACGTTGCCGGCGTTGCCGGGGTCGCGGACGTCCGCGCAGATCGCGAGCAGCCGGGGCGAGGCGGCCACGACGTGCTCGAGCGGGGCATCGAAGTGGCGGCAGAGCGCGACCACCCCGGCCGGGGAGACCGCGTCCGACAGGGAGGCGAGGGCACGCTCGTCGACGAGCGTGACGGTCGCCGGAGCCAGCAGGTCGGCGTGCTGCTCGAGGGCCGCTGGCGTGGCGAAGACCTCGACGACGCAGCCGTCGACCGACAGGGCCCCCTCGACGGCCTTCGGGCCGTCGGCAAGGAAGAGCCGCCGCTCGGTGCGGACCGAGCGGCGGCTCAACTTGCGGGCGTCCTTGACGCGAGCGTTGCTCGCGGCGAGGGGCGTCACGTGGCTCAGGCGGAGACCTTGGGCGCGTTGACGTCCTCGGGCAGCGCGGCCTTGGCGGCCTCGACGAGCGCGGCGAAGGCCGGGGCGTCGTTGACGGCGAGCTCGGCGAGGATCTTGCGGTCGACCTCAATGCCGGCCAGGCCGAGGCCCTGGATGAAGCGGTTGTAGGTCATGCCGTTCGCGCGGGCAGCGGCATTGATGCGCTGGATCCACAGCTTGCGGAAGTTGCCCTTGTTCTTGCGGCGGTCGTTGTAGCTGTAGACCAAGGAGTGGGTGACCTGCTCCTTGGCCTTGCGGTAGAGCCGCGAGCGCTGGCCGCGGTAGCCGCTGGCGCGCTCGAGGGTGGTACGACGCTTCTTCTGGGCGTTCACTGCGCGCTTCACGCGTGCCATGGGGTTACTCCTTGGTGCAATGGGTTGAAGATCGGGACGGCGGCTGAGCCAGGTCTGGTGCCACCAGGTGGGGTGAGGCTCAGATGCCGAGCATCTTCTTGGCGCGGGCGACGTCGCCCTTCTCGAGCTCGACCATGCCGGCGTTGCGGCGGTGCTTCTTGCGGCTGCCCGTGGTCGGCGCGGAGGCGAACGCAGCGCCGGACTTGCGGCCGGCCTGCAGGCGCATGATCTTGCCCGAGCCGGTCACCTTGAAGCGCTTCTTCGCGCCCGAGTGGGTCTTGTTCTTCGGCATGTTGATTCTCTCCTCATCGGTGCTGCCCCGGCTCGTGGACGGGGCGGCGGAAAACGGTGGGTCTCAGACGTCGATGTCGGCGTCGAGGTTCTCGGAGCGGCGACGCTCCTTCTTCTGGGCGACGGGCCCGGCGGCGTGTGCTGCCTCGCGCTCGGCGTCCTCCTCGGCCTGACGGTCGGCACGCTCCTGGGCCTTCGAGGCCCGGGCGGCGTCGGCGTCGATCTTGGCGTCGGCCTTCTTCTTGTGCGGGCCGATGACCATGGTCATGTTGCGCCCGTCCTGCTTGGGCGAGGACTCGACGAAGCCGAGCTCCTGCACGTCCTCGGCCAGCTTCTGCAGCAGGCGGAAGCCGAGCTCGGGGCGGTGCTGCTCGCGGCCGCGGAACATGATCGTGATCTTGACCTTGTCGCCCGCACCCAGGAACCGCACGACGTGACCCTTCTTGGTCTCGTAGTCGTGCTTGTCGATCTTGGGACGAAGCTTCATCTCCTTGATGATCACGTTCGTCTGGTTGCGGCGGGACTCGCGCGCCTTCTGGGCGTTCTCGTACTTGAACTTGCCGTAGTCCATGAGCTTGCAGACCGGGGGGCGACCCTGGGGGGCGATCTCGACGAGGTCGAGGTCGGCCTCCACGGCCAGCTTGAGTGCCTGGTCGGTCGGCACGATGCCAACGGTCTCGCCGTTGGGTCCTACGAGCCGGACCTCGGGTACGCGGATCCGGTCGTTGATGCGCAGCTCGGTGCTGATGGGTCCTCCAGTGGTTCGGGTGGGTGGGAGTCCCTGTCCGCACTGGTCATGCAGGTGTGTGAAATGAACAAGGGCTCCCGCTGTTGCCAAGCGGGAGCCAGTCATCACACGCCTCCCCTCACGGGAAAGCTGGTGTCCACGGGTGTCTCTCGACGACCGTGTCACTGGACCGGACCCGACGATCTGTGGTGCTGGGCGATCGATGCGGGTGGGAGACGGGTGGTGCTCGACTCCGCTTGGCGGGATCGGCGCCGCCGTGAAGCGTGGCGGCACTGATCGGTCAACACCGAAGACTAGCCGATCATTCCGTCGAGGGGCCAATCCAGCCGTGGCCCTCCCCCGGGCCGTCACCGATGGCCACCAGGCGCCAACCGGCGGCGAGGCGGGTGAGGTCGTCGCCGTCGAGGACGTAGGTCGCCGGGCCGGCGAGGTCGACCAGCAGCGCCTCGGCGCCGTCCTGGACGGCGGCCGTGGCCGCGGTGGGCGTCGTGACCGGGACCGGGCGGGCCTCGGGGTCCCACCTCGACATCGTCTCCGTCGAGGTGAAGGCGAGCAGGCCCTTGCTGCCGTCAGCAGCCTGCACGAGCACGGCCGCCATGTCGGACGACTTGTCGTGGGCGAGCCCGGCCGCGTCGAGCTCGACCTCGCCGAGCACGGCCACGACCGGGACGAGCAGGCGCGCGTCCTGGAGCGCGGCGAGGGCCTCGGCCGACGACGTCCGACCCGCGGCGTGCGCGACGAGGGCGGCTGCGACCCGCGGGTCGGCGGCGCCGCTGTCGTCGGCGAAGCCGGAGTCCGGGACCGTCCGGACCAGCTCGCCATCGTGGGCGTGGTCGTCGTGGGGCACGCCGACATTGTCCCAGCGCCGTGGTGCGCTGTGGGACTCTGGGGCCGTGGAAGCGAGTACCTGGGCCGCCCTGACCGCCGCGCTCACCGTGGCCGGTGCCATCTGGACGTGGATCGCGTTCCGTCGCCGCGGAGCCGTCAACGGGCTGCGGGCGCTCGGCTTCACCCTGCTCCCCGCGGCCGCCTGGCTGACCGGGACGCTCGAGATGGTGGTGGAGATCGGCGGCTCGGTGACCGACTGGGCGACCAGCCTCGTCTTCGACGTACGCACCTGGGTCGGCGTCGGCCTGGCCGGCCTCGCCGTCGTCCTCTACGTCATCAGCGGCTTCCTGCGCGACCGCCAGCTCGGCAAGGCCCAGGCGGGCGGCGGCAAGGCTGCCACGAAGCCCGGGGCGCGCGAGTCGCTGCCGCCCAGCTCCGCGAGGGCTGCCGGCGGGTCCCCGATCGACGACGACCTGGCCGACATCGAGGCCCTGCTGCGCAAGCGGGGCATCGAGTGAGCGACCACTTCGTCGACCGCAACCGCCTCTGGTCGCGCCTCGGCACCGCGATCGGGGCGCTTCCCGACGCGCCGGCCACGCCGATCGCGGTGGTCGACCTCGACGCGTTCGACGCCAATGCCGCCGACCTCGTCCGGCGGGCCGGTGGCAAGCCGGTCCGGGTGGCGTCCAAGTCGTTGCGGGTGCCGGGGCTCATCGAGCGCGCGCTCGCGCACGGCGGGTTCGCCGGCGTCCTGGCCTACACCGTGGCCGAGGCGCTGTGGCTGCACGAGGCCGGCATCAGCGACGACATCGTCGTCGCCTACCCGAGCGTCGACCTCACCGCCCTGCGGCGGCTCACCTCGTCGCCGGCTGCGGCCGCGGCCATCACGCTGATGGTCGACGACCCGGCCCACCTCGACATCGTCGACGAGACGCGGCTGTCCCTGGACGTGCCCGTGCGGATCGCCCTGGACATCGACGCCGGGCTCCGACTCGGCGGGCAGCACATCGGCCCGAAGCGCTCGCCCCTCTTCGACACCGCCGACGTCGTCGCGCTGGCCCGCAAGGTCGTGGAGCGCGACGGGTTCGACCTCGTCGGCGTGATGACCTACGAGGGGCAGGTCGCCGGCGTCCAGGACGACGTCCCGGACCAGCGCACGAAGTCGTTGCTCGTCCGCCGCCTCAAGCAGGCGTCGATGACGCAGCTCGAGGTGCGCCGCCGCGAGATCGCCGACGCGCTGGCCCGGCTCGCCGACCTCCAGTTCTGGAACGGCGGCGGCTCGGGTTCGGTCGAGGCCACCGCCGCCGACGGAGCCGTCACCGAGATCGCCGCCGGCTCCGGGCTGCTGGTGCCCGGCATCTTCGACCACTACGCGTCCTTCGACCCCCGCCCGGCCGCCTTCTTCGGGCTGCGGGTCAGCCGCAAGCCCCTCCCGACCATGGCGACCGTGCACGGCGGCGGCCTCATCGCGAGCGGGGCGACCGGGGAGGACCGGTCCCCGGTCCCGTGGGCGCCGCCCGGCCTGCACCTGACCGGGCTCGAGGGAGCCGGGGAGGTCCAGACGCCGCTCACGGGGCACCCCGCGGCGCTGCTGCAGATCGGCGACCTGGTGTGGTTCCGGCACGCGAAGTCCGGCGAGCTCTTCGAGCACGTCCGCGACGTGCACCTCGTCCGCGGCGAGGCCGTCACCGACGTGGTGCCGTCCTATCGTGGCCACGGCCTCGCGTTCTGACACCGTGACCACGCCGGGCTCCCTGGCGCGGGAGGTCGCTGACCGCGCGCTCTCCGCACCGCCCACGCTCGGCGCGAGTCGCTTGGTGTGCATCGACGGGCCGACCGGCTCGGGCAAGACCACCCTGGCCGGGGCGCTCGCCCGGGTCGTACCGGGGACCACGCTCGTGCACACCGACGAGCTCCTGCACGGGTGGGACGGCCTGCCGGGACTGGCGGCCAGCGTCGACGCGCTCGTCCGACCCCTCGCCTGGGGCGAGCCGGGGTCGTGGACCCGGTGGGACTGGCACGCGAGCGCGTGGGCCGAGACCCACCGGGTCGCGCCCGGCGGACTGCTCGTGCTGGACGGCGTCGGCTGCTGGTCACCGGCGATCGCACCGTTCGTGGGCCTGCTCGTCTGGCTGGAGGCCGACAGCGACCTCAGGCTCGAGCGCGGGGTCGCACGCGACGGCGAGGCGATGCGCGAGCACCTGCTGCGCTGGCGCACGGACGAGGAGGCGCTCCACGCCGCGCACCGCACGCGGGAACACGCCGACCTGGTCGTGTCGACCGACTGACGTCACCAGGCCCGCCGATGTCTAGGGTGGCGAGCATGGTGCTTCCGAGCGGTGAGCAGTACGAGATCGCGGCGGCCGGCTACCGGGCCGTCGTCACCGAGAGCGGTGCGGCCCTCCGGGTCCTGTCCCGCGACGGGCGCGACCTGGTGCACGGATTCGCCGAGGACGCCATGTCGGGTGGCGGCCGCGGCCAGCTGCTCATGCCGTGGCCCAACCGGATCCGCGACGGGCGCTACTCCTTCGGCGGGCGCGACCTCCAGCTGGGGCTGACCGACCCCGGCCACGGCAACGCCTCGCACGGCCTGGCCCGCTGGGCCGCGTGGACTTTGGAGGAACACACCGGGACCTCGGTCTCGCTCGTCTACCGGGTGATGGCGCAGACCGGCTACCCGTGGACGCTGGACCTGCACGTGCTCTACGACCTGTCGGCGAACGGGCTCGTCGTCACGCAGACCGCGACCAACCTCGCGCCCGAGCCCGCGCCGTACGCGAGCGGGGCGCACCCGTACCTCTGCGTGGGCGACGCCATCGAGGACCTCGAGCTGCACGTGCCGGCACGCACCCGCCTGCTCGTCGACGACCGCCAGCTCCCCACCGGCACCGAGCCGGTGTCGGGCGAGAGCGACTTCACGACGCCACGACGGATCGGTGACACCGAGCTCGACCACGGGTTCGGCGACCTCGACCACGAGGACGGCCGCGCCACCGTGACGCTCCGCGACCCGGCGAGCGGCGACGGCGCAGCCCTCTGGGTGGACGGGCGCCACCGGTGGCTCCAGCTCTACACGGCCCCGACGGACGGACCCCGCCCTGCGATCGCGGTCGAGCCGATGACCGCGCCGGCCGACGCGTACAACTCCGGCACCGACCTCGCCACCCTCGCGCCCGCCGGCACGGACGGTGACGAGCTGTCGGTGTCGTGGGGCATCCACGCCCTCTGAGGGCCCTCTGAGGGCCATCCGAGGGCCGGGCGTCAGCTGTCGTCGGAGGGCTGGCGGTCGATCAGCGCGCGCAGCTCGCGCACGCCGTCGCGGGCGCCGCGGCCGTCGCTGCCCTGGAGCGCCATCGCCGAGATCTCCGTGCCGTCGGCGAGGTCGAGGGTCGCCCACGGGGCCCCCGCGGGCAGGTGCACGGCGACGACCTCGGCCCACTCCAGCCGGCGGGTGCGGAACCCGTTGACGACCGTGAGCGACTCGGCGTCGGCGGTCACCCGCGCGCGGGCGAGCGCCCAGCCACACGTGGCGAGACCGGCACCCATGGCCAGCACCGTGATGCGCTGGAGCCACGAGAAGCGCTCGCGCACCGACTCGTCGAAGCCGAACCAGCACGCCACGCACACCACGAGCAGCATCACGCCGAAGCCGATGACGGCGAAGCGCACGCCCGCCGGCCGCCACGTGCGGGGCAGGGCGACCTCAGAGGCGGCAGGCATGGATGTCCGTGAGGAGGATGGCACGCGCCCCGATCGAGTAGAGGTCGTCCATCAGCCGTTGGGAGTTGGCGCGGGGCACCATCACCCGGACCGCGACCCAGCCGGCCTTGCCGAGCGGGGAGATCGTCGGGCCCTCGCGGCCGGGGGCGAGCGCGGTCGCCTCGGGCAGGTGGGACTCCTCGATGTCGTAGTCCATCATCACGTAGCTGCGCGCGACCAGGACGCCCTCGACCCGGCGACGGAAGATGTCGAAGTCGGCCGACACGTCCCCGCCGCGGGTGATCAGCACGGCCTGCGAGTCGAGGATGACGTCGCCGAAGGTGGCCAGGCCGGCCGCCCGGAGGGTCGAGCCGGTCTCCACCACGTCGGCGATCACGTCGGCGACGCCGAGCTGGATGCTCGTCTCGACGGCGCCGTCGAGGCGCGTGACGGTCGCGTCGATCCCGTGGCGGAAGAGGTAGTCCTCGACCACGCCGACGTAGGACGTCGCGATCCGCAGGCCGCGGAGGTCCTCCAGTGAGGAGTACCGCCCGGCCGGGCCGGCGAAGTGGAAGCGCGAACGGCCGAAGCCGAGGTTCATCACCTCGTCGGCCTTGGCACCGGAGTCGAGCAGCAGGTCGCGGCCGGTGATGCCGACGTCGAGGGTGCCCTCGCCGACGTAGAGCGCGATGTCGCGCGGACGCAGGTAGAAGAACTCGACGTCGTTGTCGTGGTCGACGAGCGCGAGCTCCTTGGAGTCGGTGCGCTGGCGGTAGCCCGACTCCCGCAGGATGTCGGTGGCGGCCTGGGACAGCGCCCCCTTGTTGGGGACGGCGATGCGGAGGGTCATGAGGAACTCACAGGCTTCGGGTCACAGGTGGGCGTAGACGTCGTCGAGGGTCAGTCCGGAGGCGAGCATCAGCACCTGGGCGTGGTAGAGCAGCTGGCTGATCTCCAGCGCCGTCGCGTCCTTGCCCTCGTGCTCGGCGGCCATCCACGACTCGGCGGCCTCCTCCAGGAGCTTCTTGCCGATGGCATGGACGCCGGCGTCGAGCTGCTGGACGGTGCCGGAGCCCTCGGGGCGCTCCACGGCCTTGGTGGACAGCTCTGCCCACAGGTCCTCGAACGTCTTCACGGAGGCAAGCCTACGGCGCTCGCGGCTCCGGCTCGCCGCCGGTCCCGGGCGCGGACCACCCCGAGGAGTGGTGGCCCTGTCGGCAGGGAGGAGTACGGTCGGACCATGACTGAATCGAACACACATTCGGACGACGTGACACCCGACCCCACCCAGGAGACCCTCGGCGGACCCCAGGGCGACAGCACCCGCAAGGATCCCGAGGAGTGGGTCACCGGCGACGAGCCGATGACCGGGGCCCAGCGCAGCTACCTCGACACCCTCGCCCGCGAGAACGGCGAGGAGATCTCCGCCGACCTCACCAAGGCGGAGGCCTCCGAGCACATCGACCGGCTCCAGAAGGGCAGCGACCGGACGAGCTGACCCGACTCAGCTCGCGCGTGCGGTCCTGAGGACGCGCGCGGTGTCCAGGGCGGCGGCCGTGGCCTCCCAGCCCTTGTCCTCGGCCGAGCCCTCGAGCCCGGCACGGTCGAGCGCCTGCTCCTCGGTGTCACAGGTCAGCACGCCGAAGCCGACCGGCATGGCGTGGTCGACGCTGACCTGCGTGAGGCCGACGGTCGCGGCCGAGCAGACGTAGTCGAAGTGCGGGGTGCCGCCGCGGATGACGACGCCGAGGGCCACCACGGCGTCGTACCCGCCCCGGGCGAGGGCTGCGGCGACGACCGGGAGCTCGAAGGTGCCGGGCACCCGGACCACCTCCGGCTCGGTGATGCCGTAGGCCGCCAACGCGCGCTCGGCGCCGGCGACGAGGCCGTCCATGACCTGGGTGTGCCACGTCGCGGCGACGACGGCGACCTTGAGGCCGCTGGCGTCGAAGGGCTGGGAGGTGGGGGCGCCGTGGCCGCTCATCGTGCTTCTCCGTGCTGGTCGAGGGGATGTTCTGCCTGGTGGTCGACGGCGAGGTCGGGCAGGTCGTGGCCCATCCGGTCGCGCTTGGTCTGCAGGTAGGCGAGGTTGTGGTCGGTCGCGTGCGGCGCGAGCGGGACCCGCTCGGTGACCGTGATCCCGAAGTCCTCGAGGCTCGCGGTCTTGTCGGGGTTGTTGGTCATCAACCGGACCGCCGAGATGCCGAGGTCGCGCAGGACCTGGGTCGCCGTGCCGTAGTGGCGGGCGTCGGCGGGCAGACCGAGGTCGAGGTTGGCGTCGACGGTGTCGCGGCCGCCGTCCTGGAGCTCGTAGGCCTGGAGCTTGGCGACCAGGCCGATCCCCCGGCCCTCGTGGCCGCGCAGGTAGACCACCACTCCCCTGCCCTCGGCGACGACTGCGCGGAGCGCCTCGTCGAGCTGCGGGCCGCAGTCGCAGCGCTCGCTGCCGAACACGTCGCCGGTCAGGCACTCGCTGTGCACGCGGGTGAGGACCGGCTCGTCACCACTGACGTCGCCGTGCACCAGCGCGACGTGCTCGCTGCCGTCGATCGTGATGCGGTAGCCGTAGGCGGTGAACTCGCCGTGGCGCGTCGGGAGCCGGGTCTCGGCGACCCGCTCGACGTGGACCTCGTGGCGGCGGCGGTGGCGGACGAGGTCCTCGATGGAGATCATCGCGAGCCCGTGCTCGTCGGCGAACTCCCGCAGCTCGGGCGCGCGCTTCATCGTGCCGTCGTCGTTGACGACCTCGACCAGCACGCCCGCAGGCGTGAGGCCGGCCAGCATGGCCAGGTCGACGGCCGCCTCGGTGTGCCCACGGCGTACGAGCACGCCGCCGTCGCGGTAGCGCAGCGGGAAGACGTGGCCGGGACGGGTGAGCTCCCACGGCTCGGTCGCCGAGTCGGCGAGGGTGCGCGCGGTGTGGGCACGGTCGGCGGCGCTGATCCCGGTGCTGACGCCGTCGCGGGCGTCGACGGAGATCGTGTAGGCGGTGCGCAGCTTGTCCTTGTTGTGCGGTGTCATCAGCGGGATCTCGAGCCGGTCGAGCATCTCGGCCGGCATCGGCACGCAGATCACCCCCGACGAGTGCCGGATCGTGAAGGCCATCAGCTCCGGCGTCGCCTTGGCGGCGGCGAAGATGATGTCGCCCTCGTTCTCGCGGTCCTCGTCGTCGACGACCACGACCGCCTTGCCCGCGGCGATGTCGGCGATGGCCCGCTCGACGGAGTCGAGTCTCACGCTGCTGTCGCTCATGCGGGGATCGCCTCCTTCTCGTCCACCGTGGAGGTGTCGACCACGGTGCGCGCGTCGCGCAGCCACACCACGAAGCCGATCACGACGAAGACGGCGTAGAAGAGGTACATGCCGGCCGTCGGGTAGTAGCCCGCCTGGACGAGCGTGGTCACGCCGACGACGTCGACGAGGACCCAGACCAGCCAGAACTCCACCCAGCCGCGGGCCATGCCGTAGGTCGCGAGCATCGAGCCCGCGAGGATCCACGCCTCGGTCGTCGGGCCCCAGGAGCCGAGCACCTGGGTGAGCACGACGTAGGCCGCCGCGTAGCCGACGACGCCGAGGGCGAGCAGCTGGAGCCGCTCGGTGCGGGTCGCCCAGCGGGGGGCGATCGCGCCACCGTCGGAGGCTCCTCCGGCCCGGCTGACGTGCGACCAGCGCCACCAGCCGTAGACCGAGACGACGGCGAAGAAGACCTGGCGGCCGGCCTGGCCCCACAGCGGCTCGTCGATGTGGCCGGAGAGCTCACCGGTGGCGAAGACCGTGAAGAGCAGGACGTTGCCGACGAGACCGACCGGCCAGGCCCACATCACGCGCTTCATGCCGAGGATCGCGCTGGCGAGGCCGAAGAGGTTGCCGATGACCTCGCGGGCACCGAGCTCGCCACCCGGCACCGGGATGGTGCCGTGGACGAGCCATTCGAGCAGGTCGTTCATCAGTCTTCCTCGTCGTTCGTGAGTAGGTCGTGCACGGTGGTCGAGCCCAGCGTCGAGCCCAGCGTCGAGTCCGGCGTCGAGTCCGGCGTCGGGTCCGGCGTCGAGTCAGGGGTGGGGAGGTAGCCCCCGAGGAGCTTCTCGACGTGCTTGGCGATCACGTCGGCCTCGAGGTTGACCAGGTCGCCGACGCGGCGGGTGCCGAGCGTCGTGCGGGCCAGGGTCTCGGGGATGAGGCTGACGGTGAAGCTGGAGTCGCGGGCCTCGACGACGGTGAGGCTGACGCCGTCGACGGTGATCGAGCCCTTGTCGACGAGGTAGCGCGAGAGGTGGGTGGGCAGGGAGATCTCGACGACGTCCCAGTGCTCGCTGGGCGAGCGGGAGACGACCTCGCCGACGCCGTCGACGTGGCCCTGGACGATGTGGCCGCCGAGCCGCTTGTCGACGGTGATCGCGCGCTCGAGGTTGACCCGGTCACCGGGCGTGACGCCGCGCAGCGAGGTCTTGTCGAGCGTCTCCTGCATCACGTCGGCGGTCCACCGGCCGTCGCCGAGCTCGGCGACGGTGAGGCAGCAGCCGTTGACGGAGATCGAGTCGCCCAGCCCGGTGCCCTCGAGCACCGTGCCGGCCTCGACGGTGAGCCGGACGGCGTCGCCCTGGTCGGTGACCTCGGCGATGGTGCCGAGCTCCTCGACGATCCCGGTGAACATCTAGGCACTCCTCTTCTGGGGGATCAGCGGCCTCATGGTGAGCCGCACGTTGGTGTCCTCGCCGTCGTGGCCCTGCAGCACGACCACGTCGGTGACGTGGAGGTGCAGGGCGTCGGCGATGGTGCCGATGCCGAGGTCGGCGACGGCGTTGCGCCCCGAGCCGAGGAGCATCGGGGCGACGTAGGTGACGACCTCGTCGACGAGGCCGGCGGCCAGGAAGGCGCGCGCCAGCGTGGGGCCACCCTCCAGGAACACGTGCTGGCGGTCGAGCTCGTGCAGCCGGGCCAGCGCCTCCTCGGGGTCGCGGGTGCGGAGGTGGACGGTCTCCGCGCGGTCGTCGAGGACGCGGCGGCCGGGGTCGAGGTCGCGCAGGCCCATCACGGCGCGGAGCGGCTGGATCGCGACGGGCTCGTCGACCTCGTCGCGGACGGTGAGCTCGGGGTCGTCGACCTCGACGGTGTTCGTGCCCACGAGCATCGTGTCGCAGAGGCTGCGGAGCCGGTGGGTGTCGAGGCGGGCGGCCCGGCTGGAGACCCAGCGGCTGGTGCCGTCCGCCGCCGCGCTGCGGCCGTCGAGGGTGGTCGCGAACTTCCACGTGACGAACGGGCGGCGGTGCGCGATCGCGAACGTCCAGGCGCGGTTGATCGCCTGCGCCGCCTCGACCTGCTCGCCCCCGACGACCTCCACCCCCGCCTCGCGGAGGCGTCGCGCGCCTCCGACGGCGACCGGGTTGGCGTCGGGCTGGGCGAAGACGACGCGTCGTACGCCCGCGGCGATCAACGCCTCGCTGCACGGCCCGGTGCGGCCGGTGTGGTTGCACGGCTCGAGGGTCACGACCGCGGTCGCGCCGCGGGCTGCCTCGCCGGCCTCGGCGAGTGCAGCGGCCTCGGCGTGGGGCGTGCCCGCGCCGCGGTGGAGGCCCTCCGCGATCGTCGTACCGTCCGGGGCGAGCAGCACGCAGCCGACACGAGGGTTGGGGCCGAGGGGCACGCCCGGCGTGACGGCGAGCGCCAATGCACGCTGCATGGCGCGCTGCTCGGCGTCGCTGGTCGTCATCACTGCCCTCCGGTCCGGGTGGTCGGACTCCGGGGGCGCGGGCGACGGGCGCGCATCCCTCCAGGCGAGGGACGCGGAGCCGTCTGCGTGCACTTCTCATCCGGACTGTGACCGTCGGTCCAGGAGTTCCACCTGGTCAACCGGCCACTGGCTGTGGTCGGGTCGCGGACTGTGACCGCCGGTGCGGAGTTCCACCGCCCCCAGAGCACGCAAGCTCTTCGTGGTCGCAACTGTGCCACAGCGCGATGCATTCCCTCGCCGGTGTCCGGCTGTGGCGTGCGCAACAGTTCCGAGGGTGCGATCGGCGGTGCTTGTCGGGCCGTGCCCGGCCCGGCCTCGGTCAGATGTCGTCGAGGAAGCGGTCGAAGACCCGCGCGCCGAACTCGAGCGAGTCGACGGGCACGCGCTCGTCGACGCCGTGGAAGAGCGCGGTGAAGTCGAGGTCGGCCGGCAGGCGCAGCGGCGCGAAGCCGTAGGACCGCATGTCGAGCTTGCGGAAGTGCTTGGCGTCGGTGCCCCCGCTCATGAGGTAGGGCGCGACGAGCGCGTCGGGGTCCTCGGCGACCAGGCTGCGGGTCATCGCACCGACCAGGTCGCCGTCGTAGGGCGTCTCCCACGGGTCCTGCTTGGACTCGAAGTCGAACTCGATGCCGTCGCCGGCGAGCTCGTGGAGGGTCCGGAAGAACTCGTCCTCGTAGCCGGGCAGGAAGCGGCCGTCGACCGTCGCCGTCGCCTCGGTCGGGATGACGTTGGTCTTGTAGCCGGCCCGCAGCATCGTCGGGTTGGCGGTGTTGCGGATGACCGCGCCGAGCATGCGCGCGGCGTCGCCGAACTCCTCGACCAGCGCCTCGGCGTTGTCGGGCGTGGCCTCGGTGCCGGCGAGCTCCCCGACCGTGGCGAGCAGGACCTCCATCGTCGGCGTCAGCCGGACCGGCCACTCGTGCGCACCGATCCGCGCGACGGCGCCGGCGAGCCTTGTCACGGCGTTGTCGCCGTTGATCATCGAGCCGTGGCCGGCGCGACCGCGGGCGGTGAGGCGCATCCACGCCATGCCCTTCTCGGCCGCCTCGATCAGGTAGACGCGGCGACCGCGGATCGTCGCCGAGAAGCCGCCGACCTCGCCGACGGCCTCCGTGCAGTCGGCGAGCAGGTCGGGGTGCTCCTCGACGAGCACCTTGGCGCCGTGGCCGCCGCCCGCCTCCTCGTCGGCGGTGAAGCAGAGCACCACCTCGCGGTCGGGCGCCGCACCCGCGGCCGCACGGGCGCGCACGACGCTGAGCAGCATCGCGTCGAAGTCCTTCATGTCGACCGCGCCGCGACCCCAGACGTGGCCGTCCTTGATCTCGCCGCTGAACGGGTCGACCTGCCAGTCCGACGCCTCGGCGGGTACGACGTCGAGGTGGCCGTGGAGCAGCAGCGGGGCCCTGCCGTCGCCCCCGCCCCAGCGGGCGACGACGTTGGCCCGACCGGGCCGGCCCTCGATGACCTGGCTCTCGATCCCCACCTCGTCGAGGAGGGAGGCGACGTGCTCGGCCGCCTTGCGCTCCCCCGGCCCGTCGTCGGTGCCGTAGTTGGACGTGTCGATGCGGATGAGCTCCTGGCACAGCTCGACGACCTCCTTCGCGGGGTCGTACGCGCGGTCCGTCTGGGCGTCAGCAGGCACCTGGTCCATGTCGTCCATCCTGCCCCACGAGCAAGCACCAGCCCCGATTCGTCGGTCCGGAGGTGCTTTGCTACATTTCTCCAGCACTCGTCCGGGTGGCGGAATTGGCAGACGCGCTAGCTTGAGGTGCTAGTGCCCGTATTAGGGCGTGGGGGTTCAAGTCCCCCCTCGGACACAGGAACGAACCCCAGGCCTCCGGCCTGGGGTTCTCCGCTTTACGGGCACGTGCAACGTCACGCCCTCCGATCGCGTCCATTCCAGTGAACGGCCGATCGGCGGCCGCACCACCTCGGGAGTCGCACATGCGCCGCACCCTGACCGTCCTCCTCACCCTGGTCGCCTCGACCGTCCTGGCCCCGGCACTCGCCCTCCCGGCCACGGCGTCGGCGCCCGCGAGCGCGTACGTGCGCACCGTCACCTATCCGGGGGCCGGCGCCGAGGTCACCCTCGACCACCTCGACCGCATCGCCGACACGTCACCGGCCTTCGGGGACTTCGTCGAGCGGCGACTGACGCAGCTCTGGAAGGCCAACGACCCGCGCGAGAAGTGCCGGACGGCGGCGACGATGGTCGTGAAGAAGTGGCGCTCGGACGGCTACGCGTTGATCAGCGACATGGGCAACTTCGCACCCTGCCCCGACGGGGGCTACGTGCAGATCGCGGTGCGCACCGACGGCCGCTGGCGCACCCCGACCCGGCTGGGCACCCAGGAGGTCTACGGGTGCCGGGTGCTCGAGCGCTTCGACGTGCCGGCCGCGATCGTGCCGTCCCGCACGTGCTACGACGGCGACGCCGTCGTGTCCTACCCGCGCTGACCGGGACCGAACACCCGCAGCTGCAGCATCAGCGAGAACCGCTGCCCGGGGTCGGCGAGGTCGACCTCGCCGACCTCCGAGGCCCGGCGCACGCGGTAGCGGAAGGTGTTGGGGTGCACGAACATCGCCTCGGCGGCGGCGCCCACGTCGCCGAAGGCGTCCAGCCAGGCGCGCAGCGTCTCGACGAGGTGGGTGGCGTGCTCGGCGTCGTAGGCCACCAGGCGGGCCAGCGCGCCCCTCACCTGGTCGCCGCGCTGGGCGGCCTGGTCACGCAGGTCGAGCACCATGGCCTCGGCCTGCAGCTCCTCGAGCCGCGCCACCCGGTGCGCACCGCTGTTCTCGGCCAGCACCCGCAGCACCCGGTCGACGCTCACCCGGCTGCGCGCGATGCCCTGCAGGTCGGCGGCGATCGGCCCGACCGCCGCGAGGGGGTGGATGCGGTCGTCGACCCGGCTGACGAAGTCGTGGAGCAGGCGCACCGCGCGGGCGTCGGCCTCCTCCAGCGGCTCGGTCGCGGCGAGCAGCGCATAGGTCGTGTCGCCGATGGTCGCCACGGCGGAGACCGGCTGGACGGCGGCGAGGTGCATCGCGAAGGCGTCGGTGAGTCGCTGGCGCTCCTGCGCCACGGACGCGTCCTCGGTGCCGGCGTCGCCGGCTGCCAGCACCGGGCGCAGGCCCATCACCGTCAGCGGGCGCGCGGCCAGGCCGAGACGCACGAGCGCGTCGTGGGCGTTGGCGCCGCCGGCGAGCGCCGTGCTCAGCAGGTCGGCCCGGATGCGACGCGCGGCGTCCGAGCCTGCCCGGTGACGGAGCATGTGCAGGGCGACGAGCTTGGCCGAGTCCTGCAGCGCCTCGAGGCGCCCGGCGTCGAGGGGCTCGGTGACCGCCGCCCAGATCGAGCCCAGCACCTCGTCCCCGGCTCGTACGCCGATCGCCACCCGCGGCATCGTGAAGTGGCCCTCGTCGGAGGGCAGCGGCTCGATGAAGACGGGTTCGTTGCTGCGGTTCAGGTCGCGGAAGACCCCACGCTCCTGGAGGATCCGGGCGTAGCGCTCGGGCACCTGGCGGCCCAGGATCGTCTCCACGCGGGAGGGGTCGGCCTCGTCCTGGCGCCCGGAGAAGGCGAGCACCCGTGAGCTGCGGTCCTCGATGGTGATGGGCGCCCCCATCAGCGCCGCGATCGCGTTGGCGACCGCGAAGAGGTCGCCGGACGGCAGCCCACCCAGCGAGTCGGACGTCTGGTGGCCCGAGGACAGGTCGCCCGGGGTGAGCATCGAGCGCAGCATCTCGGTGAGCTGGGCCCAGGACGCTCCCCGGGACAGGCCCAGGACGGGGGTGCCGGTGCGCTCGACCTGCTCGACGACCCGACCGGTGCGCGGCACCGGTGCCCGGAGCACGACCCCGGCGACGTCGTGCCCGGCGACGCGGTCGAGGAGGTCGAGCACCTCCTCGTCCGAGGTGACCCCGACACCCAGCACGAGGGAGCGCGGCAGCAGCGTCGGCGGGTCGGCGGGGTCCCAGATGACCAGGCCGCGCACCTCGCCGGACTCCTCGGCCCGGCCGACCGCCAGCTCGAGGAAGGTCACTCCGAGGTCGTCGAGCACGCGGCGCAGGCTGAGCCGCGGTCGCGGCTGTTCGGGTTCCACCGGGTCACCGTAGGCAGGGGGTCGCGGCTCCGCCAGCGCTCACCCGGCGAACCACTCGCTCCACGTCGTCACGGCCTCCAGCCGGTCGGGGTCCGGGGCCACCCCGAGCCCGGGGCCCGCGGGCACCGCGAGGTGGCCGTCGTCGAGGACGAAGGGCTCGGTGATGTCGGTGGCGAAGTAGCGCCCCGACGCGGAGGTGTCGCCCGGCAGCGTGAACCCGGGGAGGGCGGCGAGCGCGACGTTGGCTGCGCGGCCCAGCCCGGTCTCGAGCATCCCGCCGCACCACACGGGCACCCCGGCGGCGACGCACACGTCGTGGATCCGCCTGGCCTCGAGGTAGCCACCGACCCGGCCGGGCTTGACGTTGACGATGCGGCAGGCCTCGAGCCGGATCGCCGCCGCCGCGTCACGCGCGGAGGTGATCGACTCGTCCAGGCACACGGGCGTGCGGATCAGCCGGGCGAGGTCGACGTGGCCGAGCAGGTCCTCCTCGTCCAGCGGCTGCTCGATGAGCAGCAGGTCGAACGGGTCGAGCCGGGCCAGGTGCGGGGCGTCGCCGAGCGTGTAGGCGGTGTTGGCGTCCACCTGCAGCAGCACGTCGTCCCCGAACCGCTCGCGGACCGCACGCACCGGCTCGACGTCCCAGCCGGGCTCGATCTTGAGCTTGATCCGCAGGTAGCCCTCGCCCAGGTAGCCGTCCACGGCGTCGAGGAGCTCGGGCACCGAGTCCATGATGCCGACCGAGACGCCGCACGGGACGCGGTCGTGCACCGCACCGAGCTCGCGACCGAACGAGCGTCCCTCGCTGCGGAGCTCCGCGTCGAGCACTCCCATCTCCAGCGCCGCCTTGGCCATCCGGTGCCCCTTCACCGGCTCGAGCCGGTGCGCGACCTCGTGCGCGGCGAGGGGTGCCCCCGTGAGCAGCCGGGGCAGCAGGTAGCGACGCATCACGTCCACGGCCCCGTCGACGTACTCGCTGGAGTAGAGCGGTGCCGACATGGCCACGCACTCGCCCCACCCCTCGGCGTCCTCCCCCACCACGCGCACGAGCAGCACGTCGCGGGCGGTCTCGGTCCCGAAGGACGTGCGGAACGGCGCCACGAGCGGCATCGCGATCCGACGGAGCTCGACTCCGGTGATCTTCACGGGTTCCTCCTGACGACGTAGTACCCGGACCGGTCGAACCCCTCGACCCGGTGACCGGCCTGCACCAGCTCTCCCAGCACCTCGCGCACCTCTTCCCGCCACAGCCGCGCCGTGACGGGGTCGCTGCCCCGCAGCGCCTCGATGTCGGGTGGCACCCGCACGAGCGCGACCGGTGCCTCCGCCCGGGTCCGCCCGCGCGCCCGCACCGGACGGCCACCGGAGTCCACGTCGAGGAGCACGGCGGCGCCGAGCGCGACCTCGCGGGCCGCGTCCGCGGGACGTACGTCTCCCACGCACGCCGCGGCAGCGGCCGGGTCGCGCAGCCGCCAGCGGACCAGCAGCCGGTCGGTGTCGTCGGTCCCGTTGAGGTCGTCGACCATCGGACCGTAGAAGTTGGTGAGGTACTCCGTGGGGTGGGCACCGAGCTTGACCAGGTTGAACCACGCGTTGCGGGACACCAGCGGGTCGAAGGTCCAGGCGACCTCCTCCACGCCACGGCCCAGGGCCCAGGCCCGCTGGTGCAGCTTGAGCGCGAAGCCGATGTTGCGGCCGGTGGACCCGGGTGCGACCCCGGCGATGTGGCTGTGCAGGGCGTCCTCGGAAGGAGCGTGGAAGAAACCGACGCAGGCACCGACGAGCCGACCCCGGTCCATCGCGCCGCCGACGTAGTTGCCCGCCTTGGTCAGCGCGCGCAGCATCTCCAGCGAGACCGGCGGGTTGGCCGAGCGGCCCCACACGTCGGCGAAGAGCTCCACCACCGCTGCGAGGTCGGCGAGGTCGGTGAGGCTGCGCACGGTCACCCCGGCCTGGCGGGCGGCGGCGTCGCACACCTGGCTGGCCTGCTCCAGGTCGTCGACGCCGATCGGCGTGTGCGGCGAGACCGCGCGCACGACGGGCACGGCGGCACCGCTCTCACCCTGCGCCGTCACCGGGGGCCACCGCCCACGTGCTCCCGCACCGGCGCCGGGTCGGCGAGGAGGTCGCGGACGAGACCGCGCAGGAGGGCCGTGCGGCCGACGAGGTGGTCGACCAGGACGTGCTCGTGCTCGGCGTGGGCTCCCCCGCCGACCGCGCCCAGGCCGTCCAGCGTCGGGGTGCCGACGCCGGCCGTGAAGTTGCCGTCGGAGGCTCCCCCGACCGCCGCCGACCCGGGCGCCGGTTGCCCGAGCGACGTCGCGACGGACCGGGCGCGCTCCAGCAGGCCGGCGGACGACGCGGCCTCGAGCGGCGGTCGGTTCGGACCACCCCTCACCTCGAGCGCGGCACCGGGGAGCACCGGGGCCAGCGACCTCACGGCGACATCGACCCGCTCCTGCTCGGCCCGGGTCCGGACGCGTACGTCGACGGCGAGCGTCGCGCTCGCCGGGACGGTGTTGGTCGTGGTGCCCGACCGCGCGGCGGTGGGTGTCACCGTCGTGCCGAGGTCGGCATCACCGAGCCCGGCCAGCGCCAGGACGGCGTGGGCCAGCTCGAGGGTGGCGTTGACGCCCCGCTCGGGCTCGAGGCCGGCGTGCGCCGCGAGCCCGGTGACGTGCACGTCGTAGAGGGAGACTCCCTTGCGCTCGGTCTTGAGGGCACCGCCGTCGGCGGAGGCCTCCAGCACCAGCACCGCCTCGGCGGCGCGAGCCTCCTCCTCGATCAGGCCCCGCGACGAGGGAGACCCGATCTCCTCGTCACCCGTGACCAGCAGGGTCACGCCGTCCAGTCCGGCGGCGGCGTGTAGTGCCATCGCCAGACCGGACAGCATGTCGAAGCAGCCCGGACCCCGCAGCACGCCGTCCTCGACGGAGAAGGGACGCCGCGCGAGCGTGCCGATCGGCCACACCGTGTCGTGGTGGGCCAGCAGCAGGACGCGCGAGGGCGTGTCACCGAGCCGCCATCGCAGGTGCGTCCGCCCGTCCAGCACGATCGGCTCCGGCTCGACCCCGAGCCGCGTCGTACCGACGGCGGCGACCACGTCGGCGGAACGGGCGACGGCCTCGAGGTCGTGCGACGGGGACTCGCACTCGACCAGCGCCCGGACGTCGGCCAGCAGCTCGTCGAGCAGGTCGCTCACGGCGAGACCCGGGGGGTCGCGCGCACCCCGAAGTGGAGGTAGGGCTCTCCGGTCTCGAGCTCGTAGAAGGTCACGGGCATCCACGTCTCGCCGCCACCGGGGCGGACCGCGAACAGGCCCGGTCCCGCCGCGACCATCTCGTGCTCCTCGACCGGGTCCGGCTCGAGCTCGGCGAGCGGGCCGAGCAGCGTGGCGCGCAGCAGCGGGCCGTCGGGTCCCGCCTCGACCTCCATGCGCACCGAGGTGCGCTCGTAGGTGCCGACGAAGGGCGTGACGTCGACGTCCACCGGCTCCGCGGGCGGCGCGAACGGCTCGGGCAGCGCGACCCCGGCGACCTCGGCGAAGATCTCCTCGTAGAGGCGCTGGTAGAGGTCGTGGGCGTGCCCGCCGTTGGTGAGCAGGACCACCGCCAGGCCCTGCTCGGGCAGGATGCGGAGGTAGGCGTTCTGCCCCAGCGTCGTGCCGTCGTGCCCGATCAGGCGCCGCCCGTCCCAGCCGAACCGGATCCAGCCCAGGCCCCAGGAGTCGCCGAGGACGAGGGTGTCGGGCAGGTCGGCCTGGTGCGACGTCATGGCGGCCGCGCTCTCCTCGCTCAGCACGCGCGTGCCGTCGGCGGCGACACCGCCGGCCAGGTGCATCCGCGCGAACGCCAGCACGTCGGCGGCGTCGGAGCAGATGAGGCCGGCGGGGCCGATCGACCTCGGCAGCTGCCAGGCGGCCGCGGGAGCCGGCACGCCGTCGTGGTCGTCGTGGCCGACCGCAGCGGCGTGCATCAGGACGTCCTCCGCCAGCGTCGCGGTGTGGTCGAGGCCGAGCGGCTCGTAGATGCGCTCGCGGAGCGCCTGGTCCCAGGTCAGGCCGGTCAGCTCCTCCACGATCCGCCCCAGCACGGTGAAGCCGGAGTTGCAGTAGGACCACGTCGCGCCGACCGGGTGGTTCTGCCCGGCGTCGCCGAGGATGCCGACGTACTTCTCCAGGCAGTCGTCGCCGCGACCGGTGTCGGTGAACACGTCGCCGTCGATCCCGCTGGTGTGGGTGAGCAGGTGCCGCGTGGTCACGGTGGCCGTCGCCTCGGGATCGGCGAGCTCGAGCCCGGGCAGCACCTTCACGACCGGGACGTCGAGGTCGAGCAGTCCCTCGTCGACCAGCTGCATGACCAGGGTCGAGGTCCAGACCTTGCTGATCGAGCCGATCTGGAAGAGCGCCTCGGCCGACACGGGGGCCTGGGTGCGGACGTTGAGCACGCCGTGCGTCGCGGTGACCACCTCGTCGGCGCCCGGGACGTCGGCCATCCGCAGGATGCCGAGCTGTGCACCGGGGGTGCCGTAGCGCTCGGCGAGGGTGCGCAGCCGGCGCTCCCAGTGGGCGGCGTCGAGGGCTGCACGCCCGCTTCCGGTGGTGTGGGTGGTGACCCAGTCGAGGATCCGGCGGTTGAGGTCGAGCCGGTGCGAGGGGAGGCCGAGCAGGAGGAACACGTGGCTGGCGTCGGGGTAGACGACCAGCTCGGTCTCCACGCCCAGCTCGACCAGCGAGGTGTGCCACTGCTGCGCCTGGCCCAGCGGGCAGGTGCGGTCCTCGGCCCCGTGGAGGACGAGCGTCGGGGTGCGCACGTCGGCGACCCGCGTCAGCGGCGACATCGCGGCGTAGAGCTCCGGCTCCGTCCACGGCGTCCCGCCCAGCTCGTACGCGCTGAGGCACAGGTCGTCGCTGGTGCCGTACATGCTGATCAGGTCGCTCACCGTGCCACCCGCGACGGCGGCGGCGAACCGGTCGTCGTGCCCGGTGAGCCAGCACGCCATGAACCCGCCGTAGCTGTAGCCCGCCACCGCGAGCCGGTCGGGGTCGGCCAGCCCCTCGGCCACGAGCTGGTCGAGCGGCTCGAGGAAGTCCTTCGCGTCCGCGGTCCCCCAGCCTCCGCGCACGGCGGCGAAGAACTCCTCGCCGTAGCCGTCGCTACCGCGGGGGTTGACCAGCAGGACCGCCCAGCCGCGCTCGACCAGCTCCTGGTGGTAGAGGTGGATCTCGTCGGCGGCGGCGTTCCACGCGTTGTGCGGACCGCCGTGCACGTCGAGGAGCACCGGGCGGGCGCCCCGCTGGTCGGGGTCGTGCACCAGCCAGGCCTCCACCTCGGTGCCGTCGGAGATCGTGAAGGTGCGCGGCTCGCGCGGGTGGTGGACCACGTCCGCGAGCGGGGCGCCGTGGTCGGTCAGCACGGTCTCGGTGCCGTCGGCGAGGTCGACCACCGCGACCTCGCCGTAGGAGTCGGGGGTGGTGAGGACGTACGCCGCACGTCCCGGGCCCACCGAGAGCCCGGAGACCACGCGACCCTCACCGGCCACCAGCGCGCGGGCGTCGCCGCCGTCGTCGGCGACCGACCAGAGGTGCGTGCACCCGTGCTCGCGCAGGCAGAACCAGGTGCGGCCGCCCTCCTCCACCGGCGTGCCGCCGGGGTAGGCGGGGGCGCCGCCCATCACGTTGCGGTCGACGGAGGCGGACAGGTCGACGACGTCGTCCCCGGACAGGGGGACGCGGAGCAGGTGCTGGTGGCCGACCGGGTCCCCCGGGTGGGCCACGGCCAGCAGCGAGTCGCCGTCGGCAGACCAGGTGACGACGGAGGTGATGCCGTCGGCGAGCCCGACGAGCCGGGAGCGGGCGCCCACCTCGTCCGCCGGCAGCACGTGGACCGGGACCCGGAAGCGCTCGCCGGTGCCGCGGGTGAAGGCGATGCTCCCGCCGTCCGGCGACCACGCCGGGCTGCCGACGCCGTGCTCTCCGTCGGTGAGCACGCGCAGGTCCGTCCCGTCCGCGGCGACCACGTGCAGCTGGGCGCGCACGGCGCCGTGCATGCCGGCGCCGTCGGACTGGTAGTCGGTGCCGCCGGTGACCATCGGCGCCGTCGACGACGCACCGGCGCCGGCCGGATCCACAGGAGCGGTGAAGGCCAGCCGCTGGCCGTCCGGACTCCACAGCGGCGCCCCGGCCCCGGCAGGCAGGTCGGCGAGGACGTCCACCTCGCCGCCCCGGACCGCCAGCACGGCCACCCGGCCCTCGCGGAGGAACGCCACGGTCGTGCCGTCCGGTGACCACGCCGGTGACGTGTCGGTCGGGCCGCGGGTGAGGCGGCGCGGTGGCACCTCGCCGGAGGTGTCCGTCAGCCAGAGCTCGTCGACGGCCCGGTCGGCAGCACCGTCGAGGGTCCGCAGGACGTAGGCCACCTGGCTCCCGTCGGGCGACAGCGCGGGCTGCGAGGGCACGGCCAGGTCGAGCAGGTCGTCGATGCGGAGTCGGCGCGGACCGCTCGTGGTGGCGTCGACGTCGGTGGGCTCAGTGGTCATCGCGGGTTCCTTCCGGGGACGGCGTCGAGCAGCGCGCGGGTGTAGGCGTGCTCGGGTTGCTCGAGCACCTGGGTGGTGGTGCCCTCCTCGACGATCCGGCCCGACCGCATCACGGCGACGCGTGAGGCGACGTAGCGGACCACGGCGAGGTTGTGGGAGATGAAGAGGATCGACAGGCCGAGCTCCTGCTGGAGCTCGCGCACGAGGTTGAGGACCGCGCCCTGGATGGACACGTCGAGCGCCGAGGTGATCTCGTCGGCGATGACCACGTCGGGACGCCCGGCCAGGGCGCGGGCGAGCGCGACGCGCTGGCGCTGGCCGCCGGAGAGCCGACCCGGGAGGTCGCCCGGGTCGGCCGACCCGAGGTGGACCAGGTCCAGCAGGCGGCGCACCTCCTCGCGGCGACCCTCGCGGGTGCGGGTGTCGCCCTCCTTCGGCATCGCCTCGGCGACGCTGTCGCCGATGCTCATCCGCGGGTCGAGCGAGGAGTAGGGGTCCTGGAAGACCATCTGCACCGGCCGCCGGCCGCGTCGCGGCATCGCCGCGCCACCGAGGGTGATGCTGCCCGAGGTGGGCTCGACGAGGCCTACGGCGGCGCGGGCGAGGGTCGACTTGCCCGACCCCGACTCCCCCACGAGGCCGACGACGGTCCCGGGCGGGACGGTCAGGCTGACCGCGTCCACCGCGGTGTGCCGGTCGTAGCGGACGGTGACGGCGTCGAAGCAGAGCTCGCTCATCGCTCCTCCCCCGTCGGCCGAGCCAGCAGGTCCTGGCCGACCAGCACCGGACCGCCGCCGGGGTGCCAGCAGGCGACCCGCCCACCGGCGGCCGTCTCCTCCAGCACGGGCTCGTCGGTGCGGCAGCGGGCGTCCGCGAGCGGGCACCGGTCGGCGTACGCACATCCCGGCGGCACGTCGGCGGGACCGACCGGGCGGCCCGGGATCGTCGCGAGCGGCTGGGTGATGTCGGTCGCCATGTCGGGGACGGAGCTCACCAGGGCGCGGGTGTAGGGGTGCTGTGCGCGGCTCGTGAGGTCGGCCGCGGGCAGGTCCTCCACGATGCGCCCGGCATACATCACCAGCACCCGGTCGCACACCTCGCCGACCACCGTGACGTCGTGGCTGATGAGCACGAGGGCGACGTCGTCGGCCTCGCGGATGCTCGCGAGCAGGCCGAGCACCTGCTGCTGCACGGTGACGTCCAGCGCGGTGGTCGGCTCGTCGGCCACCACCAGCGCCGGGGAGCCCATCAGGCCCATGCCGATCATCGCGCGCTGGCGCATGCCACCGGAGAACTCGTGGGGATACTGCCGCACCCGGTCGCCCGCGTCGTCGATGCGCACCGCGGCGAGCCGGTCGACGGCCCGCGCCAGCGCGTCGGCGCGCGACAGGCCCTGGTGCTCGGTGGCCACCTCGGCGAGCTGGCGACCGATGCGCCGCGTCGGGTTGAACGACGACATCGGGTCCTGGAAGACCATCGCGAGCGAGGTGCCGAGCAGGTGCCGCCGGGCGGGTGAGGCTGCGCCGAGGAGGTCCTCGCCCAGCAGCCGGAGCCGGTCGGCCTCGACGGTCGCGTCGTCGCCGAGGAGGCGGGTGACGGCGAGCGCGGTCAGCGACTTGCCCGACCCCGACTCCCCGACCACGCCCACGGCCTCCCCGCGGTGCACCGAGAAGCTCACGCCGCGGACCGGGCGCACCGTGCCGTGGCGGCCCGCGAAGCCGACGCGCAGCTCGCGCACCTCGAGGACGACGTCGCGCTCGGGTCGAGCGTCGGTGGGGTCGTGGTCGACCTGTGGCTCGGGAGCCGGGCGCGTGGTCGCCGTCCGCACGCGCGGTCCGGCGAGGTCGGTGACCCCGAAGCCCTTGGCCACGGACTCGCCGAAGAGGTTGAACGCCAGCCCGGCTACGAGCACCGCGGCGCCGGGCGCGAGCGCCGCGGCCGGGTTGACGTAGAGCGCGCTGAGCCCGTCGTAGAGCAGCCGTCCCCAGTCGTACGCCGGCGACTGGACGCCGAGGCCCAGGAAGGACAGACCGGCGAAGGCGAGCAGGCTGTTGCCGGCGCCGATGGTCGCGTTGACCACCAGCGGCTCGGCGAGGTTCGGCAGGACGTGCCGCACCAGGATGCGCAGGCGGCCGACGCCCGCGACCCGCGCCGCGGCCACGTACTCCCGTCCGGCGAGGCCGGCGACCAGCGTCTGCACGAGGCGGGCGAACCCGGGCGCACCGGACAGCCCGATGGCGAGCACCGCACCCGTGGCACCGACGCCGAAGATGACGGCGAAGAAGAGGGCCAGCAGCAGGCCGGGGAAGGCCACCGCGACGTTGACCACGGCCGACACCAGGCGACCGGCGCGGCCGCCGAGCAGGAACGGTGCCGAGCCCAGGACCAGGCCGACGACGATCGCGATGGTGATCGCGCCCATCGCGAGCAGCATCGAGAGCCGGGCGGCGACGAGCACCCGGGCCAGGATGTCGCGGCCGAGGTTGTCGGTGCCGGCCCAGTGCTCGCCCGACGGCACCGACAGGATGTCGCCGGTGTCGACGGCGTCGGCGGCGTCGCCCCAGACGAGGGGACCCACCACTGCCAGCGCGAGCACCACCACGACCAGGACGGCTGCCGTGCCACCCAGCGGCGTGGTGAGCACGTCGCGCCAGGCGCGGACCCGGGAGATCGGCTCGGACATGATCAGTCCTCCCTGATCATCGATCGCGGGTCGAGCACGGCGAGGGCCGCGTCGACGAGGGTGTTGACCACCAGCACGCCGACGCCGTAGACGAGGACGATCGCCTGCACGAGCGGGTAGTCCTTGGCGAGGATCGAGGAGACGATGGTGCTGCCGAGGCCGGGCCACGCGAAGACGTTCTCGACCAGCACGGTCCCGGCCACCATCGACCCCAGCAGCAGCCCGCCGAGGGTCAGGGCGGACGTCACCGCGTTGGGCAGGGCGTGGCCGAGGTAGATCTTCCACAGTGCCAGGCGCTTGGCGCGGGCGGTGCGGATGTAGTCGGCGTCGAGCACCTCGACGAGCTCGACCCGCACGATGCGGGCCAGGATGGCCGCGGGTCCCACCGCCAGCGAGACGACCGGCAGGAGGTAGGCCGACGGGGTGGCGTTGCCGGCGACGGGGAGCCAGCCGAGGTGCACGCCGAAGACGTAGACCAGGCCGACGCCGAGCAGGAAGTCGGGGACGGTGGCCACCACGATGCTGGAGGTGGTGAAGCCGAGCTCGGCGCGCCGGCCGTGGCCGCGCCGGGTGAGCACCCCGGCGAGCGTGCCGACCGGGACCGCGATGGCGACCGTGAGGAGGAACCCCAGCAGGGCGAGCAGGAGCGTCGCCGGGAGCCGTTGCCCCACCACGTCGGCCACCGGCAGCTGCGACCCGAGCGTCGTGCCGAGGTCACCGGTGACCAGCGAGCGGAGGTAGTGGCCGTACTGCACGACCAGCGGGTCGTCGAGGCCGAGGCTGGCACGGCGCGCGGCCACCAGCTCGGCCGGAGCGGTGGGCCCGAGCGCGGCGCGCACCGGGTCGCCGGGGATCAGGTGGATCATCGCGAAGGACGCGGTGACCAGCACCCACAGCGAGACCAGCAACCGCGCCAGCCGCCGCCCGGCGAACCTGACCCACGGCCGTTCCCACGCCGGCGGCCTCGGCCCGGTCCTGGGTCCCGCACCGAGCGGGATCGTCGTGGCGGACACCGTTACGGGGCCAGCATCCGGATGCTGAGCGGGATCAGCTGACCCGGCGTCTCGAACTCCGCGCCCTTGCCGAACGTGCGCACCGTGTTGTTGGCGAACGGGATGATGTCGGCGTTCTCCACGAGCGTCGCCTCCGCACCCAGCCACGTGTCGCACGACGCGGTGCCGTCCATCCCCATCGCCTCCTCGACGTCCGCGTCGTAGTCGTCGCTGGCGATCGCGGAGAAGTTGGTGCCGTCCGGTGCGGCCGGGCCGGAGAGGAACGGCACGAGCTGGTCGGGCGAGCTGACGTTGAGGCCGACCCAGGCGACGTCCCAGTCGCCGGCGGAGAAGATGGTGCCGGTCAACTGGGTCTCGTTCTGGCTCTTGGCGGTGGCGTCGACGCCGATCGCCTTCCACTGCTGCACCACGAGCTCGGCGCCGGCGTCGCCGCTGCTGCCGAGGTCGTTCTGGTAGAGGAAGGTGACGGCGAGCGGCTCGCCGTCCTTGGTGCGGATGCCGTCGCTGCCCTCCTGCCAGCCGGCCGCGTCGAGCAGGTCGGCGGCCGCCTCCGGGTCGTGGGCGGGCAGCGCGCCGGAGACCGAGTCCCCGGGGCACGCGACCGGCTCGTTGACCGCGAGGGTGGTGGCAGGACCGCCGCGACCCGAGGTCACGACGCCGGCGAGCTCGGTGAGGTCGAGGGCCTGGGTGAGGGCCATCCGCACGTCGGGGTCGCTGGTGACGCGACCGTCGGCGTGGTTGTACCACTGCTCCCCGACCAGGCCGGTGGTCCCGGCGACGAAGAGGCCCGACTTCTCCAGCCGGTCACCGTCGGGCCCGGCGATCTGCGCAGCGTTGAGCCCGCCGGAGAGCAGCAGGTTGGCGGCGGTGGTCTCGTTCTCGACGACCTGGACCACGACGGTCGCGGGCAGTCCCTGCTCGTCGGTCGTGGCTCCGCCGGGTCCCCACGTGTAGCCGTCGCGCAGCGTGTAGGTGTAGTGGTCGCCCGGCGCCGCCTCGGTGAGCTCGTAGGGGCCGGTGCCGCTGGTGGCCTGGGCCAGGCTGTCGCGGTCGTCCATGCCACCGGGGCACACGATCGGCAGGCTGCCGAGGCCGTTGAGCACGAACGGCGAGGCCGTCTCCAGCGTCAGGGTGACCGTCCGCGACGCGTCGTCGCCCTTCGCCGTGGCGCCGACGGGGATGAAGGTGCCGAGGAACGGGCTCTGGTTCTCCGGGTCCGTCACGAAGTTGAGGCTGTCGGCGACGTCGGAGGCGGTGAGCTCGTCGCCGTCCGAGCAGGTGATGCCGTCGGCGAGGGTGAGGCTGACCGTGGTGCCGTCGACGCTCCACTCCTCGGCGAGCTGGGAGCCGATCTCACCCGTCTCGCCGTCGACGCTCACGAGCGGGTCGTAGGCGAACTGGCTCACGGCGAACAGCGAGCTGCCTGCGCCCATCTGCGGGTCGAGGTTGCCCGGGTCGGAGGACAGGCCGAGGGTGAACGTCGCCCCGTCGACGTACGGCGCCTCACCGCCGCCGGTGCCGCCGCCACCACCGCCGCCACCGCCCCCGCAGGCGCTGAGGGTGGCCGACAGGGCCAGGGCCAGTGCAGCCGGGCCGATCAGGGTGCGCGTCATGCCGGTCTCTCTTCCGTGGGGAGTGCGGGTCAGGCGCCGGCGCGGCGGACGGCGCGGCCGAGGTGGAGGTAGAGGGCGCGACCCTCGCCGTCGTCGCCGAGGAAGGCGTGCGGCATGTGCATCCCGCGGTCGGGCTCGATCGGGATCAGCATGTCGTCGCGGTAGGCCACCAGCTCGGATCGCTCGACCTGGCCGCCGAGCTCGATGAAGGCGCCCTTGGGCACCTGCTCGATCCAGATCCGGCCGTCGTCGTCCTGGCTGACCGTGAGGTCGAAGACGTCGGCGGAGTAGGTGCCGACGAACCGGCGTGCGTCGATGCGCGAGGGCTTGGCCGGTGGCTGCGGGAGGCTGGGCAGGTGGACGTCGGAGATGCTGTCCAGCACCTGGCCGACGATCTCGTGGTAGAGCGAGATCATGTCGCCGCCGTTGGTCAGCAGCGCCACCGCGACCCCCTCGCTGGGGACCATGCGGAGGAACGCGCCCTGGCCAACGGTGCTGCCGTCGTGGCCGACGATCGGTCCCTCAGGGGTGTCGAACCGCTCGAAGCCGAGCCCCCACGAGCTGCCCATGAGCCCGAGGTCGGGCAGGTCCACCTCGCGGGCCTGCATCCGCGACGTCGTGCCGGACGCCAGGACGCGGGTCCCGTCAGGCGCCACGCCGTCCTCCAGGTGCATGCGGGCGAAGACGAGCAGGTCGCGCGGGCTCATCGACAGCATCGACCCCGCCGGGCTGTTGGAGCGCGCCATCGACCAGAACGGCGCGGGCTCGATCGCCCCGTCGGGACCGGACTCGACGTGGCCCATGGCGGCGCGGTGCATGATCGCCTCCTGCACGCTCGGCGCGGCGTGCGCGAGGCCGAGCGGCTCGATCAGGTGGTCGCGCAGCGCCTGGTCGTACGTCGTGCCCCGGACGACCTCGACGAGACGGCCGAGCACGCAGTAGCCAGCGTTGTTGTAGGAGAACTGCTCGCCGGGCGCGAAGAGCTGCGGGGTGTCGGCGAGGGTCGCCACGAACTTCTCGACGCAGTCGTCCCCGACGCCCGTGTCGGTGAAGATGTCGCCCTCGAACCCGGACGTGTGGTTGAGCAGCTCGTGCACGGTGATCGCAGCGGCGGCGTCCTCGTCCGCGAGCCGGAGCTCCGGGAGGTAGGTGCGCACCGGCGCCTCGAGGTCGACGAGGCCCTCGTCCACGAGCTGCATGACCAGGGTGCTCGTCCACAGCTTGGTGATCGACCCGATCTGGTAGACCGAGTCCGGCGTCGCTGTCACGCCGGTCGCGAGGTTGAGCACGCCGTGCGCCCCGTCGACCACCTCACCGTCCTTGAGGACGGCCCATGCCGCCGACGGCACGCGATGCCGCGCGAGCAGCTCGGGCAGGTGCTCCTCGAACCACGACTTGATGTGCGCCAGGTCACTCATGTCGCCACGGTAGGAAGCGCCGTGGATCGGATGTTGGTGCGAGCAGACAAGGTGGCTGCCCCGGATCCGTCCGACCGGACAAGGGGCGTGGTGGGGACCCGCCGTCGATCAGGTCCGCAGGGTCAGGGTCTGCGCCACGGTGCCGAGCGGTCCGGACGCGTCGTGCAGGACGCTGCTGGTGAGGCCGAGCCCGGACGCCCCGAAGGAGACGGTGGCGTCGAACCCGACCCACTCCCCCACGGGCTCGCGCAGCAGGTGGGCGGTGAGGTCGAGGTTGGGGAAGGAGACCTCGCGCGGGTCGGCTCGCACGCTCATCCCGTTGACGACGTCGAGCATGCCGGCCGTCCGGGCGAGCGTGCTGACCTCCTCACCGGCCAGCAGCGGCTCCGACGCACGCGCCCAGACCACGGCCCGCCCCGGCGCGACCTGCTGTCGACGGACCTCGACCGAGGCGATGAAGCCTCCCGGCCAGACCGTCGTGGGGTCCCACGCCGGCACCCGCTCCGGACCGGCCACGCCGGCCAGGTGCGTGCCCGCGATCGCCGTGGTGTCACCGCCACCGCTCAGCCAGGCGCGGAGCGTGACGACCGTGCGACCGCCGTGGGCCAGGGCCGCCTCGACGAGCTCGATCGTGCGACCCGGCCGCACGACGCGCACCGACGTGGTGACCTCGGCCATCGGCACGGTGCCCCAGATGTCGTAGGACAGGCGACCCGGCAGCAGCCCGTCGTCCCGGCGGGCGTCCCGGTCCTGCTCGAGCACGTGGACCAGGAGTCCGAGCGCGGGTGCGATGTGCTGCTCCTCGGTGTTCCACGCGCCGCCCGCGTGCCGGGTCGGCTCGAACGTGTCCGCGCCGGTGCGCTCGAAGTAGGCCACGCAGCCGGATGCTAGTCGCCGGCGCGGCCCGCGACGGCGGACTAGAGGTTCGCCCCCAGCACGTCGATGACGAAGACGAGCGTGGACCCCGCGGGGATGTCGCCGGAGTCCTGGTCGCCGTAGGCCTGGTCCGCCGGGATGATCAGCATCACCCGGCTCCCGACGGTGACGCCCTGGAGGCCCTCGACCCAGCCGTCGATGAGGCTTCCCTGCGTCAGCGGGAACGCGACCGGCTCCGCCGAGTAGGACTCGTCGAACGCCTTGCCGTCGCCGTAGACCGTGCCGAAGTAGTCGACCGTCACGTTGTCGTCCTCGGCAACCTCGTCACCGGAGCCCTCGATCAGCGTGATGACCTGCAGCTCGTCGCTGGGCGTCTTCGGGGCGTCGTCGAAGCCGATGCCGGTGACGACGCCGTCCTCCTCGGTGATGGTGGGCGCGTCGGCCGGCGGGTCGACCACGTCGCCCTCGGGACCGTCGAGCGGGTCCTGCGTCATCGAGATCAGGTCGAGCACCATGACGAGGTCGTCGGCACCCTTCATGCCGTACTGCGAGGCCTGTCCGTCGCCGACGAGGTCCTTCACCTTGAGCGCGATCGCGACCCGCGTGCCGATCGTGGCGCCCACGACGGCATCGGTGATGAAGGGAGCCTGCTGGGTCACGTCGAGCTTCTGGGGCGCTTCCTCGGAGTAGTTGCCGGACACGTCCGTGCCGTCCTTGGCGTAGACGATCCGGAAGCGGTAGTTGACGCTGCTGTCGTCGGCCACCTCCTCGCCGGAGCCCGGGATGACGACGGCGCTCACCGGCTCGTCGACCGTGAGGTCGGCGACCTCGATCTCGGGCTCCTCGCCGAAGTCACCCGTGACGGTCACGCCGTCGAGGGCATCAGTGGTGGCGGGCGCCGAGGACGTGCTGTCCTTCGCGGTGTCGCTCTCGTCGGTGGTGCTGGAGCAGGCGGTCGCGCCCAGGGCCAGCACGATGCTGGCGGTGAGCGCGGCGATGGGGCGTGAAGTCACGGTGTCCTCTGCGTCGGGGTCATGAGGGGGACCACGACAGGGTAGGCGGCGAGGCTGGGAGGACCGTGTGCCGGACCTGTGAGCGACCTTGGTAGGACGTCCCGGGCGCAGTCCGGCACCTAGGCTCCGGTGGCATGCAGTGGTGGCAGCGCGAGATCTCCCGTCAGGTCCTGGCCGGCGTCGGGATCGTGGTCGGACTCCTGACCCCCGGCGAGGCGCTGCTCGTCTTCCTGGCGTCCTGGGACCTGTACGCCCTGCTCTATCTGGCCCTCACGTGGGCCGCGGTCCGTCGGGGCGGGCTGAACGGGCTCACCGCGATGGCACGCCAGTCGCGCCGCATGTCGCGCGCCGAGCGGTGGTTCGCCATCTCGCCGGAGAGCTTCGCGCAGGCCGCCGCCATGGTCGCGCTGGTGTCGGTGCTCCTGGTGATGCCGCGGGCCGACGACCAGTCCGCCGCCGAGTCCTACGTGCTGGCTGTCTGCCTGCTCGCGGTCGTCACGGCGTGGATGGTGCTGCAGGCCGGGTTCCTGATGAGCTACGTCGGCCTCCACAGCGAGCACCGCGGGCTGGCCTTCCCCGAGGGTGCCGAGCCCGGCGTCGTGGACTACCTCTACTTCACCGTCGCGGTGGGGACGACCTTCGGCACCACCGACGTCGAGGTGCGGCACTCCGCGCTCCGGCGGCAGGTGCTCACCCACGGGGTGCTGGCCTTCGTGTTCAACACCCTCGTGCTGACGGTGGCGATCACGTTCACGACCAGCTACCTGGGGTGAGCACCCGCCCCGGGTGCGTGCGGATCAGTCCTCGAAGGCGTCGACCACGGCCTGGTCGATCGTGTTGACCGGACCGGTGAACCAGTGCTTCGCCGACACGTTCCACCAGATCGCGAGCAGCGCGAGCACGGCGACGACCATGATCGGCGCGTAGTTCACCGCGGCCCAGTCGAACTCGTCGCGCCACGGTGCGCCGAACGGCGACGTCGGCAGCATCAGCATGATGCCGACGACGACGATCTCGATCGTGGCCACGAGGTTCATCCACTTGTACTTGCTGCCGTTGTTCCAGCTGCCGACCTCGAACGAGTCGCCTGCGCGCCAGCGCAGGAAGATCGGGACGGCGAAGGAGAAGTAGAGGCCGATGACCGAGACCGAGGTGACCGCGTAGAACGCGGTCGGGATGCCGTTGACCGACTTCAGGGCCGGGAGCGTGATCAGCGCACCGAGGACCGCGGCGAAGATGACGGCGTTGGCAGGGGTGCGCTGGGCGTTGACCTTGGACCAGAGGCGCGAGCCGGGGACGGCGCGGTCACGGCTGAAGGCGAACATCATCCGCGACGTGGACGTCAGGCAGGCGGTCGCGCAGAAGAGCTGGGCGCACGAGGAGATGAAGAGCAGCAGGCCGCCCCACGTCGAGCCGAGCGCGGCGTCGAAGACGTACGCCACTCCTCCGGCGGGGATGCTCGCGTAGTCCGGCGCACCGTCGACCTGCGGGATCGCGAAGGTCACCGCCAGCAGCAGGATGTAGCCGCCGACGGCCGAGTAGAAGATCGACTGCCAGATGGCGCGGGCCGCGGTCTTCGCCGCGCCCTGGGTCTCCTCGGAGAGGTGCACGGAGGCGTCGAAGCCGGTGATCGTGTATTGGGTGAGGATGAAGCCGAACGGGATGATCGCGAAGAAGAAGACGAGGCTGCTCGTCGACCCGTCGGCCCAGCCGGACCCGTTGTAGGTGTCGGTGAAGACCTGGGACACGCTGAGGTGCTGGTCGGGGACGATGATCAGCACGAGCACGAGGAACGCCGCGCCGGCCACGTGCCACCACACCGAGACGTTGTTGATCAGTGCGAGCAGGTGGCTGGAGAAGATGTTGACCACCGTGATGAAGACCAGGATCACGAGGAAGATCGCGAAGACCGTGTTGAGCGAGAACTCGTCCATCCAGCCCCACGCCAGGAACGTGAGCTCGAAGAACGTCGCACATCCATAGGCGACCGACGCGGTCACGGCGACGAGGCCGATCAGGTTCAGCCATCCGGTGAAGAAGCCGGCCGCCGGACCACCGAGCTTGGACGCCCAGTAGTAGATGCCGCCCGACGTCGGCATCGCCGAGACGAGCTCCGACATCGTGAACCCGATGATCAGGATGAACACCGAGATGATCGGCCAGGACCAGGAGATCGAGACCGGGCCGCCGTTGGCGATGCCCGCGCCGTAGGTCGTGAGGCAGCCGGCCAGGATCGAGATGATCGAGAAGGAGATGGCGAAGTTGGAGAAGCCCGACCAGGAGCGGGCGAGCTCCTGCTTGTAGCCGAGCTTGGCCAGGTGTTCCTCGTCCTCTGTCAGGTGTCGCTCGGCAGCGGGCTCAGCAGACATGTGGCACCTCTCGCGTCAGTGGGTGCTCGGCAACCTAGACCCGCCCGGTCAGCATTGTGAAGGGGTCTGACGAGAACTCGTGGAAATTGGTATGAACTCCGACCATTGACTGTGCAGGTCGTCACCCCGGAGACTGACCGGCATGACCGCCCAGCCGCACGAGCACCTCACGGCGGCGGTCCTGCGGCCGGTGCGTGGGCACCACGCGTTCGAGGGCTGCGTCGAGCAGCTCGCGACCGCGATCCGGCTCGGCGTCTACCCCGTCGGAAGCCTCCTGCCGCCCGAGCGAGAGCTCGCCGAGCGGCTCGCCGTCAGCCGCGCGACGCTGCGCGAGGCGATCGCCGCACTGCGGCAGGCGGGGCTGATCGAGACCCGGCGCGGCCGGGGCGGCGGGTCGTCCGTCACGGCACAGGCACGCTCCCGGTCGACCGGCCTGTCCCGCGTGTCGGCGGCCACCAAGTCCGAGTGGCTCGACGCACTCGCGTTCCGCAGCGTCGTCGAGCCGGGCGCCGCCCACCTCGCCGCCAGCCACGAGCTCACCGACGCCGACCGGGGCCGGCTGAGCTCGGCCGAGGCCGCGGTCGCCGACGCCTCCGGCAAGCGCGCCCACCGCCAGGCGGACTCGCGGTTGCACCTCACGATCGCCTCGCTGAGCGGCTCGGCCAGGCTCCAGGAGGCCGTCACCTCGGTCCAGTCCACCCTCGACCGGATGCTCGGCGCGATCCCGTCGCTCGAGCCCAACATCGGCCACTCCCACCAGCAGCACCGCCAGATCTGCAAGGCCATCCTCGCCGGGCGTCCCGATCGCGCCCGCGCGGTGATGGAGGACCACTGCGACGACACGGCCGCGCTGCTGCGCGGCCTGCTCGTCTGACGCCCTGCACCCCACGTCGTACGACACCGCCAGCGAGAGGGAGACCACGTGAGCACACGCAACGACCGCCACCTGACCATGGGGGACCTGCGCCTGCGCATCGAGTCCGGAGAGGTCGACACGGTCGTCCTGGCCTTCACCGACATGCAGGGCCGGCTCCAGGGCAAGCGGCTGCACGGGCAGTACTTCCTCGACCACGTCGTCGGTCACGGCACCGAGGGCTGCAACTACCTGCTCGCCGTCGACGTCGACATGAACACCGTCGACGGCTACGCGATGACGTCGTGGGAGCAGGGCTACGGCGACATGGAGTTCGTCCTGGACGAGCAGACCATCCGACTGCTCACCTGGCTGCCCGCGACCGCGATGGTCCAGTGCGACCTCGAGTGGGCCGACCACCGCCCGGTGGTCGCGTCACCGCGCGCCGTCCTGAAGGCCCAGCTGGACCGGCTGGCCGAGCGCGGGCTGGTCGCCCTCGCCGGGACCGAGCTCGAGCTCGTCGTCTACGACGACACCTACGAGGAGGCCTTCCGCAAGAGCTATCGCGACCTCACCCCGGCCAACCAGTACAACGTCGACTACTCCATCCTCGGCACCACCCGCGTCGAGCCCTTCCTGCGCGACGTCCGCAACCACATGTACGCCGCCGGTCTCGACGTCGAGGGCGCCAAGGGCGAGTGCAACTTCGGCCAGCACGAGATCGGCTTCCTCTACGCCGACGCGCTCACCACGGCCGACAACCACGTGGTCTACAAGAACGCCGCCAAGGAGATCGCCGCCCAGCACGGCCGGTCGGTGACCTTCATGGCGAAGCCCAACCAGCGCGAGGGCAGCTCGTGCCACATCCACCTGTCGCTGCGGGGCGCCGACGGCGAGCTCGTCTTCTGGGACGACGAAGCGGGAGGGCGTACGCCGCTCTACGACAGCTTCATCGCCGGCGTGCTGGCGACGGCGGCCGACTTCACGCTGTTCTTCGCGCCCAACATCAACTCCTACAAGCGGTTCGCCGACGGCTCCTTCGCCCCGACCACGCTCGGCTGGGGGCTCGACAACCGCACCTGCGCCGTCCGCCTGGTGGGTCGCGGTGCGGGTGCGCGGATGGAGAACCGGATCCCCGGCGCCGACGCCAACCCCTACCTCGCGCTCGCCGCCATGATCGCCGGCGGGCTGCACGGGATCGAGAACGACCTCGAGCTCGAGCCCGAGCTCACCGGCAACGCCTACGCCTCCGACAAGCCGCGCGTGCCGAGCACCATGGGTGACGCGCGCGAGCGGTTCCACGGCTCGGCGATCGCCCGTGCCGCCCTGGGCGACGAGGTCGTGGACCACTACGCCAACATGGCCGACGTCGAGCTCGCGGCCTACAACGCTGCCGTCACCGACTGGGAGCTCGTCCGCGGATTCGAGAGGCTCTGAGGAAAGACATGACCACCCTGATCAACCCGAGCACCGGCGCCGAGCTGGACTCCTCCCCCACCTCCGCATCGCTGGAGGAGGCCGACGCCGCCATCGAGCGCGCGCACGACGCGTTCCCCGCCTGGCGTGACGTCGCCCCCGGCGAGAGGGCCCGACTCCTGCGTGCCTTCGCCGCAGTGGTCGACGCACACGTCGAGGAGCTCGCGCAGCTCGAGGTGCTCAACTCCGGGCACACGATCGGCAACGCCCGGTGGGAGGCGGGCAACGTCCGCGACTGCCTCAACTACTACTCCGCCGCGCCGGAGCGCCTGTTCGGTCGCCAGATCCCGGTGGCCGGCGGCACCGACGTGACGTTCCACGAGCCGCTCGGCGTCGTCGGGATCATCGTCCCCTGGAACTTCCCGATGCCGATCGCGGCCTGGGGCTTCGCGCCCGCGCTCGCGGCCGGCAACACCGTCGTCCTCAAGCCGGCGGAGCTCACGCCGCTCACCGCGATCAGGATCGGCCAGCTCGCGCTGGAGGCGGGCCTGCCCGAGGGCGTGCTGACCGTCGTCCCCGGCAAGGGCTCGGTCGTCGGCGAGCGCTTCGTGACCCACCCGCTCGTGCGCAAGGTCTGCTTCACCGGGTCGACCACCGTCGGCAAGACGATCATGGCCGGCTGCGCCGACCAGGTGAAGCGCGTGACGCTGGAGCTCGGCGGCAAGAGCTCCAACATCGTCTTCGCCGACACCGACGTCGCGGCGGCCGCCGCGAGCGCGCCCTACGCCGTCTTCGACAACGCCGGCCAGGACTGCTGCGCGCGCTCGCGGATCCTCGTCCAGCGCACGGCGTACGACGAGTTCGTGGGGCGGCTCGAGACGTCGGTCAAGGCGCTGCGGGTCATCGATCCCTCCGACGAGCAGAGCGAGATGGGGCCGATGGTCTCGGCGGCCCAGCGCGACGCCGTGCAGGCCTACATCGACGGCGCGAGCGTGGCCTTCACCGGCAGCGCACCGGACGGGCCCGGCTGGTGGCTGCCCCCGACCGTCATCGAGTCGACCGACACCAGCGAGGCGGTCTGGCGCGAGGAGGTCTTCGGACCCGTCGTCGCCGTCATGCCGTTCGACGACGAGGACGAGGCGGTCGCCCTGGCCAACGACTCCGACTACGGCCTGTCCGGCTCGATCTACACCGCCGACGTCGGACGGGCGCTGCGCGTCTCGCGACGCGTCGAGGCCGGCAACCTCTCGGTCAACAGCCACTCCTCGGTGCGCTACTGGACGCCGTTCGGCGGCTACAAGCAGTCCGGCCTCGGCCGCGAGCTCGGCCCCGACGCGCCGAACGCGTTCACCGAGGAGAAGAACGTCTTCATCGCCCACTGAGACCCCCGCACCCCGACACACCGGAAAGAAGGCACACAGACATGGCAGGACGCATCGAGGGCCGCACGGCCGTCGTGACCGGCGGGTGCAGCGGCATCGGGCTCGCGACCGTACGCCGCTTCGTCGAGGAGGGCGCACGGGTCGTCATCGGCGACATCGACGACGCCGCGGGCGAAGCGCTCGCGGCCGAGCTCGGCGGTCCCGAGGTGGTCACCTACGTCCACGTCGACGTCACCTCCAAGGACGAGGTCGACGCCCTCTTCCGGACGGCGAAGGACACCTACGGCTCGGTCGACATCGCCTTCAACAACGCGGGGATCAGCCCGCCGGAGGACGACTCGATCCTCGACACCGACCTCGACGCGTGGCGCAAGGTGCAGGAGGTCAACCTCACCAGCGTCTACCTCTGCTGCAAGGCGGCCCTGCCCTACATGCTCGAGCAGAAGCGCGGCTCGATCATCAACACCGCCTCCTTCGTCGCGGTGATGGGCGCCGCGACCTCGCAGATCTCCTACTCCGCCTCGAAGGGCGGCGTGCTGTCGATGTCGCGCGAGCTCGGCGTGCAGTTCGCCCGCGAGGGCGTGCGGGTCAACGCGCTGTGCCCGGGACCGGTCAACACGCCGCTGCTCAAGGAGCTCTTCGCCAGCGACGAGGAGCGCGCCGCTCGACGCCTGGTGCACGTGCCGATGGGCCGATTCGGCGAACCCGAGGAGATGGCCAACGCCGTGCTGTTCCTCGCCTCCGACGAGTCGAGCTTCATGACGGCCAACACCTTCCTCGTGGACGGCGGGATCTCCGGCGCCTACGTCACCCCGCTCTGAGCCGGGTCCGGAGGTGCCTGGCATGGACGCACCCGTCGTCGGGCTGACGACGTACCGCCAGCAGGCCGCGTGGGGGGTCTGGAACACCCGCGCGGACCTGCTCCCGACGGAGTACGCCGCCGCGGTCGAGGTCGCGGGCGGCGTACCCGTGCTGCTGCCGCCGGTCGGCTCCCCCGGCGCGGCCGCGCGCGTCGTCGCGACGATCGACGCGCTCGTCGTGTCCGGCGGCGCCGACGTCGACCCCGGGCAGTACGGCGCCGCGCCCCACGAGCGCACCGCCGGCTGGCACCCCGAGCGGGACGCCTGGGAGCTCGCGTTGCTGACGGCCGCGGAGGCGGCCGGGCTGCCCGTGCTGGGGATCTGCCGGGGCATGCAGCTCATGGCGGTCCACGCCGGCGGGACGCTCGACCAGCACACGCCCGACCTCGTCGGGCACGAGACGCACTCCCCCGGCGGCGACGCCTACGGCACGGTGGAGGTGGCGACGGAGCCGGGCTCACGGCTCGCGGCGCTCGTCGGCGCCGAGGTCGAGGTGAGCTGCCACCACCACCAGTCCGTCGCGACCCACCCCGGCTTCACGGCCGTCGCCCGAGCGGCCGACGGGACGCTGGAGGCGATGGAGGCGGCGGGCGAGCGCTACTGCCTCGCCGTTCAGTGGCACCCGGAGACCCGCGTCGAGATCGGGCTCATGGCCGGGCTCGTGGCGGCTGCACGGGACCACTCGGACTCGCGCGGCTGACTCGTCACCGGCCTTCTCGTCGTGCGGCTCTCTCCCGCTGGCGTCGCATCGTGGCCGGGAGGGTCAGGACGAGCGCGACCCCGACGCCGACGAACATCCCGATGGAGTTGGCCGCGACGTCGCGCGGGTCGGACACGCGACCGGGGATGGACTTCTGGACGCTCTCGATCATCGAGGTGAGCACGACGCCCGCCATCATGGCGACGAACCACAGCCGCGACCCGACGAGGATCAGCAGGAAGACCCCGAGCGGGACGAACAGGCCGATGTTGGCGAGGAACTCGATCCGCTCGATGCTGAGCCGGCTCGAGACCGGGTCGAGCGAGGGGTAGCGCTCGAGCCGCGCCAGGACGCGCGCCGCCAGCCCCTGGTAGTCGGGCTGGTCCGAGCCGGGCGTCAGCGTCACCAGGCCGATGAAGGCGAGGTAGGCGAGGCTGAGCAGGGCGAGGAAGGGATGGCGGTGCAGCACGCGCCCATCATGGCGGTCGGCACCACGGATCAGCCGAACCGGACGCCCGTCAGCTCCTCCGAGACCTCCCACAGGCGCGCCGCGTCGTCGTCGCGGCGCAGCGGCGCCCAGAGCTTCTGCGGGCCGGGCGGACCGCCGGCGTTGCCGGGCCACTGCGGGCCGTAGTAGCCGCCGTCGTCCCCCGTGGTGACCGCCATCAGTGCGGGCAGCTTCGCGGTCTCGGGCGTGCCGACCAGGAGGCCGTGCGCGGAGAGCCAGCGGATCACCTTCACGCTGGTGGTGTCGTCGGAGCGGCCGAGCTCGGGGCGCGCGGCGAGGAGGCTGGTCGGGGCGACTCCGGGGTGCGAGATGTTGCTCGTGATCCCCCACCCCGCGGCGGCGCTGCGGCGGCTCAGCTCGAGACCGAACAGTCCGCAGGCGATCTTCGACTGCCGATAGGCCCTCATGCCGTCGTACGACCGCTCCCAGTCGAGGTCGTCCCAGTTCATCGTGCCGCTGCGGGCGGCGACGCTCGTCTGGGACGTCACGCGGGCGCTCCCCGCCCGGAGGAGCGGCAGCAGGCGTCCGGTGAGCGCGAAGTGGCCGAGGTGGTTGGTGCCGAGCTGGAGCTCGTGGCCGTCGGCCGTCGTCTGCCGCTCCGGCGGCGTCATCACGCCCGCGTTGTTGATCATCAGGTGGATCGGCTCGCCCTCGGCGAGCAGCGTCTCGCCGAGCGCGGCGACCGAGTCGAGCGACGACAGGTCAAGGTCGTGCAGCACCAGCCGGGCGCCGGGCACCTGCGCCCGGACCTTCGCGGCGGCCGCCTCGCCCTTGGCCCGGTTGCGCACCGGCATCAGCACCTCCGTGCCGGCTCCCGCCAGCGAGGCGGCCATGCCGAGGCCCATCCCGTCGCTGGCGCCGGTGACGAGGGCGCGCCTGCCGGTCAGGTCGGGAAGGGCGAGGTCGTAGGTCCTGGGCACGTGGGGTCTCCTCCGGGTGGCGTGGTCGGTGTGTCACCAGCGTGCGCGATCCAGCGATCCGGATCCACGGCCCGGTGATCCGTGGATACGGATCCATCGAGCGGACAGGATGGGCGCATGATCGATCGCACCGGGCTGGCCGACTTCCTGCGCCGCCGCCGCGAGGCGCTGCAGCCGGAGGACGTCGGGCTCCCGCGCGGGGCGCGCCGGCGTACTCCCGGGCTCCGGCGCGAGGAGGTCGCGGCGCTGAGCCACATGTCGACCGACTTCTACTCCCGCCTCGAGCGCGAGCGCGGCCCGCAGCCGTCGGAGCAGATGGTCGCCTCGATCGCGCAGGGGCTGCACCTCTCGCTCGACGAGCGCGACCACCTCTTCCGCCTCGCCGGGCACCAGCCGCCGACGCGCGAGGCGGCCGGCGACCACGTCTCGCCGGGGATGCTGCGGATCTTCGACCGCCTCGGCGACACCCCCGCCGAGATCGTCACCGAGCTCGGCGAGACGCTGCGGCAGACGCCGCTCAGCGTCGCGCTCGTCGGCGACTCCCGGCGCTGGACCGGTCCGGCTCGGAGCATCGGCTTCCGCTGGTTCACCGAGCCGTCCGCCCGGCTGCTGCACCCTCCGGAGGACCACGAGCGCTACTCCCGGATGTACGCCTCGGGGCTGCGCGGCGTGCTCACCCTGCGCGGCCCGGACTCGCGCGCGGCCCACCTCGCCGAGCTCCTGCTGGAGCGGAGCGAGGAGTTCCGGCACTACTGGGCGCTGCACGAGGTCGGGGTCCGGCCGGAGGAGGTCAAGCGCTACCTCCACCCGTCGGTCGGGGCGCTCGAGCTGAGCTGCCAGGTCGTCCAGGACCCGTTCCAGTCCCACCACCTGCTCGTCTACACCGCCACGCCCGGCACCCCGAGCCACGAGGGCCTGCGGTTGCTCGCCGCCGTCGACGCGCCCGCCCTGGGCTGACCGCGCGGACGTCGGTGGCCTCGGGGATGCTCTCCCCATGACCCGCGTGCACCTCTCCCGCCTGCCCGGCGAGCGAGTGCGGGTGGCCGAGGGTGGGGAGTCGTCGGAGATCGACCTCGGCGACCTGGCGTCCTACGTCGCCGGACGTGAGGTGGACGGGCCGCGCTGGGTCTGGGACGACACCGCGCGGTGGTACCCGCTCCTCCTCGCTGCGGGCGTGCGGGTCGGGCGGTGCCACGACCTCCGGCTGTGCCACCACCTGCTGCGCCGGGCCCCGGCGGTCGACGCGTCGCTCCTCGCTGGGCCGGAGTCGTCACTCTGGGACCGGCTCGGGCCGACGGTGCCGAGCGACCCGGTCCTCTTCAGCTCCGACGAGGCCGAGCACCTGGAGGCCGACCTCGAGGACGCGCGCCAGCTCGCGGCGATCGCAACCTCCCCGGACGCCTCCCGGCTCGGGCTGCTCGTGGCGGCCGAGTCCTCGGGTGCGCTGGCCGCCGCCGAGATGACCCACGCCGGCGTCCCGTGGCGCGTCGACGTCCACGAGGAGCTGCTGACCGGGCTGCTCGGCCGACGCCCGCCGCGAGGTGCGCGCCCGCAGCTGCTCGAGGAAGCCGCCGGGGACGTACGACGCCTCCTGTCCGCGCCCGGCCTCAACCCGGACTCCCGGCCCGAGCTGCTCGCGGCGCTGAGGCGCAACGGCATCGAGCTGACCGACACCCGGGCCCACTCGCTCCGGTCGGTCGAGCACCCGGTGGTCGAGCCGCTGCTGCGCTACAAGAAGCTGGCCCACCTCTTCACGACCAACGGTTGGTCCTGGATCGACGAGTGGGTGCGCGACGGCCGGTTCCGTCCGTCCTACCAGCCGGCAGGCTCGGCGACGGGCCGCTGGTCGTCCAACGGCGGTGGGGCGCTGTCCTTCCCCGTGCAGGTCCGCTCGGCGGCCGTCGCCGACGAGGGCTGGGTGCTCGTGGTCGCCGACGTCGCGCAGCTCGAGCCGCGGGTGCTGGCGGGGATGAGCGGCGACCGCGCGCTGGCCAGGGCCGCGCGGGGCGCCGACCTCTACCAGGGAATGGTCGACGACGGCGCGGTCGCGACCCGCCAGCACGCCAAGCTCGGGCTGCTCGGCGCGATGTACGGCGCGACCAGCGGCGAGAGCGGCCGGATGCTGGCCGACCTCAACCGGCGCTACCCGACCGCGTTCGGCCTAGTCGAGGAGGCGGCCCGGGCGGGCGAGCGCGGCCAGGTCGTCCGGACCCTGCTCGGCCGGGGGTGCCCGGCCCTCGGCGCGGGCTCATGGGCCGAGTCGCCCGACGCGCCGCCGGCCGACCTCGACGACCAGGACCGGCGGCGCCGGTCCTACGGCCGGTTCACCCGCAACTTCGTCGTCCAGGGCACCGCCGCCGAGTGGGCGTCGTGCTGGCTGGCCGACCTGCGCAACCGGCTCTGGACGCTCGGCGCCGACGGGCCGCTGGAGGCGCGCCCCCACCTGGTCTTCTTCCTCCACGACGAGGTGGTGGTCCACGCGCCCGCCGGGCTCGCGGACGTCGTGGCGGCCGAGATCGCCTCCGCCGCGTCGACCGCCGGGCGGCTGCTCTTCCGCGAGCTGCCGGTCGACTTCCCGCTCAACGTCTCGGTCGTCCGGTCCTACGCCGAGGCGGGCAAGCCCGTGTGAGTCATCTCTCGTCGTGGGCGGAGAGCCGGACACCCGGTTTGCCTCGACGGCGAGAATCTTGATGGGGTCGGCGAATGGCTACGCCTACAACTGAACCCCTGACCGAACCGCCGGCCGACGTCTCGACCGAGCCCTCCGCAGCTCCCGGCGACGACCCGCACCCCGCCCTCGACGCCGCGATCGAGCCCGTCGAGCCGCGCGGCTCCGGCCTCGACACGGTCGTCTTCGGCGTCACCGCCGCGATCGCCCTCGCCTTCCTCGCATGGGGCCTGGTGAGCACGTCCTCGCTGAGCACCGCCTCCGGAGAGGGCCTCGCCTGGACGATGACCAACACCGGCTGGCTCTTCGTGCTCACCGCGTCGGCCTTCGTGGTCTTCGTGATCTGGCTGGCGATGGGCCGCTTCGGCAACATCCCGCTCGGGCGCGACGACGAGCAGCCGGAGTTCCGCACGGTGTCGTGGATCGCGATGATGTTCAGCGCCGGCATGGGCATCGGCCTGATGTTCTACGGCGTCAGCGAGCCCGTCAGCCACTTCGCCACCCCGCCCCCGGGCACCGGTGACACCGGCAGCGCCCAGACGGCGATGGCCACCACGCTGTTCCACTGGACGCTCCACCCGTGGGCGATCTACGCCGTCGTGGGGCTCGCGATCGCCTACGGCTCCTTCCGCAAGGGCCGCGTCCAGCTGATCAGCGCCGCCTTCGAGCCGCTCCTCGGCGAGCGGGCGCACGGTCCGGCGGGCAAGGTCATCGACATGCTCGCGATCTTCGCGACCCTCTTCGGCTCGGCCGCCTCGCTCGGTCTCGGTGCGCTGCAGATCCGCTCCGGCCTGGAGATCGTCGGCGGCATCGGCACCGGTGGCAACGCGCTGCTCGTCGGCATCATCGCCGTCCTCACCGTCGCGTTCGTGCTCTCCGCGGTCTCGGGCGTCGCCAAGGGCATCCAGTGGCTCTCCAACATCAACATGGTCCTCGCCGTGGCCCTCGCGGTCTTCGTGTTCGTCGTCGGCCCGACCGTCTTCATGCTCAACCTGCTGCCGACCGCCCTCGGCAGCTACGTCGACCAGCTGCCCGAGATGGCCGCCCGCACCGGCGCCGAGGGCGCCGAGGTCAGCGAGTGGCTCTCCGGCTGGACCGTCTTCTACTGGGCCTGGTGGCTCTCGTGGACGCCGTTCGTCGGCATGTTCATCGCCCGCATCTCGCGCGGTCGCACCATCCGCCAGTTCGTCACCGGCGTGCTGCTCGTGCCCAGCCTGGTGAGCCTGGCCTGGTTCGCGATCTTCGGCGGCGCCGCGATCAAGCTGCAGCAGGACGGCGTCGACATCGCGGGTGCCGGCGGCATCGAGTCGCAGCTCTTCACGGTGCTCGACCAGTTCCCGCTCGCGACCGTGTCGAGCATCCTGGTCATGGTCCTGGTCGCGATCTTCTTCGTCTCCGGTGCCGACGCCGCCTCGATCGTGATGGGCTCGCTGTCCGAGCACGGCGCGGAGGAGCCCCGCAAGCCGACCGTCGTCTTCTGGGGCGTCGCCACCGGACTCGTCGCCATCGTCATGCTCCTCGCCGGCGGCGCCGACGCGCTCAACGGCCTGCAGTCGATCACGATCATCGCGGCGCTGCCGTTCGTGCTGGTGATGGTGGCCCTCGCCGTCGCACTGGTGAAGGACCTCTCGGCGGACCCGCTCGTCGTGCGCCGGCAGTACGCCATCGAGGCCGTCGAGGCCGCGGTCGTCACGGGAGTCACCGAGCACGGCGACGACTTCGTCATCGCCGTGGAGAAGGACCCGGAGGCCTGACGCCTCTAGGGTCGTGCCCATGATCGCTCCGCTGCGCGTCGGCTTCGTCACCGGCGCGACCCCCGACAAGTGGGCGCGCAGCTGGCGTGCCGGCCGTCGCGAGTCGCTCCACCTCGTGCCGACCACCGAGGCGGACCAGGTCGACGGGGTGCGGGACGGAAGCCTCGACATGGCGATCGTCCGGCTCCCCGTCGACCGCGACGACCTGCACTGCGTGCGGCTCTACGACGAGCTCCAGGTCGCGGTCGCCTCGCGCGAGCACCTGCTCGCGGCCGCCGACGACGAGGTGAGCCTGGCCGACCTGGCCGACGAGCAGCTCGTACGCCCCCACGCCAGCGGCTGGACGCCGACGGCCGACCAGCTCGACTGGCCACCCATGTCGGAGCAGGAGGCGATCGAGACCGTCGCCGCCGGCACGGGCGTCGTCATCCTCCCGATGTCGGTCGCGCGCATCCACCAGCGCAAGGACGTCGTCAGCCGGGTCGTCTCCGACCTCGGGCCGACCACCATCGCGCTCGTGTGGAGGATCGAGCGCGACGACGAGGTCACCCAGGCGTTCGTCGGGGTGACGAAGGGCCGCACACCTCGCTCCTCGCGCTGAGCTCCGTCAGTCGCCGAAGACGCTCAGCACCACGAGGAGACCGAGCACGAAGAGCAGGGTCGGCATCAGCGTCCAGAAGTAGCGCGTGTCGAAGTACTTCTTCTTGGCGTCCGGGTCCCACGGACCCTGCTTCTCGTGGCTTCCGGGGTTGATGATCATGCTTCACCCTGCCACAGTCTCGTCAGGGGCGCCTTGACCACACGTGTCCGACCTCCGGCCCCGCCGGACGCTGCGCGGGGGCAGCTACTCGGACACGTGTCCGACCGAGGCGGCGGCACGACCGATCAGCAGGAGCGGCAACGAGGCCACGAGCATCAGGGGCGTCGCGATGATGATGCCGACCATGAACAGCCCCGTCTCGTCCTCCGACGACCACCACAGGTAGAGCGTGACGACCGCGGAGGCGACGCCCGACACCGCCGGCAACCAGAGGCGGGACCGCGTGCCGGCCAGCGCCCCCGCGACCACGCATCCCAGCGCGACGGTGGCGAACCAGGCGACGTGCCTCGCGTCGCTGGGCGTGCCGTCGGCACTCGAGATCCACAGGAGCCAGGCGAGCGGTGGGGTGGCGAGCACGACGACGAGCGCTGCGAGGCGGGGGCTGGTGCGAGGTGTGTCCATGGGGCGAGTCTCCGTCGTGGGTGGCGCCTGCACGTGAGCCTGCGTACTCACCCGCCGCAGCGCCAGTCGACCGGGGCTCAGTCGCGGTGCTTGCCGCGGCGCGAGTGCGGCGTGGCGAGCACGGCCTCGACCGAGTCCTGGTCGTAGACCTCGCCGAGCCACTCGAACAGCCCGCGCAGCACCCCGGGGTCGGCGACGTAGTCGTCGTAGCGCACGTGGAAGACCGCGTCGCCCAGCGTCTCGGCAGCGCCGAGCATCTTCTCCTCGATGGCGCGGACCTGGCCGAGCGGGTCGTCCTTGTGGGTCCAGTAGTTGCTGGAGGCGACGTCCTCGAGGTTGCGGGTGTTGAGCACGAAGCGTGCGCCGGGGAAGACCTGCCGGAGGAACTCGAGGTAGTCGGCGAGGTCCTCGTCGTACCAGCGGATCTCCTTGTAGCCGGTGACCCGGGTGTCCGGCTCGGGCCGCAGGAGGGTCGCCTCGGCGAGCATCCGGATGTGCAGGAGCGAGGCGTCCTCGGGGAAGCCCTCGATGCCGAACCACGGGTGGGTCGGCTGGCTCGCCCGGGCGGGGTCGACGCGGTCGCGCTCGGTCAGGCCGCTCCGGTGGAACTCGTAGAGGTGGCGCATCGCGTGGCGGTTCTCCCCGCGCAGCAGCCAGCCGGGGATCGAGTTGAGGATGCCCATCAGCAGCGTCGAGCCTGACCTGCCGTAGGTCATCACGAAGACGTGGTCGAGCTCCCTCACGGCGCCCACCTCCTCACCAGGACCGGTCGAGCGGCCGGCCCTCGTGGAACCCGGCGGCCGACTGGACGCCGACGAGCGCGCGCTCGTGGAGCTCGGTGAGGTCGCGGGCGCCGGCGTAGGTGCACGACGACCGCACGCCGGAGCAGATCTGGTCGATGAGGTCCTCGACGCCGGGGCGCTGCGGGTCGAGGTACATCCGCGAGGAGGAGATGCCCTCCTCGTAGAGGCCCTTGCGGGCGCGGTCGTACGACGACTCGCCGGAGGTCCGGTTGGCCACGGCGCGCGCCGACGCCATGCCGAAGGAGACCTTGAAGGGCCGGCCGTCGGCGTCGTGCATGAGGTCGCCGGGCGACTCGTGGGTGCCGGCGAACCAGGAGCCGATCATCACCGACGAGGCGCCGGCGGCGAGGGCGAGCGCGACGTCGCGCGGGTGGCGTACTCCCCCGTCGGCCCAGACGTGCTTGCCCAGCTCGCGAGCGGCCGCGGAGCACTCGAGGACCGCGGAGAACTGCGGACGGCCGACGCCGGTCATCATGCGCGTGGTGCACATGGCGCCCGGCCCGACGCCCACCTTGACGATGTCGGCGCCGGCCTCGACCAGGGCGCGGGTGCCTTCGGCGGACACGACGTTGCCCGCCGCGACCGGGACCTCCGGCGCGAGCGAGCGCACGGCCTGGAGGGCCTGGACCATCCGGTCCTGGTGGCCGTGGGCCGTGTCGACGACGAGGCAGTCGACACCTGCCGCGAGCAGCTCGGACGCGCGCTCCTTGACCTCGCCGTTGACGCCGACGGCCGCGGCGATGCGCAGACCACCGGTGGCGTCGACCGCGGGCGCGTAGAGGGTGGCGCGGAGCGCGCCGAGCCGGGTCAGCGCGCCGACCAGCGCGCCGGTCTCCGACACGGCGACCGCGAGCGGCGCCTTGGCGCGCTCGATGGCGTCGTAGACCTCGCGCGGGTCGGTGGACGCCGAGACGGTCACGACGGCCTGGTTCATCACGGAGCCGACCTGCGCGAAGCGGTCGACCTCGGCGCAGTCGGCCTCGGACACGACGCCGACGGGGCGGCCGTCCTGCACGACCACCGCTGCCTTGTGCGCGCGCTTGGGGATCAGCGACAGCGCCTCGGCGACGGTCTGGTCGGGCCGCAGCTCGATCGGGGTGTCGAAGACCGTGTGCCGCTGCTTGACCCACGCCACCACGTCGGCGACGACGGGGATCGGGATGTCCTGCGGGATCACCGTGATGCCGCCGCGGCGGGCCACGGTCTCGGCCATCCGCTTGCCGGCGATGGCGGTCATGTTGGCGACCACCAGCGGCAGCGTGGCGCCGGTGCCGTCAGAGGTGGCGAGGTCGACGTCGTAGCGGCTGGCCACGCTCGAGGAGCGCGGGACCATGAAGACGTCGTCGTAGGTCAGGTCGTGGGGCGGCGTCGCGCCGTCGAGGAACTGCACGTGGGGTGACTCTACGCGGCCGTGCCCGGCGAGCCCGGCAGCTTCTTCGGTCGCAGCCCGACGTCCGCGAGCTCGAGGGCCGCGAGGCGTCGTACGACGTCGGGGTCTCGCGCGCGCCACGCGCCGGCCGGGTCGTCGCTGACCTGCGCGAGCACCCTCATCGGCTGGTGGGCCAGCGCCCGCAGCGCGAAGAGGTCGAGGTCCTCCTGCGCGTCGATGAACCTCGCCCCTGCCGTGGCCTCGCGGATGAAGCGCCACCGGATCGGCAGGTGGATCGCCGAGACGATCAGGATCGGGATGGTCGCGACCGAGAGCCCGAGCAGCAGCGCCAGCCGCTCGACCGCGTCGACGGTGTCGCGTCCGGCCGAGGCCAGCCCGTCCGATGCCTCGGCCGCCTTGTCGAACGGCACCGCGAGCTCGTCGCCGACCAGCGGCGTGCCGCTGAGCCTGCCGCCGGCGTCGCGCAGCTGCTCGGCCATCGAGGACGCAGCGGAGTCGGTCTGGCGGGCGGGTCCGGCGAGCTGCTCGGTGCCGTCGTGCACGGCCATCCCCGCCCAGACCCACAAGCACAGCCAGGCCACGAAGAGCAGGTCGGCCACGACCTGGAGCGTGCGACGCAGGGGTGTGTCGGCGAAGAGCTTCATGCGCCCCACTGTCTCAGCCGTGGGAGACGGCCGCCTCCTGCAGCGCGCGCCACGTCCGGTCGACGTCTGCGAGGGTCGTGCGCCAGCTCCCGACGGCGAGCCGGATCGCCGCGACGCCGTTGACGGTCGTGTGGCTGAGGTAGGCCTCGCCGGAGGCGTTGACCGCCTCCATCGCGGCCAGCGTCTGCTCGTCGCCCGCGCGCAGCCGGAAGACGACCAGCGACAGGGCCGGCTCGGTGACCATCTCGAAGCGGTCGTCGCCGGCCACGAGGTCGGCGACGTGCCCGGCGAGCGCGATGCCGTGCCGGACGTGCTCGCGCAGCCCCGAGACACCGTAGGTGCGGAGCACGGCCCAGAGCTTGATCGCACGGAACCGGCGTCCCAGCTGCGGGTGCCAGTCGCGGTAGTCGACGACCTCGCCGGACTCGGTCGCGGCGTTGCGGAGGTACTCCGGGAGGATCGACAGCGCGCCGGTCAGGGCCTTCCGGTCGCGCACCCAGAAGGTCGAGCAGTCGAAGGTCGTCAGCAGCCACTTGTGCGGGTTCGTCACGAAGGAGTCGGCCGCCTCGACCCCGGCCAGGTGGTCGCGGTGCTCGGGACACACGGCGGCGACACCGGCCCACGCGGCGTCGACGTGGAGCCAGGCGCCCCACTCGCGCGCGACCTCGGCGATCGCGGCGACGTCGTCCATCGCGCCCGTCGACGTGCTGCCGCACGCCGCCTGCACCATCACCGGCCGGAGCCCGGCCTCGACGTCCTCGGCCATCGCGTCGCGCAGCGCGTCGACGTCCATCGCCTGCGTGGCGGGGTCGACGTCGATGGTGCGCACGGCGTCCTCACCGAGGCCGGCCATCATCGCCGCCTTCACCAGCGACGAGTGGGCCTGCGTCGAGCCGTAGACCCGCCACTGCGTGCCGCCCACGCCCGACACCCGGGCCTCTCCCCCGCTGGCGCGGTGCAGCGCCGAGAGGAGCGCGGTGAACGTCGCCGTCGACGCGGTGTCCTGGATGACGCCGCCACCCGGCCCGTCGCTGCGGAAGGCCTCCGGGAGTCTCAACGCCTCGGCGAACCAGTCGAGCACGACTTGCTCGACCTCGGTGACGGCCGGGCTGGTGGCCCAGATCATCCCCTGCGCGCCGATGCCGCTGGAGAGGAGGTCGCCGAGGATCGCGGCCGGCGAGGAGTTGGCCGGGAAGTACGCGAAGAACCGCGGGTGCTGCCAGTGCGTGAGGCCCGGGACCACCACGCGGTCGAGGTCGTCGAGCACGGCGTCGAACGGCTCGGCGTCCTCCGGTGCCGACGCGGGCAGGAGTCGTCGTACGTCGCCGGGCGCGAGCTGCGAACGCACGGGCAGCTCGTCGAGCGAGGCCCAGTAGTCCGCGATCCAGTCGATCGCCGCGTGGCCCTGGCGGCGGAACTCCTCCGGGGACATGTGCCCGGCCCGGGACAGGTCGTCTGGTGCGTGGTCTGGCATGGCCCGAACGTACCGGTGACGGTTGAGCCGGCGTACTCAGTGGCGATCGGGTACGTCGACAGGTCCCGCGAGCGACTCGCGAGGACAGGCTTCAGGCATGCCCACCAAGACCGATTCCACCGCCAAGAACACCACTGCCTTCGCCGCCCAGGCCGCGATCTCCTTCGGCGCCTCGCTCTTCTCGATGCTCTGCGCCGTCTACTTCATGGACTCCGAGCCCTGGGTCAAGGGCTTCCTCGCACTCGGCACGCTCTACCTCACGACCTCCACCTTCACCCTCGCCAAGGTCGTGCGGGACATGCAGGAGGACAACACGACACTCAGCCGTCTCGACGCCGCCCGGCTCGAGAAGCTCCTCGCCCAGCACGACCCCTTCAAGACCGCCTCCTGACACACGACGACCGGGCGCTTCCTCCCACGAGGAAGCGCCCGGTCGGCATGCGGGACGGGGAGGAAGCGCCCGGTCGGCGTCAGCGGAGCTCGGAGCTCGTCAGTCCGAGGATCCGGCGGGCCACGATCAGCTGCTGGATCTGCTGGGTGCCCTCGAAGATGTCGAGGATCTTGGAGTCGCGCGCCCACTTCTCGAGCAGCTCGGCCTCGCTGAACCCGAGCGTGCCGCACAGCTGGACGCACGACAGCGTCACGTCGGAGCCGACGCGACCGGCCTTCGCCTTGGCCATCGAGGCCTCGAGCGAGTTCGGCTGACGGTTGTCGGCCATCCAGGCCGCCTGCATCATCAGCAGCTGGGCGCCCTCCCAGTCGGCCTCGAGCTGGAGGAGCTTCGCCGCCGCGGCCGACTGCGACTGGGCCGGCCTGTCGTAGTCGACGACCACGCCGGCCTGCTCGAGCAGGTCGCGGGTGAGGTCGAGCGACGCGCGGGCGCAGCCGACGGCCATCGCGGCGACGAGCGGGCGGGTGTTGTCGAAGGTCGCCATCGCGCCCGCGAAGCCGGACTTGGTGTCGATCTCGGGCGAGCCGAGCAGGTCCTCGGCCGGCACCCGGCAGTCGGTGAAGGTGATCGCCGCGGTGTCGGAGGCGCGGATGCCGAGCTTGTGCTCGAGCCGCTCGACCTTGAGCCCGGGGTTGTCCTTGCGCACGAGGAACGACTTGATCGCCGCGCGGCCGAGCTCCTTGTCGAGCGTCGCCCAGACCACCAAGCTGTCGGCGCGGTCCCCGGAGGTGACGTAGATCTTCTCGCCGTTGATGACGTAGTCGTCGCCGTCCCTGACGGCCGTGGTGGTGATGTTGGCCGAGTCGGAGCCGGTGCCCGGCTCCGTGATCGCCATCGCCGCCCACGTGCCGCGGTAGCGCTCGAGCTGCTCCTCGTTGGCGACCGACGCGATCGCCGAGTTGCCCAGGCCCTGGCGCGGCATCGAGAGCAGCAGGGCGGTGTCGCCCCAGCACATCTCGGCGATGGAGAGCACCGACGCGAGGTTGGCGCCGTTGCGCACCTTCGCGGACCCGTCCTCGGGCTTCTCCTCACGGCGTACGCCGCCCGCGCCGGCGCCGCCCGTGGCACCGGTCTCGCTCACGCCGTCGATCAGCGCGGCGAGCATGTCGAGCTCCTTGGGGTACTCGTGCTCGGCGCGGTCGTACTTGCGCGAGATCGGGCGGAGCATGTTCATCGCGAGCTGGTGGGCCTGGTCGATCAGGCCGGCCTGCTTCTTCGGGACCTCGAGGTTGATCATCAGACGATCACCACGCCTTCCATCACGCCGACGGCCCGCAGGTCGCGGTACCACCGTTCGACCGGGTGCTCCTTCACGAAGCCGTGGCCACCGAGCAGCTGCACGCCGTCGAGGCCGATCCGCATGCCCTTCTCCGTGCACAGCTGGCGGGCCAGCGCGACCTCGCGGGCGAAGTCCTGGCCGCGGGTGGCCCGCGAGGCGGCCTTCCACGTCAGCAGCCGCATGGCCTGCACCTCGATCGCGATGTCGGCGACCATGAAGGCGACCGACTGGCGGTGGCTGATGGGTTCGCCGAACGCCTCGCGCTCGTTGACGTAGTCCTTCACGTAGTCGAGGACCGCCTGGCCGGTGCCGACCGCCAGGGCGCACCACGCGAGCCGCGAGAGCCGGACGCACTCGGCGTAGGCGGTGCCGTCGGTGTCGCCGAGCAGCGCGTCGGCCCCGAGCCGTACGCCGGTCAGGTGCAGGCGCGCCAGGCCGGCGGCCCGGACGCCCATCGAGGGGTCGGCCTCGACCGCGAGTCCGTCGGTGCCGGACTCGACGAGGAAGAGGGCGGGCGTGCCGTCGAGCATCGCGGCGACGACGAACAGCTCGGCGTCGGCTCCGCGCACGACCGCGGACTTCACGCCGTCGAGGACGAAGCCGTCGCCGTCGCGCAGTGCGGTCGTGGCGAGCACGAACGGGTCGAAGAGCACCGTCGGCTCGGCGATCGTCAGGGCGGCAGCCGGGACGTCGCTGCCCGTGAACGCGGGGAGGTAGGTCTGCTGCTGCGCCTCGGTGCCCCAGAGCCCGATCGCGGTGGCGACGGCGCCCGGGGCGAGCGCGGCGACCGCCAGGCCCATGTCGCCCTGCGCGAGCGCCTCGGCGACGAGGGTGCCGGCCATCGCCGACCGCTCCTCCATGATGCCGCCGAGCTCCTCGGGCACGCCGAGGCCGGGCAGGCCGACCTCCTGGGCTGCGGCGAGCACCTCCGCCGGCGCCGCGCAGGCCTCGTCGGCCTCGGACGCGGCCGGTCGCAGCACCTCGGCGGCGAGCTCGCGCACGACGTCGACGAGCATGCCCTCGTCCTCGGTCGGGGTGAGGTCGAAGACCCCGCGCGACTCGGCGCTGGCCGGTCGCGCGCCGGCGGTGCGCCTGCCGGCCCTCGCGAACTGGCGGCCGGCGGCGGTGGCGACGCGGAAGCCGTTGCGCGTGGTCGAGTAGACGACCTGCTCGGTCTGCTTGCGCAGCCCGACACGGTCGATGAGGTCGCTCTGCGCCAGCCGGTTCACGGCGGCCACGGCGAGGCCGATGGGGTCGCGGGTCTCCCGCGACGACAACCCGTGGCGACCGCCCGGCCGGAGGCTGTTCATGATGGACATGCCGAAACTGTAACTCTGAGTTACACCTTTGGCCAGCGCCCTCCCCGTGGTGCGTGTCACGCGTGCCCCTCTCGTTAGGATCCTGCGCATGCCCGACGACGAGACGACCGCCCCACTCGCACCGCACGGCCCTCTCCCCGAGGGTGGCACGGTGCGCGCGATCACGCGGTGGGGCACGCCCGTCATGCACCGCCCGCAGGAGCTCGTGACGTCCTACGACGACGCGCTCGCGGCGCTGGCCGCCGACATGGTGGCGACGATGTACGCCGCCGACGGCGTGGGCCTGGCCGCCTGCCAGGTCGGCGAGGACGTTGCGATGTTCGTCTTCGACTGCCCCGACGACGAGGGCCGGCGCACGGTCGGCGTCGTGTGCAACCCGGTCCTCACGCTCCCCGAGGGCAACGACCGGCACCTCGACGACGACGACGAGGGCTGCCTGTCCTTCCCCGGCTCCTTCGAGCCCTGCGCCCGTCCCGACTGGGCGCGGGTCGACGGCTTCGGCCTCGACGGCGAGCCGGTGACCTTCGAGGGCGACGGGCTGCTCGCGCGATGCCTCCAGCACGAGACCGACCACACGCTCGGCACGGTCTTCGGCGACCGGCTCTCGACGAAGTCGCGCAAGAAGCTCGGCAAGAAGCACGACGCCGAGGCGGAGAACTACCCGCTGACCTGGCCCGCCTCGTGACCGACCTCCGGATCACCCGGGAGAACGCCCGCTTCCAGCAGTGGGAGGCGCTCCTGACCAACCGCTCCAAGCGCCACCGCAACCGCGAGCTCCTGGTCCAAGGCGTCCGTCCGATCACCCGGGCGGTCGAGGAGGGCTGGACCGTGCGCGCGCTGCTCCGTGCCGACGGCGCGACCTCGGCGTGGGCCGACGACCTGTGGGCGAGGACCGACGCCGAGCGGGTCGTCCTCTCCCCGGAGCTCCACGCGCGGCTCAGCGGCAAGGAGGACGGCGCCGAGCTTACCGCCGTGGTCGAGATGCCCGAGGACGGCGTCGAGCGGCTCGGCGACTCGCGCCGGCCGCACGGGCCCGTCGTGGTCTTCGACCGGCCGACCAGCCCCGGCAACATCGGCACCCTCGCCCGCTCCGCCGACGCCTTCGGCGCCTCGGCCCTCGTCATCACCGGCCACGCCGCCGACCCCTACGACCCGCAGGCCGTCCGCGCCAGCACGGGCTCCCTCTTCGCCCTGACCGTCCTCCGCGTGCCCGGCCACGGTCCCGTTGTCGAGTGGGCCCACGCCCACGGCTACCGCATCGTCGGGACCGACGAGGAGGGCAGCGCACTCTCCGACGTCGACCTCACCGGGCGCGTCGTGCTCCTCGTCGGCAACGAGACCACCGGTCTCTCCGCCGGCTGGCGCCAAGCCTGCGACGACGTCGCGAGCATCCCGATGACGGGCACCGCGTCGTCGCTCAACGCCGCCGTGGCCGGCTCGATCGTCCTGCACGAGGCCCTGCGCCAGCGCGGCTGAGCACTCGGGGCTTGGGCGGGGTTGCTACTACTTCTCCTGACGTCCGCAGACCGAACGCCGAAGCACCCAGGGAGAACGACTCGTGGAAGCCGTGCTCGACTGGCTCGTCCTCGTCATGCGCACGATCGGCTCGCCGGGCGTGGGCCTGGCGACCGCGCTGGAGACCGTGTTCCCGCCGATCCCGAGCGAGCTGGTCCTCCCGCTGTCCGGCTACACGGCCAGCCAGGGCCACTACAGCGTCGTGGCGGCGATCGCGTGGGCGACCGCGGGCTCGCTGATCGGCGCCCTGGTGCTCTACTGGCTCGGCGCCGCGTGGGGCCTCGAGCGCCTGTGCCGCCTGGCCGACCGGATCCCGCTCATGCACGCCGACGACGTACGCCGCGCGGTGGAGTGGTTCCGCCGCCACGGCCGCGCCGCGGTCTTCTTCGGCCGGCTCGTGCCGGGCGTGCGGAGCCTGGTGTCGATCCCGGCCGGCGTCGACCGGATGCCGCTCGCGACCTTCTGCGCCTACACCACCGCGGGCAGCCTGGCCTGGAACGCGGCGCTGGTCCTCGCCGGCTACGAGCTCGGCGAGCAGTGGCACCTCGTCGAGGCGTACGTCGGCCCCGCCAGCAACGTCGTCTACGTGCTCGTCGCGGTGGTGGTCGTGGTGGTCGCCGCCCGCAGGCTGCGGCACCGGCTCAGCGGCGAGCCGCCGCGTAGCACGCCACCGCAGTAGCCGCGGCGACGTTGAGGGAGTCGATGCCGGCCCGCATCGGGATGATCGCCCGCCGGTCGGCCGACCCCTCCCAGCGCGCCGAGAGCCCGTGGCCCTCGGAGCCGAGCACCAGCGCGAGCCGGTCGACGCCGTCGACGGCCTCCTCGATCGGCGTCGAGTCCTCGGCCAGGGTCAGCGCGACCGTCGTGAAGCCGCGGCGCGACAGGTCCGGCAGGGCGTCGTACCAGTCGGGCAGCCGGGTCCACGGCGTGGAGAACACCGCCCCCATGCCGACCTTGATCGAGCGGCGGTAGAGCGGGTCCGCGCAGCGCGGCGCGAGGAGCACGGCGTCGAACCCGAGCGCGGCTCCGGAGCGGAAGATCGCCCCGACGTTGGTGTGGTCGACGAGGTCCTCCAGCACGAGGACGGAGCGTGACCCTGCGAGGACGTCGTCGACGCTCGCGAGCGGGTGGCGCCGCAGCGAGGCGAGGGCGCCACGGTGGACGTGGAATCCCGTGACCTGCTCGATGAGCGCCTCGGGCAGGACGTAGACCGGGGCGTCGCTCCCCGCGAGCACGTCGTCGAGGCTCTCCAGCCACCGCGGCGCCATCAGGAAGGAGCGGGCGTCGAACCCGCCCTCGAGCGCGCGGCGCACGACCTTCTCCCCCTCGGCGAGGAACAGGCCGTGCTCGGCCTCGAAGCTCTTGCGGAGCTCGACGTCGCGCAGGTCGCGGTAGTCGGCCAGCCGCGGGTCGGCCGGGTCGGTGAGCGCGACGACCTCAGCCACGCGCCCGCTCGCGGCTCGGGGCCGGGTAGCGCTCCGGGCGCGCTACCGCCACCACGTCGCCGACCACGATGATCGCCGGCGGGACGACCTCGTGGGTGCGCAGGTCGTCGGCGAGCGTCCCCAGGGTGCTCAGCACGACGCGCTCGGTCGGCATCGTGCCGTCCACGATCACGGCGACCGGGGTGCCCGCGCCGCGACCGTGCTCGACGAGGGTCGCGGCGATCGCCGGGGCGTTGTCGACGGCCATGAGGAAGACCAGCGTGCCGCGCAGGCCGGCGAGGGACTCCCACTGCACGAGCGAGTCGGGGTGCCCCGGCGGGATGTGCCCGGAGATGACGGTGAACTCGTGCGCCACGCCGCGGTGGGTGACGGGGATCCCGACGAGTGCGGGCACCGAGATGGCGGACGTGAGGCCGGGTACGACGGTGACGGGCACGTCGGCGGCCGCGCAGGCCAGCAGCTCCTCGAAGCCGCGGCCGAAGACGAAGTTGTCGCCGCCCTTGAACCGGACCACGCGCTTGCCCGCGCGGGCGCGATCGATGATCACCTCGTTGATGTGGTCCTGGGAGGCCGACCGCCCGCGGGGCAGCTTGGCGACGTCGATCAGCTCGACGTCGGGTCCGAGCTCGTCGAGGAGCTCACGCGGGGCGAGCCGATCGGCGACGACCACGTCGGCGGAGGCGAAGGCATGGCGCGCTGCGACCGTGACCAGCTCGGGGTCACCCGGTCCCCCGCCGACCAGCACCACACCGGGGCTGCGGTCCAGGGCGTCGGAGGCCGTGAGCTGGCCATCACGCAGCGCGGTGACGATGTCGTCGCGCAGCGCGGCGGACTTGCGCGGCTCGCGGTTGCCGAGCACGCCGATCGTGACGCTCCCGTGGTGGCCCACGGCGGGGGTCCACGCGGTGCCCCCGAGCGCGTCGTCGGCACGGACGCAGAAGGTGTGCCGCGCCTCGGCGGCGACGGCGACGCGGGCGTTCACCTCGGCGTCGTCCGTGGCCGCGACGACGTACCAGGCGCCGTCGAGGTCGGTCTCGACGAAGTCGCGGAGCACGAGGTCGAGCTCGCCGCCCATGCCCTCGAGCGCGGGCGTCACCTCGGGGCTCACCAGCGTCACCGCCGCTCCAGCGCCGATGAGGGCCGGCACGCGGCGCTGGGCGACGTGCCCGCCGCCGACCACCACGACCTTCCTCCCGGTCAGCACCAGCCCGGCGAGGTAGGGATGGTGGTCTGCCTCGTGGGGGAGGTCGTCGGCCGCGTCGTGCGGGCTGGCGGTGCGCATCCGGACATTCTCCCTGTCCGGCTCGTGGGGTCGGTGGCTAGGTTCGGGATATGAGCCTCGAACGCCCCGTGACCCCGAATCCCTACGACCTCCTCCCGGCGACCGCCTCCTTCACGGTCACCAGCGACGACGTCACCGACGGACAGCCCCTGAAGGACGACCAGGTGGCCGACCTCGGCAACACGTCGCCGCAGCTGAGCTGGTCGGGCGCCCCGGAGGGGACGAAGTCCTACGTCGTCACCTGCTTCGACCCCGACGCCCCGACGCCGAGCGGGTTCTGGCACTGGTGCCTCGTCGACATCCCCGCCGACGTCACCTCGCTCGACACCGGCGCGGCGGCAGGAGAGCTCCCCGGCAAGGCCTTCCACGTCCGCAACGACGGCGGTGAGGCCGGCTTCACGGGCGCCGCTCCGCCCGAGGGCGACCAGGTGCACCGCTACTTCTTCGTGGTGCACGCGGTGCAGGAGGAGAGCCTCGGGGTCGACGACTCCGTCTCCAACGCGGTCGTCTCGTTCAACCTCGCGTTCAAGACGCTCGGCCGCGCCATCGTGCACGGCACCTATGCCCACTGACATCCGGCGCTGACGCCTCGCGCTGACTCGCCAACACTGCGTGCTCCCCGCCCCTGAGGGGCGGTCAGGAGGCCCGGTGGTCGGACCCTCGCGGTCCAGACCATCGGGCCTCTTTTTCTGCGTTTCGCCCACGCAGAAACCGTCAAGCCGTTTTGATCTGAACTCGACACTCACGCAGAGCCCGTCATGAAACTTGATGGTCTTCGCGGCGTGTCGAGGCAGCAAGGGGCGAGAAGTCGACTTTTCGCCCCCTCGGAACGTATCTTCTCTAAGATATCGACAAGGTTTCATCAAGACTGCATCAGCGTCGCAGCAACTCGAAGCGTCCCCCACCCCCTCAGAGGACCTCACCGTGCGCCACCCCCGCCCCCTCGCACTCCTGGCATCGGCCCTCGTCGCCGCCGGCGTGCTGTGCGGCGTGCCGGCCTCGGCGGACGCGGTGACCTGGTCCGTTCCGGCCAGCGTCGTGGTCAAGGACGCCGGCGACATGACCAACGAGGACCTCGAGAACACCCTCATGGTCGAGATCAACCAGGCGCGCGTGGCCAACGGCCTGCGCAAGATCTGGAACTTCGACTCCTGCACCGACCGGCTGGCCGAGCTGTGGGGCTCCCGCATCGCGCGCACCGGCCTCTTCGAGCACCGCGACCAGAACGAGGTCATCAAGCGCTGCGACAACTCCTGGGCCGGCGAGACCCTGGTGCGCGGCGAGGGCCTGACCCCCGACCAGATGGTCGCGCTGTGGCTCGACTCCCCCGGCCACCGCGAGATCCTGCTCAGCCCGCGCGCCAAGCGCGCCGGCGTCGCGATCACCGAGGACTCCTCCGGCCGCGTCATCGGCGTGGTCAACCTGGTGCGCCACAGCTGACGCAGCACCGGCACGGAGCAGCCGCGTGCACGCGGCCCCACTGATGTGAGACGATCCCCGGCCCCCTCGTGGGTGGGCCCGGGGATCGATCTCATGTGAGGAGCTGTGGTGCCGAGGGGGTGGGGGACGCTGCACGTCGCGATCGCGACTCGTGCCTTCCGTCGCTACTCCACCTACCGCGCCGCGACGCTCGCCGGGATCTTCACGAACTCGGTCTTCGGGATCATCTACTCCTTCGCCTACCTCGCGCTCTGGGAGGCCAACCCCACGGCCGGCGGGTACGACGCCCAGGACGCCGTCACCTACGTCTGGCTCGGGCAGGCACTGCTGATGACCGTCGCGCTGTGGGGTGGTGGCACGACCGACGACCTCGCCGAGCGGATCCGCACCGGCGACGTGGCGATCGACCTCTACCGACCCGTCGGCCTCGTCGGGTGGTACCTCGCCAGCGACCTGGGGCGAGCGGCGTACCACCTCCTCACCCGCGGGCTGGGCCCGACGGTCATCGGCCTCGTCGTGTTCGACATCGCGCTGCCGACCTCGCCGGTGGCCGCGCTCGCGTTCGCCGTCTCGCTCGTGCTCGCCGTGGTGGTCAGCTTCACGATCCGCTTCCTCGTCGCCAGCACCGCCTTCTGGCTGCTCGACCAGTCCGGCGTGAAGGTGATGAGCGGCGCGTTCGCGATCTTCTTCAGCGGGATGATGTTGCCGCTCGTGCTCTTCCCCGGGTGGCTCGGGACCCTCGCCAGGGCGCTGCCGTGGGCGTCCTACGTCCAGGTCCCCGCCGACGTCTGGCTCGGCAAGCACACCGGGGCGGACCTCCTCGCCGCGCTCGGCTTCCAGCTGTTCTGGGCGGTCGTCCTGCTCGGGGCCTGCCAGGTCGTGCTGCGCCTGGCCACCCGCAAGGTGGTGGTGCAGGGTGGCTAGCCCCACGCCCGCGGGCCACCTGCGCTCCTACGGCCAGATCGCGTGGCTCTGGATCCGCGCCGCGTGGCAGTACCCCACGTCGTTCGTGCTGCTCGCCGTCGGCAACGGGATGATCACCGGCCTCGACTTCGTGGGGCTCTGGATCATGTTCGCCCACCTCGACCGGCTGGCGGGGTTCTCCCTGCACGAGGTCGCCCTCCTCTACGGCAGCGCCTCGCTGGCCCTCGCCGTCGCCGACACCGCCATCGGCAGCGTCGAGCGGATCGGCACCTACATCCGCACCGGGCGGCTCGACCAGATGATGACCAAGCCGGTGCCGCTGCTCGTGCAGGTGTGCGCCGACCAGTTCACCCTGCGGCGGCTCGGCCGCCTCACCCAGGCCGGCGTGGTCTTCGGCTGGGCGTGCACCTACGTCGACTGGACCCCCCTCCGCGTGCTGGTCGCGGTCTCGATGCTCGTGGGCGGCGGGCTGGTCTTCTTCGGCCTCTTCGTGGGCTTCTCCTGCGTCCAGTTCTGGACGACCGACGCGACCGAGTTCGCCAACGCCTTCACCTACGGCGGCGCGACTGTCACGCAGTACCCGCTCGCGATCTTCCCGCGCGAGGTGCTCGTCGGCCTCACCTTCGTCATTCCCGTCGCCTTCGTGAACTGGTACCCGTGCCTGTTCCTCCTCGGTCGCGACGACCCGTCGGGGATGCCCGACGCCTTCCAGTTCGCCTCACCGCTCGCCGGCCTGCTCACGATGGCCGCCGCCCTGCTCGTGTGGCGCTCCGGCGTCCGCCACTACACCTCGACCGGGAGCTGACATGACGCCCAACCACGCCGCAGGACCGCTGATCCGCGTGAGCGACCTCGCCCGCACCTTCGACGTACGACGTCGGGTGGAGGGGCGCCGCCGCCGAGCCCGCGAGCAGGTGCACGCGGTCCACGACCTGAGCTTCTCGGTCGACGCGGGCGAGATGGTCGGCTACATCGGCCCGAACGGAGCCGGGAAGTCCACCACGATCAAGATGCTCACCGGCATCCTCGTCCCGACCGGGGGTGAGGTCCGCGTCGCCGGCCTCGACCCCAGCCGCGACCGGGTCGAGCTCGCCCGCCGGATCGGCGTGGTCTTCGGGCAGCGCTCGACGCTGTGGTGGGACCTGCCGCTGCGCGACTCCTTCGACCTGCTCCAGAAGATGTACCGCGTCGAGCCGGCGCACTACCGCGACAACCTCGACCGCTTCGTGGAGCTGCTCGACCTCGGCGACCAGCTCGACACGCCGGTGCGGCAGCTGAGCCTGGGCCAGCGGATGCGGGGCGACATCATCGCGGCGCTGCTCCACGACCCGGAGGTGCTCTACCTCGACGAGCCCACGATCGGGCTCGACGTCGTCAGCAAGGGCCGGCTCCGCGAGTTCCTGCGCGCGCTCAACGCCGAGCGCGGGACCACCCTCCTGCTCACCACGCACGACCTCCAGGACATCGAGGCGCTCTGCGACCGGGTGATCGTGATCGACCACGGCACGTCGGTCTACGACGGCTCGCTCGCCGGGCTGCACGCCCAGGGCGGCTCCAGCCGCACCCTGGTCGTCGATCTCGTCGACGAGGCCGCGCCCATCGACGTACCGGGCGCGCGCGTGCGGAAGGTCGAGGGACCGCGCCAGTGGCTGTCGTTCCCGGCCGACGCCAGCGCGGCGCCGGTCGTGGCGGCCGTGGCGGCGGCGTACGACGTCGCGGACCTGTCGATCCAGGAGCCGGACATCGAGGACGTGATCCGCGACCTCTACTCCCGCGGGGCCTGAGCGCGACGACGAGCGGGGGTCAGCCGCCGAGGGCCTGCGCCCGCTCGGAGTCGCGCTCCGGCGAGGTGAGCGGCTGCCGCTCGATCACGAGCATCGCGCGATCGTCGTTGCCGCGGGGCACCTGCTTGAGCACCCGGCGGGGCAGTCCGGCGAAGCCTCGGGCGTCGACGGCCTTGAGCGCGGCATCGCGCAGCCACTCGATGCCCAGGTCGAGGTCCTTGTCGGCGCCCTCGATGACGCCGTCGGTGTAGAACATCAGGGCCTCGCCCGGCCGGAGGCGACCCCTGCTGGGCTCGAAGAAGGCGTCCTCGATGACGCCGAGCGCCATGCCCCGGGCGTTGTCGATCGCCCAGCCGCGCCGGCCCAGGACCCAGTGCAGGGCTGGCGGGTGCCCGGCGCTGGTGATCGTGTAGTCGCCGGTCACGAGGTCGAGCTTGATGTGCACCGCCGTCGCCAGGGACTCGTCGGACTCCTGTCGCAGCAGGAACCGGTTCGCCGCCTCCATCATCTGCGAGGGCGGCAGGGCGCCGATCAGCCCGCCGAGGGCCCCCGCGAACTGGAGCGCCTGCGGCCCGACCGAGGTGCCCTTCCCGACCACGTCGACCAGGGCCATCTCCAGCCAGCGGTCCTCCCGCAGGTCGGCGACGAGGAAGTCACCGGCGTAGCTCGGCCCGTTGGCCGTGAGCGTCGCCGACTCCGAGCGCCAGCCGACGGGCAGCTCGGGGACCTGCCCCTGGCGCTGCAGCCGGTCGCGCAGCTGGGTCAGCACGGCCTCGCTGAGCGCCATCGGCAGCCCGGAGCGCTGGCGGCTGGACTGGTAGAGCGCGAGCACGATGGCAAAACCGAAGATCACGAGCGCCGTGCTGCGGTCGGCGGGGGCGTAGCCGGTGTCGAGGGAGGTGCGCCAGGCCACGCCCACCAGCACGGCGACGAGCACGAGCAGCGGACCGAACCGCAGCAGGAGCGTGCCGACCATCAGGAAGAGGAACCACATCGACACGGGCACGACGACCTCGACCGACGCGCTGAGCATGATCGTGATCGCCACCATCGCGACCATGACGAGCAGCAGGAACAGTTGGCTGCCGCGTGAGCCCGTGCGCCAGTTGTCCGCGTGCTGCCGGACGTAGGTCAGGCAGCCGCGCAGCACGGATCCCAGCGCCTTCAACACCGCTGAAGGGTAGGTCCCCCGTCCACGTGCCCGAGGTCGAACGGGGAAACTGAGACCGGGTCGATAGGGTCGCGACATGCCCCTGGTCCCGCTCCAGGCCGACATCCTCGGACCTGCCTACCGGGTGGAGACGTTCTCGCTCCCGCCCGACAGCGAGGGCCCGGTGGTCGCCACGCTGGTCAAGCTCGAGGCCGCCGCCCCCACCGGCCGTGCCGTGCTGCACGTGCACGGCTTCGCGGACTACTTCTTCCACACCGAGTACGCCCAGTGGTGGGCCGACCGCGGCTACACGTTCTACGCGCTCGACCTCCGCAAGTACGGCAGGTCGCTGCGCCCGCACCAGACGCCCAACTACGTCGCCGACCTCCACGAGTACTTCGGCGAGATCGACCTCTCCTGGTGGCGGGTCACCGAGCGCGACGGGCACCGCGAGGTGATCGTGTCGGGGCACTCCACTGGCGGGCTCACCATGTCGCTGTGGGCCGACGAGCGGCGCCACCCCGAGATCGACGCCGTCGTGCTCAACTCCCCCTGGTTCGACATGCAGGGCGCGGCGTGGCTCCGCAGCCCGGCCACCCGCGTCGCCCTCGAGCGGATCGGGTCGAGCCGGCCGCTCCAGGAGATCCCCCGCAAGATCAGCGGGGTCTACGGCCGCTCGCTCCACCGCCTCCACGGCGGCGAGTGGGACTACGACCTGGACTGGAAGCCGCTCGAGTCGCGACCGGTCTACGTCGGGTGGCTGCGCGCGATCCGGCAGGGCCACCAGCGGCTCCACGCCGGGCTGTCGATCCCCTGCCCCGTCCTCGTGCTCTCCTCGGCCCGATCGTTCTTCGGCGACGTCGACGGCGAGGAGGCCTTCACCCACGACATCGTGCTCGACGTCGAGCAGATCCGGCGTTGGGCGTCCTCGGTCGGCCGGCACGTCACCTCGATCGCCGTGGAGGGCGCGATGCACGACATCGTGCTGTCGCGGCCCGCGGTGCGCGCGACGGCGTACGACCTCCTCGGCCGGTGGCTCGACGCCTGGGTCACCCCGGCCGGCTGACCCCCCGCGTGGTGTGCCCCCTCAGACGAGGAGCACGACCAGCGCGGTGATGCCGACGACGGCGATCACGCCGCGCATCAGGGTGGGCGACAGGCGACGGCCCACGGTGGCGCCGATCTGCCCGCCGACGACGGAGCCGAGCGCGATGAGCCCGGCGATGGCCCAGTCGATGTCGGCGACGGCGATGAACACCAGCGCTGCGACGAGGTTCACGATGAGCGCGAGGACGTTCTTCGTCGCGGTGTGGCGCTGCATCGTGTCGGCGACCCCGATGCCGAGGACCGCCATCAGCAGCACGCCCTGGGCGGCACCGAAGTAGCCGCCGTAGACGCCGGCGGCCGCGACCGCCGGCCACACCCACCACACGCCGTGGTCGGGGATGCCGCCGCGCGACTCGGCGCGGGCCGCGACCGATCGCTGGATCCGCGGGCCGAAGATCACCAGCACGACGCCGAGCGCGATGAGCGCGGGGACGATCGCGTCGAAGGCCGACGACGGCAGCACGAGGAGGAGCAGGGCCCCGACCGTGCCGCCGAGCAGTGAGGCGACGCCCAGCCGGATGACGCGCGAGCGCTGGCCGACGAGCTCGCGACGGTAGCCGATGGCGCCGGAGACGTTGCCCGGCACGAGGCCGACGTTGTTGCTGACGTTGGCCGTCACGGGAGGTACGCCGAACGCGAGGAGGGTCGGGAACGTGATCAACGTCCCCGACCCCACCACGGTGTTGATGGTGCCTGCCGCCACCCCGGCGAGGGTGATCAGCAGCATCTCGAGAGGACTCACTGGCCGGCGGGTGCCTCCGGGTCAGCGGGACCGGACAGGTCCGCGGGCGTGTCCAGCGGGTCGCTCAGCGGGTCGCCGGCTGCGGCCGCTCGTGCGGCCTTGCCCGGGTTGGCCGCGCTCTGGGCCTCGGCGATCGCCTGCTGGACGGCGGCGTTGGTGGCCGTCATCTCGGGGTCCTCGGACCCACGCGGGAGCTGCGGCTCGGTCGGGCCCATGTCGACGCGCTTGCGCGGCGAGGCGTCCTTCGGGATCCCGGCGATCTCGTGGATCGAGGACCCGAGTCCCTCCATCGCCTTGGTGATCTCCGAGGGGATGACCCACACCTTGTTGGCGCTGCCCTCGGCGATCTTCGGCATCATCTGGAGGTACTGGTAGGCCAGCAGCGACTGGTCGGGCTGGCCGTCGTGGATCGCCTGGAAGACGGTCTGGATGGCCTGGCCCTCACCCTGGGCACGCAGGATCGCGGCCTCGCGGTCGGCCTGCGCCCGGAGGATGAGCGACTCGCGGTCACCCTCGGCGTTGAGGATCGAGGACTGCTTGTTGCCCTCGGCGGTGAGGATCGCGGACTGGCGCTGGCCCTCCGCGGTGAGGATGAGCGCACGCTTGTCGCGGTCGGCTCGCATCTGCTTCTCCATCGCGTCCTTGATGGACGGCGGCGGGTCGATGCCCTTGATCTCGACACGGTTGACCCGGATGCCCCACTTGCCGGTGGCCTCGTCGAGGACGCCGCGGAGGCCGCTGTTGATCTCGTCGCGGCTGGTGAGCGTCTGCTCGAGGTCCATGCCACCGACGATGTTGCGCAGCGTGGTCATGGTGAGCTGCTCGACGGCCTGGATGTAGTTGGCGATCTCGTAGGTCGCGGTCACCGGGTCGGTCACCTGGAAGTAGATGACGGTGTCGATCGAGACGACGAGGTTGTCCTCCGTGATCACCGGCTGCGGCGGGAAGCTCACGACCTGCTCGCGCAGGTCGATGAGATAGCGCACCTTGTCGATGAACGGCACGACGATGTTGAGTCCTGCGGGCAGCGTGCCCTTGTACTTGCCGAACCGCTCGACGATGGCCGCCCGCGCCTGGGGCACGATCCGGACCGTCTTGGCGAGCATGACGACGACGAACAGGACGACGAGCAGGAACAGGACCAGCAGTGCTGTGCCCATGGCTTCTCCCCCGATTCTTGTGTGGTGCAGTGGGTGGTGCTGGCTGTGAGGTCCTGGTCGCGGCCGCTCAGGGCTCGAGCGTGGCCACCGGGTGGACGTAGGCGGTCGCGCCCTTGATCTGGAGGATCTCGACGGTGTCGCCGGGTGCGATCCGCAGCGTGTCGTCGTAGGGCAGCGCGCTCCAGATCTCGCCGCCGGCCTTGATCCGGCCGGCTGCGAGGCCGGTGATCTCCTCGGTGACCATGGCCCGCGTGCCGACGAGCTTGCCGTGGCCGAGCGAGAGCTCGGGTCCGTTGTGGAGGCGCTTGACGAACGTCGGCCGCACGAAGGCCAGCATGGCGACCGAGGCGCCGAGCGCGAGCACGATCTGGAGGACGACGGGCAGGCCCAGGATCGCGGCGACCATGCCGATCACCGCACCGGCCGCCAGCATGGCCAGGATCAGGTCCAGGCTGAACATCTCGGCGACACCCAGCGCGATCGACAGCGCCAGCCACGTCTCCCAGAGGTGGTCACGGATCCAGTCCATGACCAGACCCTATCCAAGGGCCCCTCGGATCAGCGGGCAGGACGACGACGCGCCGCGAACCGGTCGTCCGCCCTGCTGAGCAGCAGCGGCATCGCGAACGTCTCCGAGAGCGTCTCCGCCGTCACCACGTCCTCGACGGGACCGGCGTCGACCACGCGGCCCTCGCGGAGCAGCAGGGCGTGGGTGAAACCGGGCGGGATCTCCTCCACGTGGTGCGAGACCAGCACGGTCGCCGGGGAGTCGGGGTCCATCGCGAGCTCGGAGAGCGTCGCCACGAGGTCCTCGCGCCCGCCGAGGTCGAGCCCGGCGGCGGGCTCGTCGAGGAGCAGCAGCTCGGGGTCGGTCATCAGCGCGCGGGCGATCTGGACGCGCTTGCGCTCGCCCTCGCTCAACGTGCCGAAGGTGCGCTCGAGGAGGTGACCGGCGCCCACCTCCTGCAGCAGCGAGGAGGCGCGGTCGTGGTCGAGCTCGGCGTACTCCTCGCGCCACCGACCCACGACGCCGTAGGACGCGGAGACGACGACGTCGCGCACGAGCTCGGACTTCGGGATCCGGTCGGCGAGCGCCGCGCTCGTCAGGCCGATGCGCGGGCGGAGCTCGAAGACGTCGGTCGTGCCGAGCACCACGTCGAGGATCCCGGCGACCCCGGAGGTCGGGTGGATCTGGGCGCCCGCGACCTGCAGGAGGGTCGTCTTGCCGGCGCCGTTGGGTCCGAGGACGACCCAGCGCTCGTCCTCCTCGACCTGCCAGCTGACGTCGTCGAGCAGCAGCGACCTGCCCCGGCGCACCGTGACCCCTGCGAACTCGATGACGGCGACCATGGCCGCCACCCTATCCAGCGGCACGCGCCGCTCCGGTCCGGACACGGCGGTCGCGGACCGACGAGTACCCTCGCGGGCGATGTCCGCCTCGAGCCCCTCCTCCCCCGCACCCGCCCTCGCACTGCCGCACTCCGCGACGCTGGCGTGGTGGCTCACCGCCTGGCTCCGGGGGCACGAGCAGACCGACCACGTCCTTGACGCGCTGGCCGACGACACCCACCTGCTGGCCGGCGGCTCGGCGATGGACCTGCTCGTGCGCGCCCGCGGGACGCGGGCGTCGTGGGCCGGGCTCGCGCTCCCCGTCGAGGGCGACCTGCTCGGCCTGGGTGGCCCGCCCGCGTTCAACCGCGCGGCCCTCGACGCCGGTCAGGCGGTCGTGGTCGGGGACCTCGGTCTGGTGCCGGCAGAGCAGGGCGAGACCGTCCAGTGGCACCCGCACGAGGCGGCGCGCCGCCAGCTGCCCGACGTCGGCGAGGCCGACCGCGGCCTGCGCGAGACCCTGCTGACGACGGCCGGGGAGCTGGCCGAGCTCGACGTCGCACGCTGGCGACCCGAGGCTGCCGACGCACTGATGAACCTGCACCACCGACCGCGCGTCGAGGCGCCGCTCGGCACCCCGCCGCGGTGCGTGGAGCTGGCCGCACGCGGCCTGCAGGCCTGGGCGATCGTCGACCTCGCCCTCGTCGACGACGGCGGGGCGCTGTCGGCGTACGAGGTCGAGCAACGTCGTGGACTCCTGCAGCCGCTCGGCCGGGCCGCGCGCCGCGCGATCGTCGCGGCGTGCTCACCCGAGGTCTGGCCCGGCTAGCTGCTCGCCCAGACCCCGAGCACGGTGCCGCCCGGGTCGCTGAACTCGAACCGGCGACCACCGGGGAACTCGTAGGGGCCCGAGGTGACCGTGCCGCCGGCACCCTCCACGGCCGCGACGCTCGCGTCCAGGTCGTCGGAGTAGAGCAGGACGAGCGGTCCGCCCGGGGTGGGCGTGCCGGACGCGGCGAGGCCCCCGACCTCGCCGTCGCCAGACGCGGCGCGGATGCCGGCGTAGTCGGGGCCGTAGTCGTTGAACTGCCAGCCGAAGGCCAGCTCGTAGAAAGCCTTGGCCGCAGCCAGGTCGTCGGTGCTGATCTCGACGTAGTCGATGGTGTGGTGGACGGGACTCATGCTCGGCGACGCTACGACGCGGGTCCGACAGCGCACCGTGGACCGCGCGCCGGAGACGCAGCACCGCCCGGGTCCTGCGGTGCAGGGCCCGGGCGGTGCGGTGGGTGGAGCTGGCGCGTCAGCCGTTGTACTGGCCGGTGCCGTAGTTCGGCGGCGGGGGCGGCGGGTAGCCGCCCGCGGCTCCGGTCTTCGGGTTCGGGCCGTACGCGTTGTCGCCGGGCTGCGAGTCGAGGACGAAGAAGACCAGCAGGGCGATCCAGCCCAGGATCGGGATCAGCACGAGCAGCAGCCACCATCCGCTGCGCCCCGTGTCGTGCAGGCGGCGTGCACCGACCGCGAGGCCCGGCAGCAGGAGGGCCAGGCTGACGATCGTGCTGATCAGGCCGTTGCCGTTGCCGAAGTCGGTGCCGAGGATGCGGTCGACGAACCCCGTCACGATGCCGAGGAGGAACGTGAAGAGCGCGAAGAACCAGTACTCCGAACGACGCGCGCGGCCGCTGAAGTCGACGTACTTGGACAGACAGGTCCGGATGGCTGTCTGGAAGTCCATGGAAACCCCCTGTGAGTGGGCAGGCCCGGATCGGACCTGCAGGCGTGAGAAACCTAGGGCATCGGCGGGGCAGGGGACCAGCACCGACTAGCCTGTCCACCACCATGGACGACGAGCCGAAGACTCTCCTGGTCACCCTCACGGGCAAGGACCGACCGGGCGTCACCTCCACGATCTTCTCCGCACTCTCCGCCGCCGGCGTCGAGGTCCTCGACATCGAGCAGATCGTGCTCCGTCGCCGGCTGGTGCTCGGCATCCTGGTCACCGCGCCGCGCGACTGGAAGAAGCTGCGCGACACCATCGAGCGGGCGGCGGCCGAGCTCGAGATGTCGGTCGAGGTCGACCGCGGCGCCGGCGACAACCGCAGCCGCCCCGGCGAGCGCTCGCACATCACCATCATCGGCAGCCCGCTGAAGGCGTCGGCGATGGCCGCCGTGGCGGGTCGGATCGCCGACGCCGGCGCCAACATCGACCGCATCGAGCGGATGGCTCGCTACCCGGTCACCGCCATCGAGCTGCACGTCTCCGGCGCGCCCGCCGAGTCACTGCGCCCGGTGCTCGCGGCCGAGGCCGTCCGCCTCGGCGTCGACCTGGCGGTCCAGCGCGAGTCGCTGCACCGGCGCGGCGTCCGGCTGATCGTGATGGACGTCGACTCCACCCTCATCCAGGGCGAGGTGATCGAGATGATCGCCGCCCACGCCGGGCAGGAGGCTGAGGTCGCGCGGGTGACCGAGGCCGCGATGCGCGGCGAGCTCGACTTCGAGCAGTCGCTGCGCGAGCGGGTCGCGCTCCTCGAGGGTGTCCCCTCCTCGGCGCTCGACGAGGTCTACGACTCCATCGTCCTGGCGCCCGGCGCACGCACGATGGTCCGCACGCTGCGGCGCCTCGGCTACCGGTTCGCCATCGTCTCCGGCGGGTTCAGCCAGATCACCGACCGGCTCGCGGCCGACCTCGGCATCCACTTCGCGCGCGCCAACGAGCTCGAGATCGTCGACGGGCACCTCACCGGCCGGATCGTCGGCGACGTCGTCGACCGGGCCGGCAAGGCAGCCGCGCTGCGCGAGTTCGCCGCGGAGGTCGGCGTACCCCTCGACGCGACGATCGCCATCGGCGACGGCGCCAACGACCTCGACATGATCGAGGCGGCCGGGCTCGGGATCGCCTACAACGCCAAGCCGATGGTGCGCGACGCGGCGCTCACCTCGGTCAACGTGCCCTACCTCGACTCGGTGCTCTACCTGCTCGGCATCTCCCGCGAGGAGATCGAGGACGCTGACGCCGAGGTCGGCATCGTCACGCCGGCTCCCCTGCTGGGCTGACGCCCACCCGGGCGCCGATCGCCACGCAACCACCGACCTCCGGCTCCGCGGCGACCTCGGTGGTGAGGCCCGCGGCCGCCATCGCGGCCGTCGTCGCGGGCGCCTGGGACGGGCTGGTCTCCACGAGCAGCACTCCCCCGGGCGCGAGCCACTCGGGGGACCCGGCGGCGAGGCGTCGGTGGAGGTCGACGCCGTCGGGGCCGCCGTCGAGGGCGACGAGTGGCTCGTGGTCGCGCGCCTCGGGCGGCATGTCCCTGATCCGGCCGGTGGGGACGTAGGGGGCGTTCGCGACCAGTACGTCGACCCGGCCCCGCAGCGCCTCCGGCAGCGCGTCGTAGAGGTCACCCTCGTGCAGGGTCGCGGTCGGGGCGTTGGCGCGCGCGCAGTCGAGCGCCGTGCGGCTCAGGTCGGCCGCGTGCAGCTCCCCCGCACCGTCGACGCAGGCGGCGACCGGCGCCACGCCGCAGCACATCTCCACGACGACGGGCGCGCGGAGACGCGCCGCGTGCGCGACCGCCGTGCGGGCGAGCAGCTCGGTGCGGCGCCGCGGGACGAAGACGCCGGGAGCGACGACGAGCCGCCGACCGAGGAACTCCACCCACCCGAGCACCGTCTCCAGGGGCTCCCCGGCGACACGGCGCGCGACCATCCGCTCCAGCGCCTCGGGGGTGCCCGCAGCGGACTCGAGGAGGGCCGCCTCGTCCTCGGCCCACACGCACCCCGCGGCGCGGAGCCGCGTCACGGTGTCGGGAGCGGTCACCCGTCGACGACGTGGAACGCGTGCAGCCGCCCGGTGCCCGGGCCGAGGTCGGCCCACGCCACGTCGACCTCGAACACGGCGAGCGCGGCCGTCGGGAAGCCGCGCGTGATCATCGCGGTCGATGCCTCGTCGTCACCCTCGCCGTCGTCGAGCAGCTCGGCGACGTAGGCCATGGTCGGGTTGTGCCCGACGACGACGAGGGTCCCGACCGCGGGGTCGGTCTCGTCGATGAGGTCGAAGGCGGAGTCGGCGCCGGCGGCGTAGAGGGCGGCGGAGAAGTCGGGCTCGCAGTCCCAGCCGGCAGCGACCGACAGCTCCGCCCAGGTGTCGCGGGTGCGCTGGGCGTCGGACACGAGGGCCGCGTCGGGCACCAGGCCCTGGTCGGCCAGCCACCGGCCGGCGGCCGCGGCGTCGGCACGCCCCAGCGGGGCCAGCGCGCGCTCGTGGTCCGAGGGCGCGACCGACTCGGCCTTGGCGTGACGCATGATCACCAACCGCCGCACGGTGTCCGTCCGACCCCCGGTCGGGTCGGGGCTGCCTGACTCCTGCATGGCTCCACCCTTCCAGCCGCGGGCATGTCTGCCAATCCTCGGCCGTCGCGAGCGTCGTTCGGCGCGTGCGATGGCAAGGCGGAGGAGGGAGCCATGGCGGAGCCATGGCGACTGACGACAACGCAGCCAGTGTGCGTGCCGGGCGGCGCGCAGCAGGCCATGGGATTGGCAGCCATGCCCTAGCCTGCCTGTCATGCCCAGGGGACCACTCATGATCATCGGTGGCGCCGAGGACAAGGTGCGCAAGCCGACGATCCTCAAGCACTTCGTCGCCCTCAGCGGCGGCCGCGAGGCTCGCATCGCCGTCATCCCGACGGCCTCGTCGCTCGGGCGCGAGGTGGTCGAGGTCTACGAGGCGCTGTTCACCAAGTTCGGCGCGGCCGCGGTCGAGGCGGTGCGGCCCGAGTCGCGCGAGCAGGCGCACGACCCGGCGCTCGTCAAGGCGCTCGACGACGCGACCGGCGTCTTCATGACCGGCGGCAACCAGCTCAAGCTCTCCTCCATCGTGTGCGGCACGCCGGTGGGCGACGCGATCCTGCGGGCGCACGAGCGCGGCGCGGTGGTCGCCGGCACGTCCGCCGGGGCGAGCATCCAGTCGTCGCACATGGTCGCCTTCGGCGTCGGCGGCGCGACCCCGAAGCAGCGGATGACGCAGGTGGCGGCCGGGCTCGGGCTCGTCGGCACGACGGTCATCGACCAGCACTTCGACCAGCGCAACCGCTACGGCCGGCTGCTGATGATCGTGGCGCAGAGCCCGCAGCTGCTGGGCATCGGCGTCGACGAGGACACGTGCGGCCTGGTCGAGGACGTCGACGGCGACCTGGTGATGCGGGTGATGGGCAAGGGCGCCGTGACGATCTTCGACGGGTCACGCATGGTGTCGAACGCCTACGAGGCCAAGCGGTCCTCGCCCCTCCTGGCCAGCGGCGTCGTCTTCCACACGCTGCCCGAGGGCAGCGTCTTCAACCTCACGGCCCGCGCGCTCGTGCCGCAGCGGCCGGCGGTCGACCCCGAGGAGGCCGACGAGCTGGCCGAGGCCGGTCGCGACCTGCGCCAGCTGGCCCGCGACATCGCTGCGGCCGACGCCACCCCGGCAGCGATCGCACGACGCCTCAAGAAGCGGCGTACACCCCCCACCTCTTCGTAAGTCCACCCCGAGACGCAGGGAGATCCACCCATGAGCGAGCGACCCACCCCGGACCTCGAGATCGTCGAGACGCGCGTCTACCGCGGAGCCAACGTCTGGTCCTACGACAAGTCGATCCACCTCGTGGTCGACCTCGGCTCGCTCGAGCAGTTCCCGACCAACACGATCCCCGGCTTCACCGACGACCTCGTCGCGATGCTGCCCGGCCTGCGCGAGCACTCCTGCTCCCGCGGTCGCCGGGGCGGCTTCCTCGAGCGGCTCCACGAGGGCACCTGGCTCGGCCACGTCGCCGAGCACGTCGCGCTCGCGCTGCAGCAGCTCGTCGGCCACGACATCCGCCGCGGCAAGACGCGCCAGGTCAAGGGCGAGGTCGGCCGCTACAACATCATCTACGGCTACATCGACGAGAACGTCGGCCTCTCCGCGGGCCGGCTCGCGGTCAGGCTGGTCAACCACCTCGTCGAGGGCGACCCGGAGTTCGACTGGGAGACCGAGCGCGACGACTTCATCCGCCGCGCCGAGCGCACGGCCTTCGGTCCGTCGACGCAGGCGATCGTCGACGAGGCGGTGTCGCGCGACATCCCGTGGATCCGGCTCAACCAGTACTCCCTCGTCCAGCTGGGCCAGGGCGTCCACGCCAAGCGGATCCGCGCCACGATGACCTCCGAGACGTCGTCGATCGCCGTCGACATCGCCTCCGACAAGGACCTCACGACCAAGCTCCTCGGCGCCGCAGGGCTGCCGGTCCCCAAGCAGGACAACGTGCGCAGCGAGGACGGCGCGGTGGCCGCGGCCCGCCGCATCGGCTTCCCGGTGGTGCTCAAGCCGCTCGACGGCAACCACGGCCGCGGGGTGTGCCTCGACCTGCAGGACGAGGCCGACGTACGCGCCGCGTTCCCGATCGCGGCCGAGCAGTCGCGCCGTGGCAACGTCATCGTCGAGTCCTTCGTCACCGGCAAGGACTACCGCTGCCTGATCATCGACGGCCGGATGGTCGCGATCGCCGAGCGGGTGCCCGCGTCGGTGACCGGCGACGGCACGTCGACGGTGCAGGAGCTCGTCGACCTGACCAACGCCGACCCGCGCCGAGGTGTCGGCCACGAGAAGGTGCTGACCCGGATCAAGGTCGACGACGCCGCCGTCGAGGTGCTCGCCGACCAGGGGCACACCCTCGACTCGATCCCGGCCGAGGGCGAGATGGTGAAGCTCGCGCTGACCGGCAACATGTCGACCGGCGGCATCTCGATCGACCGCACCTTCGAGGCGCACCCGGAGAACGTCGAGATCGCGGAGGAGGCCGCCCGGATGGTCGGCCTCGACATCGCCGGCATCGACTTCATCTGCCCCGACATCACCCAGCCGGTGCGCGAGACCGGGGGTGCGATCTGCGAGGTCAACGCGGCTCCGGGGTTCCGGATGCACACGCACCCGACGATCGGCGAGCCGCAGTTCATCGCCAAGCCGGTGGTCGACATGCTCTTCCCACCGGGCGCCACCTCGCGGATCCCGATCGTGGCCGTGACCGGCACCAACGGCAAGACGACCACGAGCCGGATGATCAGCCACATCTTCAAGGGCATGGGCCGCAAGGTCGGCATGACCTCGACCGACGGCGTCGTCATCGACGAGCGCCTCGTGATCCGGGCCGATGCCTCCGGTCCGCGCTCGGCGCGGATGGTCCTGCAGAACCCGCGCGTCGACTTCGCCGTCTTCGAGGTCGCCCGCGGCGGCATCCTGCGAGAGGGCCTCGGCTACGAGCGCAACGACGTCGCCGTGGTCCTCAACGTCCAGCCCGACCACCTCGGCATGCGCGGCATCGACACCGTCGAGCAGCTTGCCGACGTGAAGGCCGTGATCGTCGAGGCGGTGCCGCGCGACGGCCATGCCGTGCTCAACGCCGACGACCCGCTGGTGCGGGAGATGCGCCGCAAGTGCTCGGGCCAGGTCGTGTGGTTCTCGATGGAGGAGCCGGGCAGCGAGGTGCGCGAGATGATCGACGCCCACTGCCGTCGCGGAGGCAAGGCGATCGTGCTCAACCCCAGCGACCGCGGCGAGATGATGGTCGTCCAGCACGGCCGGCGCGAGATGCAGCTGGCGTGGACCCACCTCCTGCCGGCGACCTTCAACGGCCGGGCGCGCATGAACGTCCAGAACTCCCTCGCCGCCGCTGCCGCCGCCTTCGCGGCCGGGGCTCCGCTGCACGACATCCGGCAGGGGCTGCGGACGTTCTCGACGAACTACTACCTCTCCCCCGGCCGCCTCAACGAGGTCGAGGTCAACGGCGTCAACGTCATCGTCGACTACTGCCACAACGCACCCGGCATGAAGATGCTCGGCGACTTCGTGGACCGCGTCGGCGAGTCGCTCGAGTCGTCGCACGACCTCGCCCGGCCGTCACGGATCGGGATCATCGCCACGGCCGGCGACCGACGCGACCAGGACATGGTCGAGCTCGGCCAGATCGCGGCCCAGCACTTCGACGTCTGCATCGTGCGCGAGGACGTGGCGCTGCGCGGCCGTGAGCGGGGTGCCACCGCCGCACTGGTGATGGAGGGCGTGCAGGCCGCGATGGCCGACGGCGCCCGCTGCAAGCAGGCCGAGCTCGTGCTGGAGGAGATCGAGGCCGTGCGCCACGCGATGAGCCGCGCCAACCGCGGCGACCTCGTCGTGGTCTGCGTCGACAAGCACGCCGAGGTGATGACGGAGCTGGAGAACTGGTCCGACCAGGCCTACGCCGGCGCCGGCGCGTCGTCCGACGCACCCGCCGCCGACCCGGACTTCATCCCCACCCCGGGGGCCTGAGTGCGGGTCATCGACCTCGCGGACCTGCCCCACCGCCCGATCGAGGCCCACGGCAGCCGCGGCTTCTCCGTGGGCGCCTTCGGCCTCGGCGCCGACACCCACCTGGTGGCCGTCAGCCTGGCGCCGGGAGGCGTCATCGGACGCCACCCGGCCGTGGGTCGCCAGCTCCTCGTCGTGCTCGCCGGCGATGCGGAGGTCAGCGGGTCCGACGGCACCCCGCAGCTGCTGGCGCCCGGCCAGGCGGCCGTCTGGGAGCCGGGAGAGCACCACGAGACCCGGTCGGCGCGCGGCCTCTCGGCGATGATCGTCGAGGGTGACCTCGACATCGGGGCACCCGGGGAGCAGGTCGACCCCGGCGACGTCTGACGCGGGCCGTCAGGCGCCGCGCACGGGGTGGTCAAGGGTCGCGAACCGCTGCTCGGACCGCTCCCTGCGCTCACCGAGGAGCGCGACGACGACGGCTCCGACGAGGGACACGACGGCCTTGACGAGCACAGCCCGGTGCCAACCGTCGACCAGTCCTTGCGCCGTGACGGCGCCGGCGGGTGCGGCCACCCGTCCGCGCGCCATGAGCCGCGCCAACCGTGGCGACCTGGCCGTGGTCTGCGTCGACGAGCACGCCGAGGGGATGGCCACGTTGGAGAACTCGTCGGCCCAGGCCCACGCGGGCGCCGGCACGTCCGCCGAGACGCCCCGTCGCCGACCCGGACTTCATGCCGCCGCCGGGAATCTGATGGGCTCCGCTGCCCGTGTGGACACGAGCCTGACCCTCCGACGAGGGCCGTGCCGCAACCCCGGCTCGGGTTGAGGGAGTCAGGGCAATCGCGGCGGAATGGGCCAGGCCAGACGTCACCGATTCCTGCCCGCCTGATCCGATCCGGTCCACGCTTCTCTAGAGACACTCCCAACCACCGTCCAGCCATGCAAAGGACCACCGACGATGGGTCGGTGGCCCTTTGGCTTTCGAGCACTGGTGAAACGCTATGACGCTCGCTTCACATTGACTGCCTTGGTGATGTAAGTGAGGGGCTGGGCGCCAGACTTCGATGCGACAAGACGGACCTTCAGCTTCTTGCCCGCGTCTTGTCTGAGAACGGTGTAGGCGGCGCGGGTAGCTTTCTTGATCTTCCTACCGTTCACATACCACTGATACCTCACCCGTACCTGGGAATGCGCGAGCGTCCCGAGGTTCACTTTCAGACGCTTGCCAACAACAGCCTTCCCCTTGATGACCGGAGGCTTCTTGCCAATTGAGATGGGTGTCACGACGGGAGCAGGTGGAACGGGGACGGGCTTGTTCGGGTCTGCCTTGACCTCGAAAGATGTCGTCTTGAGCACTCCGCCGTCGTGGCTGAGCTCAGCCCGATACGATCCGGGCGCAGGCGGGATGAAGGTAAACACGGTGTCAGCTGCGCCGACTACAACAGGAGCGCTAGTGGACTGCACAAGCGATGCGCCCTGGAACCACTTCACCGTCGATACTCGCGATGAGCCCTTGGTGCCTAACGCGTATGCGTGGTAGTCCACCGGTTTGCCCTCAGTGAGCGAACTGCTCCAGAGGAGTCCTGAGACCCGCGGCGGGGGCACTTTGCCGGGGAACCAGTAGGTGCTTTCAGAGTCTGAGTCGTCTGCGCCGTTCAGCCTGTCGAGCTTGACAGACAAAAGCCAGCAACGGCAGGAGGAGTTGTAGTAGCTGTCGGGGTGCGAAACGCTGGAATAGATGTTGGCGTAGAACGGTCCAGCCTTCATGCAGTCTTGATCCGAGGAGAATGACGAGTGCGTCATGCCCCACGTCAGTTGAGTCCGATCGGCATTAAACGAGGCAGGAGTCGTGAATGGCAACGAACCGGCCGCGCCGGAAACCGTGAATTCACCGTACGGCGACCCTGTGCTGAAGCGTACGTTCATGTTGGCGCCGGCGCTGCACCAACTTGCAGAGTTCGGATCAGACGGATTTGTACGCTGCGTTCTCCCTAAACTCAGGGGAAAGAATGTGTCATAAATGCGCGGACTGCTGGACGCGAGCGCAGGTCCATGGAAGCTCATCGAAGCCGAAATGGTGGATCCATTCTGGGTCACGGTCACTGAAGCAACGTCTGGCTCCGGACCACCACTGATGACCGACGAGGCGTCCGCTGGGTCCGAGATGGTGATGGCTTGCGGCGCTGCCCACGCAGGCGGCGAGATCAAAAGAGCTGACAGCAGGGCGAGCGGAAGACCGCGACGAAGGAGCACCGGGTCATTCTGCACGAGGCCTGCGCTCATTGCGGACCTTCGAGCAAGTCTCCTCAAACGGGGCAGGCCGCCGTGGCATGCGCGAACGCCCGTTCTTTGCTGTTGGCGTTCCCCCGCTTAGACCCCGGCAACGTAGGCCGTGAGGAAGTGGACGCCGTGGCGGTCAAGATTCCCGCGGGCGCGGTCGTAGTGCTCGGTGGTGCGTGGGTCGGAGTGTCTCGCGAGGATCTGCGCGTCACGTAGCGGAACGCCTGCGTCGAAAGCATTGCCGATCGCGGCATGACGGAGCGAGTGCGGGCTGGTGTGGCGTGGGATAGCTGCTGCCTTCGCGATGCGGGCGACCATACGGTAAACATCTCGGCGATCGATGGGATTGCCGGAGACAGGCCGCAGGATGAGCCGGCCCTCGGTCCGGTCGACTCGGCATGCCTCGAGAACACGCAGCACCGGAAAGGTGATGGGCATGGTGGCGGGCTTGTCGCCCTTCCCGACGAGGTGGATCACTCGATGTCCGCGGAGCGTTTCGACGTAGTCCTCGATCCGGACCGCGGCCGCTTCGGACGCGCGGAGGGCGTTGATGCCGAGGAGAAACGCGAGCGCCCCGTGGTGGACGGTGAGCGTCTGCGCGACTTGGAGGAAGCGGATGAGCTCGAGACGATCCAAGCCTTGAATGCGGGACTCGTCGCGGTACAACTTCGGCAGGCGTGCGTCGACGGCTGGGTCGGCCACGATGAGTCCATCGATGTGGGCGTACCTGAAGTACCCGCGGACGGCATGCATCGAGGTAACGACGGAGGACGCCATCAGCCCGGCTTGCCCGAGGTGTCGGATGTAGAGATCGATGTGGGCCCGCTGGATCCTGATGAGCGGGTCAAGCCTGTTCGTTTCGCACCAGGCGAACCAGCGCCGCAGCTGGGATGAGTACAGCGTGTGGGTGTGCCCGGAGTAGCGATCGAGGTACGACACTGCAGCAAGCTGCGCAGGTGTCATGGCGTCGGGTTGGAACGGAAGCAGCGTGTTCATCGGTGTCACCTGGCGGAGTCGGCCAAGCGTCGCCTGGTCCGCCATCGAAGGGCGAGGCACTTGCCCGACGCTAAGACCGCAAAGGGGCTTGGAGGGGATCGCTGCCACCTTCGGCAATGCCGGGACCAGCTACGCGACCGACGGCTACGGTCCAGGCGTGGACGACACGACGGCGCCAGCCGAGAAGCAGATGCGCCTGCGGTATGCCGGCACGTGCAGGATCTGCGACGCCGCGCTGCCTGCGAAGACTGAAGCCGTCTACGAGCGCGAGACCAAGACCATCCGCTGCGTGACCCACGACCACGATCTGCCTGAGCCAGACCTCGACGTTGATATCGGTGAGGCGGGGAGTTCCGCGCGGCGCGAGTTCGAACGCCGCAAGGCGGGGCGAGAGAAACGCATCCGTGACAAGCATCCGAAACTCGGCGGTCTCATCCTGGCCCTCAGCGACGACCCACCATCCACGACGGCGTGGGACACCGGAGCCGTCGTAGAAGAGCGCCTCGGTGGCCGCCTGAACTCGCTGCAGTCCGAGGCGTGCCGGGTCCTTCACGACCGGCGCATCCCCGAGAGTCGAGCGAACATCGACCACCTCGCAGTCACAACCACGGGCGTCTACGTGATCGACGCGAAGCGGTACAGCGGACGCCCACGCCTTCGGGTCGAGGGCGGGCTCCTGCGCCCACGTGTGGAACGGCTCATCGTCGGCCGACGAGACTGCACCAAGCTGGTCGACGGAGTCCTCAAGCAGGTCGACGTCGTCCGCACAGTCGTCGGTGATCAGATCCCCGTGCACGGCGTCCTGTGCTTCGTCGACGCCGACTGGCCGCTGATCGGCGGCGCATTCACCACACGCGACGTCCAAGTCTTGTGGCCCAAACGCCTGCAATCCACCCTCACGTCACCCGGCGACCTCGACGTTCACGCCATAGAACGAGTGCACCGCGAGCTAGCAAGCGCCCTGCCGTCGGCGTGACGGTGAACAGGCCAAGCGGCGGAATGGGCTTGCCAGGCCAACGCTCGAGCGATGTCCGGCAGTCGCCAAACCTTCGCCGAGAGCTGTGGAGCCGATCGGCCGGGGACGCTACGGCAGGCGAGCCACTCGGAGTCACTCTTATGACGCTGGCTGGGATCGCCGATTCATTGAAGTGCAGATGAGCCCGCAGCTTTGCAGCGAACCGCCAGCTGATCGAGAGCGTCGATGAGCGTTCGAGCAGCCTCGCTGTCTGACATCGTGCCAGTCACGCCTCCCGTCCGGACGTGATCCTTCACCGGTGCCAAGCTGTCGATGAAGGGCTCTACCGCGTTCTTGGTCTCGGTGTCCCCATTGATCAGCCCGTCCAACGCGGCACTACTCATCGCCTCTAGCGTGTCGTAAGTGGGGATCAGTGGTTCGTCGTCCGCGAGTAGCGGCGCCTCGATCTCGGGACAGACATCGCGAAGTGATGCGACCGGTTCTGGCGTCTCGGTCGGAGCCGGTGACGGTGTCCCACTGGAGGTCGCGTCTTCGCTCGGTTCAGGACTTGTGCTGCCCGCGCCTCCGCAGCCGGTGGCGACGAGCATGATGAGAAGTCCGCCGATTGCCTTCGCGAAGTGTTGGTTCACCGAGTCCTCCAGTTCCGTGCGGTGACCTGGCATGCCGGGCATGAGCTCACGATCTTGCGTCGAAACAGCTATGTACGCGACGATCCGGGATCACCAGTCTGAAGCAGAACATCGAGTCTCGCCGAGTGAGCGACGCAATCCCGACACGCGGCGGGGTGCCGCGCATTTCTTAAGCGTGACTGACGTCTAGTCCCAGACGTTCGGCTGAAGTCGAAGCACGCTCTCCTCACGTCCGCATGGTGAAGGTGAGGGTGTTGTCGGCGTGCGTCGTCACGAAGTAGCGAGAGTCGTGAACGAGCCGATGGTGGTGGGGGCAGAGGAGTCGGCCGGAGGCGAGTTCGGTGCGGCCGCCCTTGGCCCAAGGGTCGTCGTGGTGTGCGTGGCACCCGGAGGCGGTGGTCTCGCAGCCGCGGGCGGTGCAACCGCCGTCGCGCAGGCCGAGGGCGATGCGCTGGGACTTGGTGAACAGCCGCGTACTGCGCCCGAGATCGAGGGGCACTGATCCGGCCCCGAGAACGGCAGGGATGATCCCGGCCTCGCAGGCGAGCCTGCGCGCTTGGCCGGCGGAGATGCGGGTGCCGTCGTCGAGCAGCGCGGTTGCCTGCTCGCCGAGGAGCTGCTCGAGGGTCATCGTGACCACGACGGTGGCACTCACCCCGGCGGTCTGTGGGGTGGCGTCGGCGGGGTATCGCTCGACGTACTCGACGAACGCCTCGCCCAGGCGGCGCCGGAGCGGCTTCAGGGCCCCGGTCTCGTCGCGGAGCTGCTGGTCGGTGTGGCGGGCGGGGTTGGCGAGGGCGAGGAGGTGGCGCTGGAGCATCTTCCACGCCGTGGTCGGCATGGTGAAAGTGCCGTGGGAGGAGCCGTGGTCGTCGTCGTAGACGGTGAGGTCAGCGGTCGCGGCAGCACGGGCTTCCTCGGCGGCGAGGGCGGCCGCTTCGTGGGACTCCCCCACTTCAGGGGCCACCGTGTCGAGGATCCGCTTCCCGAGCTGGGTCAGGTCGCGGGCGTCGTGCTGGCGCGCGAGGCCGAGCAGCATGGTCTCGGCCTTGGCGCGGATCTCGTCGTCGACCCGTGCTGCCGGGAGGGCGTCCACGGAATCCACGATCTTGCGTGCCTGGTCGACCCGGAGGTCGCCGGCAGCGAACGCAGCCGCGGTGGGTGCGTGGGTCTCGGTCGCGAGGGCGCGCCCGAGGCGCACCAGCCGGCCGGCCTCGGCCCGGGTCAGTCGGCTGCGCCGCGCCCACCAGTGATGGGTGTGCCGTGCGCCAGTCGGCTCACCGAGGCGGCGGTCGTCGGCCTGGGCTGCTGTGGCGCACTGCATCGCAGCGAGACGGCTGGATGCGGTCGTGGTGGCGTCCAGCAGCTCGGTGACGTCGGCGTCCGACAGTCCGGCCAGTGACAGCCCGTGGAGGTCGTCCAGCACACCATCGAGGCGCCGCAGCAGCGAAGCGACCGCCAAGGACGTCACTGGTGCTGACGCCGGAGCGTCGACCCCAGGCGCACGCCACTGGCCGGCGTCGTCCTCGGCGGGGATGGCACTCACGGAAAACAGACCTCTCCGCGCCCTCGTGGCGCGTCGACTACAGGTGGAGGGTCTGTGTCTCTGAGGTGTGTACAGCCGTCATCGGCGAGGAAGGACCCGAGCTCGGCGGCTCGAAACTATGTTCGTATTCTATCCCTTGAGTCCGACATCCGCGCTGGCGGGAGGGGTTCAGGGATCGTCAAGAACCGGAGTGGTGTCGAGGCTCGCTTCGCACCGTCATGACCGGCCTCGCCCTCTCGTCAGCGACGCTGTCCGCACCGACCACGGCGTACGCTACCGCGGCACAGCGGCACCTCGTGCTCGCGAAGGGGCCGAGGCCGGGGACGTACGAGGGGACGATCGACCTGAAGGGCCCGCGAGCGGGGACGCGGCGTGGAACCTGTCCCACTCACCGCTCGGACAGCACGCTCGCAGGCTGGGGTCGCGGTGCCCGCTCGCCGAGCAGCGCGACGCCGACGGCCCCGACGAGCGAGACCAGCGCCGTGACGAGGACGGCGCGGTGCCAGCCGTCGACCAGGCCCTGCGCGGTGACGGCGCCGGCGGGAGCAGCGACGACCGAGACCACGGTGACGCCGAGCGCCGAGCCGAGGTAGCGGGCGGTGTTGTTGGCCCCGCTGCCGAGGCCCGCCTGGCCGGGAGGCACGCTCGCGACGCTCTCGCGACCCATCGCGGCGTTGAGGACGCCCGTCGCCACGCCGGCCAGCAGCAGGCCGGGCACGAACCTCGCCGGGCCGCTCCCGGTGCCGACGCCCAGCACGAGCAGCTGCCCCACGGTGATGACCGCGAGGGCACCCGACATCCGCGCACGACCGCTCCACGCCTCCGGGAGCCGGCGGGCCGCGAACGCCGTGACGACGCTCGGCAGCGACCACGCCAGCATCAGCCAGGCCGCGGTCGTCGCCGAGATGCCGAGGGCGGAGCCCACGAACCCGGAGACGTACGACATCAGCGCGATGATCCCGGCACCCGTGGCCAGGCCGGCGATGTTCACCGCGCGGAAGGCCGGGCGGCGCAGCAGGCCGAGGTCGAGCATCGGATGGGTCGAGCGGCCCTCGACGACGACGAACGCCACGAGCATCGCCGCGCCGGCTGCCAGCAGCACCACGGTGACCGGACGCGCCCACCCGGCGCGCCCCTCGGTCAGCCCGGCGAGCAGCGACGCGGTGCCGAGCGCCATCAGCACGACACCCGCGAGGTCGAGCCTGGCCCGGTGGTCCGAGCGCGACTCCGGGCATCCCCGACCGGCGACCGCGAGGGCGAGGCCGGCGACGCCCAGGACGACGTAGACGTCGCGCCAGGAGTGGAGCGAGCTCAGGTAGTTGCCGAGCAGCGGGCCGATCGCGATGCCGGCGCCGACACTCGCACCCCACACCCCGGTGGCACGGCCACGGGCGAGGGGGTCGGGATGCGCGTGGGCGATCATCCCGAGCCCGGCCGCGACCACGGCTGCGCCGCCGGCACCGGCAGCGACGCGGGACGCGACGAAGGCGGTCACGTCCGTGGAGGCGGCACCTGCCAGCGACGCGAGCCCGAGGAGCAGGGAGCCCAGCACGAACCAGCGCCGGCGTCCGTAGTCGTCGGCCAGCCGGCCGGCGGTGAGCAGGAACGCACCGAGCCCGATGCTCATCGAGCTCAGCACCCACGTGCCACCGCGGTGTCCGGCACCGAGCCCGGCGACGGTCTCGTTGAAGTTGGCCAGCGGTGCGGTGAAGGCCACGAGGACGGCGACCGTGCCGAGGGAGGCGGTCGCGAGGGTGCGGCGAGGCGACACGGTCACTCCTTTTGGTTCGTTGACCAGACCAAAGCACGATAGCATCGCTCCATGGCACTCGGCACCGACTATCCGCGGCAGGACTGCGGCATCGCCCGCTCGCTGGAGCTGGTGGGCGAGCGCTGGACCCTGCTGATCCTGCGCGACTGCTTCCTCGGGGTTCGTCGCTTCTCCGACCTCCAGGCCCACCTCGACGTGTCACGCGCCGTCCTCGCAGCGCGGCTCGACGCCCTCGTCGCCGCCGGCCTCCTCGCCCGGGTCGGCGAGGGCCATGCGTCCTACGAGCTGACGCCCGACGCGCTCGACCTCTGGCCGGTCCTGCACGGGCTCGCCCAGTGGGGAGACGGGCAGACCAGCCCGGGTCGCCCGCGACGGACGTTCCACCACGTCGTGGACGACGCCGAGTGCGGGGTCCTCGGCGCCGACGGTCGCTGCACCACCTGCGACGCGGCTCCGCGCCCGGCCGACGTCGAGACACGGCCCGGCCCGGGGGCCGACCCGTTCCTGCGCGACGACCCGGTCTCCCGTGCCCTGCGCGTGCCCCACCGGCTGCTGGAACCGCTCGTCACCCGCTGAGCGCGCTCAGGCGTCTCGCGTCCACACGACGAGCTCGTCGAGCGCCTCGCTGCCGTCACCCTCGCGGTGGAAGGCGACGACGTCGCTCGTCGCGACCTGGCGCAGGCCGTAGGTCGCCGCCCGCCGCGCGACCTCGGCGCGCTCGAAGCGCTGCACGCGGTAGCCACCGCGGACGACGCTGACCCCGGTGGCCTGGACCGTCGGCCCGGGCACGATCGGCTCGTGGCTCGCCAGCAGGTGGCCGCTCGGGACGAGGTGGGTGGCGGCGCGCTCGAGCACCTCGAACATGTCGGGGACCAGCTCGAGGACGCCGACGACGACGACCAGGTCCCACTGCCCCGGGGTGTCGCGCAGGAAGCCGGCGGCGTCCGCGACGACGAGCTCGGCCGACGGGAATGCCTGCCTCGCCTGCTCGACCATGGCCGGCGACACGTCGACGAGCGTCAGCTCGGCGCCCGGGTAGAGCGACGCCAGCATCCGGGCCGTCAGGCCCGTGCCCGCGCCGAGGTCCAGGACGCGGTCCGGGGCGAGCCCGAGCGGCGCGAGGAGCGCGCGCGCTGCGTCGTTGGCGCTCCACCCGACGCGGTCCGCCCAGTCGTCGTAGTCGGGCGCGAGCCAGTCGTAGAACCCGGCCCAGCCGGCTGCGGCGCTGCGGGCCTCGTCGTCACGTGCAGCGCTCACGTGGCAGCCGCCCGGACCTTCGCCGAGAGCACCTCGGGGCTGTCGGCCGTGCCACCGTGCGCGGCGATCCAGTCGTAGGCCTGCTGCCGCTCGGCGTGGCACATCAGGCCGACCACGTCGCCGGCCTCGGCGCGCGCCACCAGTGCCGCGAGGCACTCGACCTCGGTCTCGTAGGTGTCGATGTCCGTCACGCCCACGCGCGCCGCACCGGCCCGGAGCAGGTCGTCGATCTCCGTCGTCGTGCGGCCGCGCAGGTAGTGCGCCTTGTGCCCGATCGCGACGACGTCGCTGCCCTTCGCCCCGATCTCGCCCAGCGCGTCGATGAGCTCGTCGGTCCGGTCGCCCACGGCACCGAGGCCGAGCAGCAGCCGGGCACCGGGACGTCGTACGCCTCCCATGATCTCGAGCAGCGCCTCGAGCCCGGCCTCGTTGTGGGCGAGGTCCATCACGACGGAGACGTCGTGCGGCATCGAGAAGAAGTTCATCCGGCCCGGGTTGTGCTCGGCGTCCGGCCGGAACGACCGGAGGCCCTCGACGACGTCGGCGCGGTCCAGCCCGATGGCGAGGGCCGCGGAGGCGGCCGCGAGCGCGTTCTCGATGTTGAAGCGCGACAGGCCGGCCAGCGTCATGGGTACGTCGACCAGCTCGACCAGCGGGTCGGGGTCGGCGCCGGGGCGCAGGACGGTGATCCAGCCGTCGATGACCGTCGTGGCGCGACCGCCGCCGTGGCTGAGCACCTCGCGCACCGCGGGCGAGTCGGGGTCGCGGCTGAAGATCCACGGCTGCGCGGAGATGACCGACCGCATCGCGAGCACGCGCGGGTCGTCGCCGTTGAGCACCGCCCAGCCGTCCTTCTTCGTGATGCGCGGGACGACCGACTTCACCTCCGCGAGCTGGTCGACGGTGTCGATCCCCTGCAGGCCGAGGTGGTCGGCCGTCACGTTGGTCACGACGGACACGTCGTTGCGGGTGATGCCGATGCCCTTCAGCAGGATGCCGCCACGCGCGGTCTCGGTGACGGCGAGCTCGACGCCGTCGAGGGCCATCGCCCGCGCGGCGCCGGACGGACCGGAGTAGTCGCCGGCCTCCACCAGCACGCCGTCGCGGTAGATGCCGTCGGTGTTGGACCAGCCGACCACCAGGCCGCTCGTGCGCGCGACATGGGCGATCATCCGACTGGTCGTGGTCTTGCCGTTGGTGCCGGTCACCGCGACGACCGGGATGGTGGGGACGATCGTGGTGGGCCGCTCCCCCCTCGGTGCGGCCGCGACCTCCGCGGCCGCCCGGCTCACCGCCGACTCGACGTCGGGTGCGGGGAGCGCGTCGAGCGCGTGCGCGACCGCCTCGCCCAGCGCCCTGGCCCGACCGCGGTTGCGCCACGGGAAGGCGACCACGAGCACGTCGGGGTCGGACGTGGGCCGCACCCGCACGGCGAGCCGCCTGGTGCCGGCCTCGGTCGCGATCGCCCGGACCAGTCGCTCGACCGCACGCAGCGCGAACCGCTGGCGGAACCCGGAGCCGGCCGCGCCCGGCCGGGTCGAGCGCAGCGAGATCCGCCGCGCGAAGCGCAGCACGGCCTCGTCGTCGGCCTCGGTGATCGTCGAGACGTCGAGGGTCAGCTTCACCGCGGCGCGCGGGAAGTAGAGGTTGGGTCCTTCGAGGATCCGGAGCTCGACGAGTGAGGTCACCGGGCGAAACTACCGAAGTGGGCCCGGCGGGTCAGAGCCCCATCGCGTGGAAGCCGCCGTCGACGTGGACGATCTCGCCGGTCGTGGCCGGGAAGAAGTCGCTCAGCAGCGCGCAGACGGCCTGCGCGGTCGGCGTGTGGTCGGACTCGTCCCAGCCCAGCGGCGCACGGTCCTTCCACGACGACTCGAGCTCCTCGAAGCCCGGGATCGCCTTCGCGGCCAGCGTCTTGAGCGGGCCGGCGGAGACCAGGTTGCAGCGGATGCCCTCGGGACCGAGGTCGCGCGCGACGTAGCGCGAGGTGTTCTCCAGGGCCGCCTTGGCCACGCCCATCCAGTCGTACGCCGGCCACGCGGTGGTCGCGTCGAAGGTCAGCCCGACGATCGAGCTGCCACGCGAGAGCAGGGGCCTCGTGGCGACGGCGAGCGACTTGAGGGAGTACGCCGACACCTGCACCGCCTGCGCCACGTCCTCCCACGGGCCGTCCATGAACTTCCCGCCGAGCAGCGTCTCGGGGTTGCCGTAGGCGATGGAGTGGACCACGCCGTCGAGGCCGTCGACGTGCTCACGCACCTGGTCGGCGAGGCCGGCGAGGTGCTCCTCGTCGGTGACGTCGAGCTCCAGCACCGGAGGCTCCTGCGGGAGCCGCTTGGCGATCCGCTTGGTGATGCCGAGCGCACGGCCGAAGTTGGAGATGAGCACCGTCGCGCCCTGCTCCTGTGCGACCCGGGCGGTCGCGAAGCCGATCGAGCTGTCCATCGTGACGCCGGCGACGAGGATGCGCTTGCCGTCGAGGATTCCCATGGGTGTGTCCCTTCGCTGGTGCTGTCGGAGAAGTCAGGTGGTGGTGGGTCAGTGGCCCATGCCGAGGCCGCCGTCGACCGGGATCACGGCCCCGGTGACGTAGGCGGCGCCGTCCGAGGCGAGCCACGTGACCGCGGAGGCGACCTCGGCCGGGGAGGCGTAGCGGCCCAGGGGCACCTGCCCCTTGATCGCGTCCTTCTGGTCGTCGGTGAGGACGTCGGTCATGTCGGTCTCGACGAAGCCGGGCGAGACGACGTTGGTGGTGATCGAGCGGCTGCCGAGCTCGCGGGCGAGCGAACGGGCCATGCCGACGAGGCCGGCCTTGGAGGCGGCGTAGTTGACCTGCCCGGCCGAGCCGAGGAGGCCGACGACCGACGAGATCAGGATGATCCGGCCACGGCGCAGGCGGAGCATGCCCTTCGCGGCGCGCTTGGCGAGCCGGAAGGTGCCGGTGAGGTTGGTGTCGATGACCGAGGACCAGTCGTCCTCGCTCATCCGGAGGAGCAGCGTGTCCTTGGTGATGCCGGCGTTGGCCACGAGCACCTCGACCGGGCCGTGGGCCTCCTCGACCTGCTTGAACGCGGCCTCGACGGCGTCGGCATCGGTGATGTCGCAGCGCACGTCGAGCGCACCCTCGGGAGCACCGCCGTTGCGGGTCGTGACCGCCACCTTGTCGCCCTGGGCGATGAACGCCTCGGCGATCGCACGGCCGATGCCGCGGTTGCCGCCGGTGACGAGTACGGACTTGGGGGTGCTCGGGTTGTCGCTCACGAGCCCGACGCTAGTGATTACCGCGGGGTACGCCGAAACAGGCTCACTCGTCCTCGAGGCGGAAGCCGACCTTCATGCCGACCTGGAAGTGCTCGACCTGGCCGTCCTTGGCCTGGCCGCGGACCTGGGTGACCTCGAACCAGTCGATGTGGCGCAGCGTCTTGCCAGCGCGCTCGATGCCGTTGCGGATGGCTGCGTCGATGCCGTCGGGCGAGGTGCCGACGATCTCGGTGACGCGGTAGGTGCGGTTGGTCATGGGGGTGCCTCCTGGTCGTGGTGCCACGACCCTAGCGATGCGGAGGGCAGGCGTAGAGTCGAGAGCATGGCCAAGCAGGACGCCGTCCGCATCACCACGGCACGCAGCAGCGCCGCCGAGGACATGCACTCACGGCAGGTGCGCTACGGCGTGTCGATGTCGATCCGCCTCGTCTGCTTCATCGCCGCCGTGGCGGTCGGACCCGGCCCGCTGCGGTGGGTCCTGGTGGCCGCCGCGGTGTTCCTGCCGCTGTTCGCGGTGGTGATGGCCAACGCCGGCGACCAGCGCGACGACGGATTCACGCTGCGGGACTCCCCCGGCACCCATGAACTGACGGCGCGCGACGACGACGAGCACTGATTTTTGCTTGACACCTGCCCAGCAGAAGTTTGGTTTTGCCACATCGCCGTGCCATGATCGCTGACGCGAGCGCAGCATCCCCCGTCTGCGATTTCGCACTCTGAGGTGCCGGACAGCTTCCCCCCGTGGCTGTCCGGCACCTTGCTTTTCCCGGCAGCCCGCCGCCCTCCCGGAAGGATCCCCGTGCAGCCCGAGATGGACCGCGACATCTGCTCGGCCAAGGGCTGCCAGGCCGACGCCGTGTGGGACCTGCAGTGGAACAACCCGAAGATCCACACGCCCGAGCGCCGCAAGTCGTGGCTCGCGTGCGACGAGCACCGCCAGTCGCTCAGCGACTTCCTCGGGGCCCGCGGGTTCCTGAAGGACGTCGTGGCGCACACGCCCGCCTGACGTCGTACCGATCGAGGCTCATCACCAGGGCTCCGGGTCTCGACACGCCGGTCACGACCTCGTTCCTCGGTCGCGCGGCTCGCTCGACCACCATCAGCGGATCCGCTGGCGCGTCTCCGCTCAGCCCCCGATGGCGGACATCGGGCGGTCGGGCTGGAGGAAGGTCTCGTCGTCGATCCCGTGTCCCGCGGCCTTGCCCCGCATCGCGACGACCCAGCGCTCGGCGATGACGGCGTCGCTGGCGCCGGACCGGAGCGCCGTGCGGAGGTCCGACTCGTGACGGGCGAACAGGCAGTTGCGGACCTGGCCGTCGGCGGTGATCCGGACCCGGTCGCAGTCGCCGCAGAAGGGCCGGGTCACCGAGGCGATGATGCCGACGGTGGCAGGACCGCCGTCGACGGCGAAGAGCTCGGCGGGGGCGCTGCCCCGCGGCTCGGAGTGGGGCGTCAGCGTGAACTCGCCCGACAGCGACTCGAAGATCTCGTCGGCCGTGACCATCGCCGCGCGGTTCCAGTCGTGCTGGGCGTCGAGGGGCATCTGCTCGATGAAGCGGAGGTCGTAGCCGTGCTCGAGGCACCAGCGCAGCAGCTCGGGCGCCTGGTCGTCGTTGGTGCCGCGCAGCAGGACGGCGTTGATCTTGATCGGTCCGAGTCCGGCGGCCTTCGCGGCCTCGAGGCCCGCCACGACGTCGTCGAACCGGTCGCGCCGGGTGATCGTCGCGAAGGTCTCGGGCCTGACGGTGTCGAGGCTGGCGTTGATCCGGTCGAGCCCCGCGTCGGCCAGCGCCTGGGCGGTGCGCTGGAGGCCGAGCGCGTTGGTGGTCAGCGACGTCTCGACGCCGAGCGCGTGGCTGCGGGCCACGATGTCGAGGAGCCCGCGACGCAGCAGCGGCTCACCGCCGGTGAACCTCACCTCCCGGATCCCCAGCTGCTCGACCCCGATGGTGACCAGCCGGACCACCTCGTCGTCGGTGAGCGTCTCGTCGGTGGGGAGCCAGTCGAGGCCCTCCGCCGGCATGCAGTAGCTGCACCGGAGGTTGCACCGGTCGGTCAGGGACACGCGCAGGTCAGTGGCCACGCGGCCGAAGCGATCTGCCAGAGGTGTCGTCACCCGCCGAGTCTACCGAGGCACCGTCTGCGGCTCAGGAAGCGGCGGATAACCTCGGCGGGTGCACAAGATGCGGTTCCTCGTCTCACGCCGCTGGATCGTCTTCGCACTCGTCGTCGTCTTCCTCGCCTGGGTCGCGTGGCGGCTCGGCGAGTGGCAGTTCCACCGGCTCGACGACCGCAAGCAGCTGAACTCGATCATCGAGCGCAACGAGAAGGCCGGGCCTGCCCCCGTCACCGACGTGCTCACCCCCGGCGAGCCCGTCACCAGGGCCGACCAGTGGCGGATCGTCGAGGCGACCGGGACCTACGACGTCGACGACACGGTGATCGTGCGCTACCGCACGCGTGAGGGCGAGGCCGGCGTCGACGTCGTCGTGCCCCTCGAGCTCGCCGACGGGTCCAGCCTGCTCGTCGACCGCGGGTGGTACGCCACCGACAACCGCGGTGCGACGTCGGCCGACGTGCCCGCCCCGCCCAGCGGCGAGGTCACCGTGACGGGGTGGGTCCGCCAGGACGCCGAGGGCGACAGCACCCACGTGTCCGGGAAGTCGACCCGCGCGGTCAACAGCGGCGAGATCGGCGAGGCCCTCGACCGTGAGGTGCTCGGCGGCTGGGTCGACCTCCGCAGCGAGTCGCCGGAGCCGGCCGAGGCGTTGCTCCCGGTCGAGCTGCCGGAGCTGAACAACGGACCGCACTTCTTCTACGGCCTGCAGTGGTGGTTCTTCGGAGCGCTGGCGATCTTCGGCTTCTTCTTCCTCATCGTCGACGAGATGCGCGGCGGTCGCGGGCCGTGGGCCGGCAGTGACCGGTCCGCACCCCGACCCGCCGACAAGCCGGCGCCGGCCGCCCCGGCGAAGCCCGCCCCAGCCAGGGCGGTGGCGCCCAAGCCGAAGCGCAAGACCTGGCGCGAGCGGCTCGACCGCGGCGAGGACTGGGACGACGAGCCCCCCGCCCCTCGTCCGTCGTCACAGGGCGCGCAGGAGTCCGCCGTCGACCGGGAGCATCACGCCCGTCAGGAATGACGCGGCCGGCGACATCACGAACGCCGCCACCGCGCCGAACTCCTCCGGCTCACCGTAGCGACCGAGCGGGATCGTCGCCTCTGCCCGGTGGCGTGCTGCTTCGGGGTCACCGGTCGACGCGTCGAGCTCGGCGACCCGCTCGGTGGCGATGCGACCCGGCAGGAGCCCGTTGACTCGTACGCCGCGGGGGCCGAGCTCGTCGGCGAGGGTCTTGGCGACCATCGCGAGGCCCGGGCGCAGTCCGTTGGAGATCGCCATCTCCGGCAGCGGGGACCGCACGCTCGAGGAGAGCACCAGCCCCAGGGCCCCGCCGGCGGGCAGCGACGTGCCGACCTCGCGGGCCAGGCGCACCGCGCCGAGGAAGACCGACTCGAAGGCAGCGGTCCACTGCTCGTCGGTGATGGTCGTGACCGGGCCCTTCGGCGGGCCGCCCACGCTGATCAGGGCGCCGTCGATCCGTCCCCAGGCGGAGTCGGCCGCGGCGAGCAGCCGGGCGGGCGCCCCGCGCTCGGAGTTGTCGACCGCCACGCCGACCGCCGCCTCGCGCCCGGCAGCGTCGTTGAGGGTCGCGACGGCCGCGTCGAGCGACTCCTGCGAGCGCCCCGACAGCACGACGCGGGCGCCCTCCGCGACCAGCGCGTCGGCGCTCGCCCGCCCAAGTCCCCGGGCTCCCCCGGTGACGATGAAGACGCGGTCGGCCAGCTGGAGATCCATGGCCCGAGGCTAGCCGGGCACGACGCACCGGTGAACGGCGTGCCGAGGGAGACGCGTCAGCCGACCGGGGCCTCGCGGAACTGGGTCGCGTGGAGCGTGGCGTAGAGCCCGCCGGCGGCGAGGAGGTCGGCGTGGGTGCCGGACTGGACGACGCGGCCGTCGTCGAGGACGAGGATCAGGTCGGCGTTGCGGACGGTGGAGAGCCGGTGCGCGATGACCAGCGACGTGCGGCCCTCGAGCGCGGCGTCGAGCGCGCCCTGGACGGCCGCCTCGGACTCGCTGTCGAGGTGGGCGGTCGCCTCGTCGAGCACGACGATCGACGGCGCCTTGAGCAGGAGCCGGGCGATCGCGAGGCGCTGGCGCTCTCCCCCGCTGAGGCGGTAGCCGCGATCGCCCACGACGGTGTCGAGGCCGTCGCGCAGCACGCGCACCAGGTGGGCGATCTGCGCGGCCTCGAGGGCGGCCCAGATCTCGTCGTCGGTGGCCTCGGGCCGGGCGTAGAGCAGGTTGGCCCGGATGGTGTCGTGGAACATGTGCGCGTCCTGGGTGACGTAGCCGACGGCGTCCTCCAGCGACTGCAGCGTCACGTCACGGACGTCGTGGCCGTCGACCCGCACGGCGCCGCGCTCGACGTCGTAGAGCCGCGCGACGAGGTGGGTGACCGTCGTCTTCCCGGCGCCGGACGGACCCACGAGCGCGACCATCTGGCCCGGCTCGGCGGTGAAGGAGACGTCGTGGAGCACCTGGCCGCTGTCCCCGGACTCCTTGCGGGCGACGGTCTCGAGCGAGGCCAGCGAGATCTGGTCGGCGCGGGGGTAGGTGAAGGCGACGTGGTCGAACTCCAGCTTCGACGCGGTGCGGGGCAGCTCGACGGCGCCGGGCTTCTCCTGGATCAGCGACGGCAGGTCGAGGACCTCGAAGACCCGGTCGAAGCTCACCAGCGCGGTCATCACGTCGATGCGGACGTTGGACAGCCCCTGCAGCGGGCCGAGCAGGCGGGTGAGCAGCACCCCGAGCGCGACGATGGTGCCGACGGAGAGGTCGCCGCGGATCGCGAGCCAGCCACCGATGCCGTAGACCAGCGCGGTGGCGAGCTGGGGCACCAGCGTCATCGCGGCGAAGAAGACGCGGGTGAGCAGGGAGATCCGGATGCCGAGGTCGCGGACGACGGCGGCCTTGCGGGCATAGGTCGCGTCCTCGACGTCGCGGCGGCCGAAGAGCTTGAGCAGCATCGCGCCGCCGACGTTGAAGCGCTCGGTCATCGCGTTGCCGAGGTCGGCGTTGCCGTCCATCTGCTGGCGCGAGAGGTCGGCCAGCTTGTGCGACACCACGCGCGAGGCGATCAGCAGGATCGGGAAGAGCGCGACGCACAGCAGCGTCACCGGCCAGCTGAGGAACAGCATCGTCACGCCGACGACGATGGCGGCGATGATGTTGGAGACCGTGCCCTGCAGCGTCGAGGTGAACGCGCGTTGGGCGCCGATGACGTCGTTGTTGAGCCGCGAGACCAGCGCGCCGGTCTGCGTGCGGGTGAAGAACGCCAGCGACTGCCGCTGGACGTGCGCGAAGACCTGGGTGCGGAGGTCGTAGATCAGGCCCTCGCCGATGCGGCTCGACAGCCACCCGGTGATCAGCCCGAAGCCCGCGTCGACGACCGCGACAAGCGCGACGAGCGCGGCGAGCCAGATGACGAGCGAGAGGTCACCACCGCTCACCGCGTCGTCGATGATCGCCTTCAGCAGAAGCGGCGGCACGACGACGAGGCCGGCGTCGACGACCGTCACCGCGAGGAATCCCGCGATCAGTCGCCGGTGCGGGCGCGCGAAGCCGAGCACCCGACGCACGGTCTTGCGCTCGATCTTGTTGTCGACCACGCTCCGGTCGCTGCGCAGGAACCGCCACGGCGGTCCGCCTGCACCCGGGCCCATCGACATCCGTGCTCCTTCGTCCCCGGTCACAACCCGCGACCGGTGGCCATTGTTCCTCGCGCCACCGACAACGGCGCATCCCGGGACGTCAGGCGAGGGCGGCGGCGAGCGCGCGGAAGCGGCGTACCTGCGCCTCCCGCTCGAGGCGCCGCTGCTCGTCGAGGTCGCGGTCGGCGGCTCCCTGCAGCAGCGTCTTGGTCTCGCTCACGACCCCCGGCATCGGGGCGAGGAGGGCCGCGGCCAGCTCGGCGACGGCGGCGTCGAGGTCGGTGGGGGCGTACGACGCCTGGGCCAGGCCGATCCGCACGGCCTCCTCGGCGCCGACGACCCGCGCGGTCGCGCAGATCTCCAGCGCGCGGGCGTAGCCGACGTGCTCGACGAGCGGCTTGGTGCCGGTGAGGTCGGGGACGAGGCCGAGCGCGGACTCCTTCATGGAGAACTTCACGTCGTCGGCGACGATCCTCAGGTCGCACGAGAGCGCCAGCTGGAAGCCGGCGCCGATCGCGTGCCCGCGGACCTTCGCGATCGAGACGAAGCGCGGGTCGCGCAGCCAGGTGAAGCCCTGCTGGAAGGCGTCGATCCGGGCCGAGGCGTCCTCGTCGCTCAGCGCGAGCAGCCCGACGACCGACTCCTGGCCGGCGGTGGCCGGGTCGAGCATGGCGCGGTCGAGGCCGGCGGAGAACGTCGCACCCTCCCCCGTCACCACGACCACCCGGACGTCGTCGGGGAGCGAGCGGCCCAGCTCGCCCAGCGCGATCCACATGGCGGGGGTCTGGGCGTTGCGCACGTCGGGTCGGTCGAGCGTGACGGTCGCGACCTGGCCGTCGACGTCGAGCCGCAGGCCGACCGCGGCGAGGTCCTCGGGAGTCATGCCCCGAGGCTACTACTCGCCGGTAACCTCAGGCCAACGACACCAGGTCGGCGTACTCGTCGCTCCAGAGGTCCTCGTCGCCGTCGGGCAGCAGCAGCACCCGGTCGGGGTCGAGCGCGCGCACCGCGCCCTCGTCGTGGGTGACCAGGATGATCGCGCCGGTGTAGCTGCGGATCGCGTGGAGGACCTCTTCGCGCGAGGCGGGGTCGAGATTGTTGGTCGGCTCGTCGAGGAGCAGCACGTTGGCGCTGGAGACGACCAGGATCGCCAGCGCGAGGCGCGTCTTCTCCCCGCCCGACAGCACGCCGGCGGGCTTGTGCGCGTCGTCGCCGGAGAAGAGGAACGAGCCGAGCACCGAGCGGGCCTGCGTGTCGGTGAGCTCCGGGGCCGCGCTGTGCATGTTCTCCAGCACCGTGCGGTTGACGTCGAGGGTCTCGTGCTCCTGGGCGTAGTAGCCCATCTTGAGCCCGAAGCCCGGCACGACCTCGCCGGTGTCGGGCTGGTCGACGCCCGCGAGGATCCGCAGCATCGTGGTCTTGCCGGCGCCGTTGAGGCCGAGGATGACGACCCGGCTCCCCCGGTCGATCGCCAGGTCGACGGCGGTGAAGACCTCCAGCGAGCCGTAGGACTTCGACAGCTCGGTGCCCATGAGCGGCGTCTTCCCGCACGGCGCGGGCTCGGGGAACGCGATCCGGGCGACCTTGTCGGCGGCGCGCTCGGACTCGATGCCGGCCATCATCTTCTCGGCCCGCTTGAGCATCGACTGCGCGGCGGTCGCCTTGGTGGCCTTGGCCCGCATCTTGTTGGCCTGGTCGGTGAGCGCCTTCGCCTTGTTCTCGGCGTTCATCCGCTCGCGCTTGCGGCGCTTCTCGTCGTCCTCGCGCTGGGTGAGGTAGTTGTGCCAGCCCATGTTGTAGACGTCGATGACGGCGCGGTTCGCGTCGAGGTGGAAGACCTTGTTGACGGTGGCCTCGAGCAGCGCGTTGTCGTGGCTGATCACCACGAAGCCGCCCCGGTGCGCCTTGAGGAAGTCGCGCAGCCAGATGATCGAGTCGGCGTCGAGGTGGTTGGTCGGCTCGTCGAGCAGCATGATCTCCGCGCCCGAGAAGAGGATCCGGGCGAGCTCGACGCGGCGTCGCTGGCCGCCGGAGAGCGTGCCGATCGGCTGGGCGAGGATGCGCTCCTCGATCCCGAGGGCGGCCGCCATCTGCGCGGCCTCCGACTCGGCGGCGTACCCGCCTCCGGCGTGCAGCTCGGCATCGGCGTTGGCCCACCGGCGCATCCCGCGCTCGTGGACCTTCGGGTCCTCGCTGCCCATGTCGACCTCGGCCTGGCGCAGGCGTCGTACGACCTCGTCGAGGCCGCGGGCGGACAGGATCCGGTCGCGCGCGATCACCTCGGGGTCGCCGACCCGCGGGTCCTGCGGGAGGTAGCCGATCTCCCCGCTGCGGATCACCTGTCCGGACGCGGGCTGGCCCTCTCCGGCGAGGATGCGGGTGAGCGTCGTCTTGCCGGCACCGTTGCGCCCCACGAGGCCCACCTTGTCGCCGGAGGCGATGCGGAAGGTGACGTCCTCCATGAGGAGCCGCGCGCCGGCTCGGACCTCGAGCTTCTGGGCGTTGATCATCTCGGGCGACATCCTACGAAGGGGTGGCCGTGCGAGCCCCATCGGCGCCACCAGCGCTAGTCTGCGCAGAGGTTCGCACCCACCGTCATGACCTGCGGAAAGGCTCCTCCCATGCGCTTCAACCCGAAGGCCGACATCAGCAAGGGCAGGGTCTCCGACGCCGGTGGCCGTGGCGGTGGCGGCGGGATGTCCGGTGGCGGCATGCGGATGCCCATCCCCGGCGGCATGCGGGCCGGTGGCGGCATCGGCGGCATCATCATCGTCGTCCTCTTCGTGCTGCTCACCCAGTGCACGGGCGGCGGCGGGCTCACCGGCGGGGGCGGGACCGGCGTCGACCCGCAGGGCCAGAGCGGCAACCCGGCCGGCCTGTCCCAGGACAGCGACCGCTACGCCAACTGCAAGACCGGCGCCGACGCGGAGACCGACGTCGACTGCGCGCGCAAGGCGGTCGCGCTCTCGCTGGAGGACTACTGGGCCGAGACCCTCCCGGCGCAGGGCGACACCCAGTTCACGCCCGCCCAGATCATCACCTTCAGCGGTGCCATCTCGACCGGCTGCGGCCAGGCCACCTCGCAGGTCGGCCCGTTCTACTGCCCGGCGGACCAGCAGGTCTACCTCGACACGACCTTCTTCCAGGACGTGCTGGAGAACCAGCTGGGCGGGCAGGGCGGCGACTTCGTCGAGCCCTACGTCCTCGGCCACGAGTACGGCCACCACATCCAGAACCTGCTCGGCACGATGAGCCGGGTCAAGACGCAGCAGGGCCCCAACTCCGACGCCGTACGCCTCGAGCTGCAGGCCGACTGCTACGCCGGGATGTGGACGAAGGCCGCCAGCGGCGGCGACGGGATCTTCCTCGAGCTCGACCAAGGCGACATCGAGGAGGCCCTCGACGCGGCCAAGACGGTCGGCGACGACCGCATCCAGCAGGCCGGCGGCCAGCGGGTGAACCCGGAGGGCTGGACGCACGGCTCGTCCGCGCAGCGGATGAAGTGGTTCAGCACCGGCTACGAGAAGGGCACCCTCGAGGCCTGCGACACCTTCTCCGCCAGCACGCTCTGACGACTCAGCCGAGCAGCGCCTCGATGTGGGCGACCTGCCGCTGCATGGCGTAGATGTAGGGAGCGACGCTGGGGTGGCGGAACTTGCCGGCCAGCGCGCCCTCGCCGTCGGCCACGCGCGCGAGCGCCCAGTCGAGGCGCGTGAGCGCGGTGTAGACGGCCATCACCCGCGCGCCGGTCAGCACCTGCTCGGTGGTGGCCACGCCGGGCGGGAGGGCGGCGACGTACGCCTCCACGAGGGGGTCGATCTCCTCGCGGGTCGCCAGCGAGAGGTAGCCGAGGTCGGCCCCGACCGGCCCGCGGCCGAGGTGGGCCCAGTCGATCGCGACGGCGTCCTCACCGTCCGGACCACCGTGCCTGCCGGGGATGTTGGCCGCCGAGGGATCGCCGTGCTGCGCGACCTGGGGCAGGGCGTCGGTGCGGTCGAGCCACACCGAGCGGTGCGACCAGAGGTGGTCGGCGACGTCGGCCATCGGGGTCCTGGCGAGCAGCCGCCACCCGCCGCGTCGCTCGACGAGCGCGAGACGGCTGCGGAGCTGGTCGCGGGCGAGCCACCCGTGCGACCCGAGGTCGGTGGCGGCGAAGCGGCCGAGGCACGCCGCGAGCCACGGCCCGGGCGCGTCGTGGAGCTCCACGCGCTCGTGCACGAGGGTGATGCCCTCCTCGTCCTCCTCGACGCGGACCACGGGTGCCTCGCGCAGGCCGGGGGCGTCGGAGACGACGCCGCTGAGGGCCACGTCGGCGGCCCGACGCCAGTAGTTCACGTCGCGCGGGACCAGCGCGCTCGGGGCGTCGTGCGGGTCGGGGCAGCGGAGCCGCTTGACCACCACGTCACGGCCCCGGTGGCTCGAGGACCAGACCCCGACGGTGGCCGGGCCGCCGCCCGGGAGGGGCTGCCATCCCGGCTCGGGTTGCCACATGGGCAGGACGCTAGCCGATGTCACGGCTCCGGTAGCGGCGATCCGCCGCGACGACGAGCAGCGTGGCGAGCAGCGCCATCACCACCTCGGGGGCCCACGCGAACGCCTCGGAGGGGTACTTCGGGACGTGGTGGAACGGCGACACCCCGAGCAGCCAGCCCGGCAGGTCGAGCGAGGCGCCCACCTGGCCGAGGGTCACGCACGCCGCGAGGACTGCCCAGCCGGCCACGGCCCATCGGTTGCGGACCGACAGCAGGAGCAGGGCCACGCCGAGCACGACCCACACGGCGGGCGCCTGGGCGAGCGCCGCACCGACCGGGGAGAGCCCGTCGCCCCGCCCGGCCGCGGTCGCGGCACCGGAGACCAGCAGCAGCCAGGTGCTGCCGGCGAGCGATGCGGTCGCGACGGCCAGGAGGACGGCGGCGCGCGACGTCGCGGTCGCCAGGACGATCTCGGTGCGACCGTCGTGCTCGTCGCCGGCCGCCCGGGTCACGGCCGAGATGCCGAAGCAGGCGATCACGACGGCCACGACCGAGGCCAGGGCGAAGACCAGGGAGTCCTGCAGCGCGCCCTCCCCGCCCATCGACTCGATGATCGAGCGGGTGGACTCGCCGTCAAGCAGGTCGCCGATGCTCGGCACGATCGAGCCCATCAGCACGCCGATCGCACCGATGCCGACCGTCCAGCCGCCGAGCGCGGTGCCCTGCTGCCGCCACACCAGCGCCATCGCGTCGCGCAGCCGCGGGGAGCCCTCGGCGGGGCCGGGCCGGTCGGGCAGGACGCCGGCACCGAGGTCGCGTCGTCGACGCAGCGCCAGGGCGACCGCGGTCAGCACTAACGCCACGGCGGGGTAGCCGACGAGCAGCCACACCCGCGGCTCGTGCCACGCACTGAGCCGGGTGCCCCAGCCGAAGGGCGTGAGCCACGAGAGCCACCCCGCGGTGGTGTCGCCGACCGCGCGCAGGAGGTAGAGGACGGCGATCGCCCCGGAGGCGACGAAGCCGACGGTGCGCGCACTGCTCGGGACCTGGGCGGCCAGCAGCGCGACCCCGGCACCGACGAGGCCGATCCCGGTCCACGAGGCGCCGAAGAGCACCGAGCCCGCGACCGGCAGCCCGCACGCGATGTCGCCCGCGGCGGCGAGGACCCCGAGCAGGACCGACGCGAGCGCCGCCTCGGCGAGGGCCGCCGCCACCTGGGCGTCCGGGCCGACGGCGGTGGCGCCGACCAGCTCGGCGCGACCGCTCTCCTCCTCGACGCGCGTGTGGCGTCGTACGACGACGACGGACATGAACGCGACGAACACGGCGTAGAGGACGGTGAGCTTGGTCATCGAGAGCTCGCCCAGGCTGGAGGTGTCGAGGACCGGCCCGTAGAGCGCGACGATCGCCGGGCTGGCGTTCAGCGCCTCCGCGGCGGCGACCTGCGCGGCCTTCGTGTCGTAGAGCGGACCGGTCGCTGCCGCGCTCGCGACGACCATCGCGGTGAGCAGCAGGATCCATGCCGGCAGCAGCACCCGGTCGCGGCGCAGCGCGAAGCGCAGGAGGAGCCCGGTGCCGCGGAGGCGGTCGCTCACGGGGTGGCCCGGTAGGCGTCGAGGAACAGCTCCTCCAGCGTCGGCGGCGTGCTGGTCAGCGCGACCACCCCGGCGCCGTCGATGGCCTTCAGCAGGAGCGGGAGGCCCGCGGGGTCCACGGAGGCGGAGACCACCTGGCCGTCGACCTCCACGTCGTGGACGCCCTCGAGCCCGGCGAGGTCGGGGACCCTGCCGGAGACCTCCGCACGGACGCGGTTGCGCCGCAGGTGCCGCAGGTCGGCGAGCGTCCCGGACTCGACCGCCCTGCCGGCGCGGATGATGGTGACCCGGTCGGCGAGCCGCTCGACCTCGCTCAGGATGTGGCTCGACAGCAGCACCGTGGTGCCGGCGGCCTTGTGCTCGGCCAGGCACTCGTTGAAGACCTGCTCCATCAGCGGGTCGAGCCCGGACGTGGGCTCGTCGAGGACCAGCAGATCGGTGGGAGCGGCGAAGGCGGCGACCAGCGCGACCTTCTGCCGGTTGCCCTTGCTGTAGGCGCGGCCCTTCTTGGTCGGGTCGAGCTCGAAGCGCTGGAGCAGCTCGTCGCGCCGGGTCGAGCGCGGGTCGAGGTCGCGCATCCGCAGCAGCAGGTCGATCGTCTCGCCGCCGGAGAGGTTGGGCCAGACGCTCACGTCGCCGGGGACGTAGGCCAGGCGTCGGTGGATGTCCGTCGAGTCGCGCCACGGGTCGAGGCCGAAGACGGTGGCCGTGCCACCGCTGCTCCGCAGCAGCCCGAGGAGGACGCGGATGGTGGTCGACTTGCCGGCGCCGTTGGGCCCGAGGAAGCCGTGCACCTCCCCCGCCGCCACCTGCAGGTCGAGGCCGTCGAGGGCCCGTGCCCGGCCGAACTCCTTGACGAGGCCGCGGACCTCGATCGCGTTGCTCACACCTCACAAGTTACGCCCGCTCCCGCGGCCTGCGACGTCATGGGAATCGGCGGTTCGAACCGGGGAATCCGCTGGCGTCAGGCGTTGACGACGTCGACCAGGATCGCCTGGGTGTCCGCGATCGCCTGGTCGAGGACCGCACGCCGCGGGTCGGGCACCGCGTGCCACGGCTCGACGACGGTGACGTGCGCGAGGCGCGTGTCGTCGAGGACCGCGTCGACCGCGGCGCGGTCTCCCCCGGCCGAGGCGAGGGGTACGCCGGACAGGATCCGTGCGGCGTGGTCGGCCGCGGCCTCGTAGGCCTGGCGCGCCTGGTTGTCCCGACGGCGGGCGAAGCGCTGCTGGCTCTGCCCTCCGGCCTTGGTCCTGCCCTGCACGTGGCGCTGCCCCACCTTGTGCTCGACGAGCCCCGTGCCGCCGAGCCGGGCGACCGCGAAGCCTCCCTTGCGCACGAGCAGCACGCCCCACGCAGTGGGGGCCACGACGGCCGTCGCGAAGGCACCCGCGTCGGCCGGGCCGTCGTACGCCGCCCCGAAGGGCAGGCGGGCGGAGAAGTGCGAGCCGTCGGCGGCGGTCCCGCCCAACCCGCCGTCGACGACCGTCAGGCTCGCGCCGTCGTGCCGGGAGGCGAAGTTGGCGACCCACCTCTCCCACCGGACGGCGGGGACGAGGACGGCGGGCATGCGGCGAACCTAACCGAGGACCTCGCGGACCTCGACGCCGCTGTGCGACTCGGTGACCTCGTGGAGCGTGGCGGCCAGGGCGACGACCTCGTCCATGCTGTCGGCCTCGATCACGTAGAGGCCGCCGACGGACTCGCGGGTCTCGGCGAACGGCCCGTCGGTGGCGGCCGGCGCGCCGTCGTCGCCACGCCGGACCGTCCGGGCGGCGCTCGCGGGGTGGAGCTCGTGGCCCAGCACGAGCCGCGCCCCGACGGCTGCGGCGAAGTCGCGGTGGGCGGCGTCCTTCACCGCCCGGTCGGCGTCGGTGGTCGTCGACCACTGCTTCTCGTCGCCGTGGATGAGCAGCAGGTAGCGCGGCATGGTGGTCCTCCTGGGATCGGTGGTGTGCCTGTCACCGGGATGACGGGTCGGCGTGCGCAGGATCGACAGGTCCGCGTGGCTTCGGCGCGAGCTGGGCGACGAGCCCGGCCGGCAGCACCATCTCGGCGGGGTCGCGACGGGCGTAGGCGCCGGGGGTCATGCCGTGGGCTCGGCGGAAGGCGCGGTTGAAGGCCGCCTCGGACTGGTAGCCGACACGCTCGGCGATCCGGGCGAGCGAGAGGCCGCGCTCGCGGACCATCCGCGCGGCGAGGTCCATCCGCCAGGCCGTCACGTAGGACATCGCCGGCTCGCCGAGGGTGTCGCGGAAGCGCTCGGCGAAGGCGGAGCGCGACATCCCGGCTTCGTCCGCCAGCGAGGCGAGCGTCCAGGCGGCGCCCGGTCCGGCGTGGAAGGCGGCGAGCGCCCTGCCGACCTGGGGGTCGCGGAGGCCCGCGACCCAGCCGCGGTCCTGCTCCCCCGACTCCAGCCACGCGCGCACCACCTGGACGACGAGGACGTCGGCGAGTCGCGCGGTGACGACGTCGCTGCCGGGGCGTGGGCTCCGCGACTCGGCCCCGATCACCTCGAAGGCAGCCCGCATCCAGGCAGCGTCACCGCCGTCGCCCGCAGGCAGGATCGAGGGCAGGCTGCGGAGCAGCCGGGCGACGCCGAGGCCGCTGAAGCTCACCGCGCCGCAGACGAGCTCGGCCGCAGCGCCCGGGCCGGGGATGCTGAGGCGCTCGTAGCGCTCCGCCACCTCGATCCGCGGCAGGTCGAAGAGGGGCACCGCCTCGCTGCCGGGTGCGTCGAGGACCGAGTGGCCGAGTCCCGTGGGCACCAGGGCCATGTCGCCGGCGCGCATCCAGTGCCGCTCGTCCCCGACCTCGAGCACCATCTCGCCCGCCGTGACCAGGTGGAACACCACGGTGCCGGGCAGCGCCGGGATCTCCATCCCCCACGGGGCCCTGAGGTCGGAGACCGCGTAGAAGACACCGCTCATGCCGAAGTCGGTGAGGGTCTCGGTCAGCACGTCGCGCGTCATGGCACGAGTGTGCGCCTGCTCGGACGATCGAGCAAGAGATCCGGTCGATGTGGCATTGATCGTCCAGCCCTGTCGGACCACGCTGGAGGCAGCCCGGAAGAGGTCCGGAGCATCATCGAAGGAGCAGGACATGAGGGTTCTCGTCGTAGGGGCAAGCCGGGGCACCGGGGCCGAGCTCGTCGCCGAGCTGGTCGAGCGGGGCCACGTGGTCACCGCCTTCTCACGCCAGCCGGGCACGCACCCCGACGGGGTGCGCACGGTGACCGGGGACGTGCTGGACGCGGACGCCGTCGCCAAGGCGCTGGTCGGCCAGGACGCGGTCGCGATCACGCTCGGCATCCCGGACAACCCGTTCAAGGTCCGCCTGACCCGGCGGGCGAGCTCACGGCTCGACGTCCGGTCCGCCGGCACCCGCGTGGTGCTCGACGCGATGCGGGAGCACGACGTGCGTCGCCTCGTCGTGCAGTCGACGTACGGCATCGGGGACACCTATCGCCACCTGCCACTGGCGCTCAAGGCGTTCTTCAGCCTGGCCATCCGGCCGCAGGTCGACGACCACGAGCGGCAGGAGCGGATGGTCCGGGAGAGCGGTCTCGGGTGGACCGTCGTGCGGCCGACCGTGCTCAACGACGGACCCACCGACGAGCCGGCGCACGTCAGCACCGGCGACACGATCCCGACCATGAAGGTCTCGCGGCGCCAGGTCGCGCGCGTCGAGGCGGACGCGCTCGAGGACGACGGGCTCGTGTCCCGGGTCCTGAGCGTGACCGCCCCGGCTTGAGGTCAGAGGAAGTCGAGCGGGTCGAACTCGTCGATCGGGATCACGCGGGTGCGCGGCAGCGCGGAGTTGAAGGCGCCGAGGTCGTACTCCAGGTCGAAGATCCGCACGCCGGGCAGGCTGCGGAACTGCGCGTTGACGAACTCGCTGAAGCCGATGATCCCGACCTGGCGGCTGCCGTCGGCGAGCGCGGAGACCTGGTCGACGAAGTCGCCGTCGTGGCTGACCAGCACGACGTCGGCCTCGCGGTCGACGAGCGCCTCGGCGGTCCGCTGGATGGCGATGTCGACGACCTTGCCCTCACCGCTCAGCGGGATCGGCTTGAACCCGATGGCGAGCAGCGCCTGGACGAAGCTGGTCGGGAGCTCGGTCGTCGCGGCGAGGAAGAACAGGCCGGAGACGTCCTGGTCGAAGGCCCGCTCGGCCCACTCGAGGAGCCGGTCCCACCGGGGCCGCTCCTCGGGCCGGGGGCGCCGGCCGAGGATCGAGGTGCCCAGGGTGGCGTCGATGTTCTCCCCGTCGACGAGGAGGTAGGTCATCCGCTCGGCCATGCGAGGACTCTCCCACACGGCCACCCGACCAGGGTTCGGGGCTGGTAGACGACCTTGAAGGACTCGACGACCTCGTCACCGGAGATCGCGACGTCACTCACCTCCACGAGTGCGCGCGGCGCACCGGAGCCGTCGCACAGGATCGAGAGCACTCCGGTCTCGGGCAGCTCGTCGCCGTAGTCCGCGACGGTCGCGGTCGTGCTGCCCAGCTCGTCGTCGAGGACGTGCTCCACGAAGGCGTCCGACTCCTCGGCCGACTCGCCGAACGCCCAGGCCGGCGGTGGCACCGACTCGAGCGTCGTGGGCCCGAAGTAGGTCGGCGCCGCGTTGAGCTTGGCGTGGTAGCGGGCGAGGTCCCAGAAGACCCGGAGCTCCTCGTGGTCGAACTCGACGTCGCCCGGGTCGAGGGCGCCGCTCTCGCTGGTGGGATCGACGTCGGGCTCCATGCGGGGACCCTAGCCGCCTGCGCCCAACGACACGGGCGCGCGCTGCTCAGGCGACCTCGGCGACGTACGCCGCGAAGTCCCGCGCCGCGTCGAGCGAGCCCGGCCGCGGCGGGGCGTCCGGCTCCCAGCCGAGCTCCCGGTCGGCGAGCACCTGCTGGAGCAGCGGGCGCCACCGCGGGTCGGCGTGCATCATCACCCAGCGCAGGGCGTCGCGCTTGCTGGCGACCTCGGCCGTGCGGACGGTGTAGAGGCTGCGACTGGCCTGGATGACGAGGTAGCGCTGGCACCACGCGATCGTCGGCGGGCACCAGCCGAGGACGTCGTCGGCGAGGGTGTCGAGACCGGCCCGGGCAGCGCCACGCAGCACGTCCTCCGGCACCGGGTCCATCAGCTCCACCGGGCACGGGCCCGCGAGCGTGATGCCGTGCTCGCGGAGGATCCAGCGCGTCCACGCCTGGTTGCAGTGAGTCGACCAGGACATCTGGTCCCAGCCGTGGTCGACGTAGAGCCACTCGCGGCCCAGGCCCTCGGTGGTGCGGAGGTCCGCGGCGACGGCGTACGACCCCTCGAGGTGGCGGTTCCAGGAGCCGTCCCGGTGCGGGAGGTCGTGGTGGAGCGCCCGCAGCGCGGCCTCCTGCCGGGCGTCCGGGCGCTCGCGCACGACGATGAGGAAGTCGCAGTCGCTGTGCTGGTCGCCCGCGCCGAGCGCGAACGAGCCCTGGAGGTAGGCGCCGACGAACGACTCACCCAGCGCGACCCGCGCCTCGGTGACGAGGTCGTGGAGCACGCCGTTGAGCTCGGCGTAGCGCGTCGGGTGGGGGTTCAGCACGCCATGGAGTGTGCGCCCTCCCGCGAGGCCGTGCCACGCAATTTCGCGTCGGCAGGACCGCGCCGGTCAGCCCTGGTGGTCCGGCTTGCCGAAGCGGCCGGAGGCGACCCAGGCCAGCGCCACCACGACCGCACCGATGACGGCGTAGCCGCTCCGGCTGCCGTCGGGGATGACGACGAAGCCCACGCCGTAGAACATCGAGATGGCCAGGGCGATGAAGGAGAGCGTCCGTCGGTTCATGCCTCGAGCATGGCGTCCGGGCGCGGGCGCCACGCATGCCACCTCTCACCCGTCCGCCATGACATCGGTCATGGCGTCCGGGCCTGTCGCCTCAGACGTTGAAGCCCAGGGCCCGCAGCTGCTCGCGGCCGTCCTCGGTGATCTTGTCCGGGCCCCACGGCGGCATCCACACCCAGTTGATCGCGACGTCGCCGACGAGGCCCTCGAGGGCCTGCTCGGTCTGGTCGGTGATCACGTCGGTCAGCGGGCACGCGGCCGAGGTGAGGGTCATGTCGAGCACGGCGTTGCTGTGCTCGTCGAGGTGCACGCCGTAGACGAGGCCGAGGTCGACGACGTTGATGCCGAGCTCGGGGTCGACGACGTCCTTCATCGCCTCGGTGACCTCGTCGACGGTCACGGTGGCGGTGCCGCCGGCGCCGCCGGCCTCGGGCACCTCGGGCAGGTCGCTGTGGTCGATCTCGCTCATGAGGAGGCTCCTTCTGTCTGGGCGGAGTCGGACTGGGCCCGGGTGGTCGCGTCCTTCCACGCCATCCAGGACAGGAGTGCGCACTTCACGCGCGCGGGGAACTTGGCGACACCGGCGAACGCGATGCCGTCCTCGAGGACGTCTTCGTCGGGCTCGACCTGCCCCTTGCCCTGCATGAGCTCGAGGAAGGTCCGGTGGATCTCCATGGCCTCGTCGACCGGCTTGCCGATCACCAGGTCGGTCAGGACCGAGGCCGACGCCTGCGAGATGGAGCAGCCGACCGAGTCGTAGGACACGTCGGCCACGGTGCCGTCGGCGAGGTGCACCCGCAGGGTCACCTCGTCACCGCAGGTCGGGTTGACGTGGTGGACCTCGGACTCGTAGGGGTCGCGCAGTCCCTTGTGGTGCGGGTTCTTGTAGTGGTCCAGGATGATCTCCTGGTAGAGGGCGTCGAGGTCGGTGCTCATCCGTCCACCTTGAAGTAGCTGCGGGTCTGGTGCAGCGCCTCGATGAGCGCGTCGATCTCCGCAGGGGTCGTGTAGAGGTAGGACGACATCCGCGTCGAGCTCTGCACGCCGAAGCGCGCGTGTGCCGGCTTGGCGCAGTGGTGGCCGGCCCGGACGGCGACGCCGCGCGAGTCGAGCACCTGGGCGATGTCGTGCGGGTGGACGCCTGCGAGCTCGAAGGAGATCGCGCCACCACGCTGGGTCGCGTCGAGCGGTCCGAGCACGGTCACGCCGGGCACGGTCTGCAGCCCCTCGAGGGCGTACGCCGTGATCGCCTGCTCGTGCGCGTGGATCGCGTCGAGGCCGATGTGGCCGAGGTAGTCGACGGCGCAGCCCAGCCCGATCGCCTCGACGATCGGCGGGGTGCCGGCCTCGAAGCGGTGCGGCGCGAGGGCGTACGTCGACCGCGCCATGGTCACGGTCTCGATCATCTCGCCACCGCCGTGGAAGGGCGGCAGCGCGTTGAGGAGCTCCTCGCGGCCCCACAGCACGCCGATCCCCGTCGGGCCGCAGACCTTGTGGCCGGTGAAGACCAGGAAGTCGCAGCCGACCGCCTGGACGTCGACCGGCAGCTGCGGCGCGGCCTGCGAGGCGTCGACCACGGAGACGGCACCGACCGCGCGGGCGCGGGCAGCGAGGTCCGCCACCGGGTTGATCGTGCCGAGCATGTTGGACACCCAGGTGAAGGCCACGACCTTGGTGTGCTCGTCGACGAGCTGGTCGGCGTTGCCGAGGTCGAGCCGGCCGTCGTCGGTCAGGCCGAACCATCGCAGCTCGGCACCCGAGCGCTCGCACGCCAGCTGCCACGACACGATGTTGGAGTGGTGCTCCATCTCGGTGATGACGACGTTGTCGCCGGGGCCGAGCTCGATCGTGCGGGCGAGGAGGTTGAGGGCCTCGGTGGCGTTCTTGGTGAAGACCACCTCGTTGCGCGAGGGCGCGTTGAGGAAGGCCGCGACCTTGTCGCGCGCGCCCTCGTAGGCCTCCGTCGACTCCGCGCCGAGCTGGTGCATGGCGCGGGCGATGTTGGCGTTGTGCCGCTCGAGCTGGTCGACCATCGTGTCGATGACGACCTGCGGCTTCTGCGAGGTGTTCGCGCTGTCGAGGTAGACCAGCGGCACTCCGCCCGCGAGCGTGCGCTCGAGGATCGGGAAGTCCTTGCGGATCACGTCGAGATCCGGAAGCAAGCCTTCCATCGGTTGCCCCTTTCGGTGCGAACGGGTGGGTGGTGTCTCAGACCGTCGCGGTCTTGGTGAGGAAGCGGTCGTAGCCGTTGGCCTCGAGCTCGTCGGCCAGCTCCCTGGAGCCGGACTCCGCGACCTTGCCGTCGACGAACACGTGGACGAAGTCGGGCTCGATGTAGCGCAGGATGCGGGTGTAGTGGGTGATCAGCAGGACACCCTTGCCCTCGCGCGCCCGGAAGCGGTTGACGCCCTCGGAGACGACCTTGAGCGCGTCGATGTCGAGGCCGGAGTCGGTCTCGTCAAGGACGGCCACCTTCGGGTCGAGGAGCTCGAGCTGAGCGATCTCGTGGCGCTTCTTCTCGCCGCCCGAGAAGCCCTCGTTGACGCTGCGCGTGCCGAAGGTCGGGTCGAGGTTGAGCTGCTCGAGGGCGGCGTTGACGTCCTTGACCCAGGTGCGGAGCTTGGGGGCCTCGCCGTCGATCGCGGTCTTGGCGGTCCGCAGGAAGTTCGAGACCGAGACACCGGGGACCTCGACGGGGTACTGCATCGCGAGGAACAGGCCGGCGCGGGCACGCTCGTCGACGGAGAGCTCGAGGACGTCCTGGCCGTCGAGGGTCACCGAGCCGCTGGTGATCGTGTACTTCGGGTGACCGGCGATGGAGTACGCCAGCGTCGACTTGCCGGAGCCGTTGGGGCCCATGATGGCGTGCGTCTCGCCGTCGTTGATGGTGAGGGTGACCCCCTTGAGGATCTCCTTGGGGCCGTCCTCGGTCTCGACGGACACGTGGAGGTCGGTGATGACGAGCTTGCTCATGCGGGGGTGACTCCGTTCAGGGTGGTCTCGGTGTCGACGTACACGTCGCTGGTGCCGTCGGGGTTGGCGCGTAGTTCGATGGGGAAGGTGGCGACCGCCTCGGTCGCCGGGAGAGTGGTGGGCTTGCCGGTGCGGAGGTCGAACGTCGACCCGTGCAGCCAGCACTCGATCTGGCAGTCGGCGACCTCGCCCTCGCTGAGCGCGACCGCGGCGTGGCTGCACTCGTTCTCGAGCGCGAAGACCTCGTCGCCGTCACGCGCCACGACGATCTCGTAGCGGCCGAGGGTCACGGCGAGGCCCTCGTCGGGCCTCACCTCGTCCAGGGCGCAGACGCGCTCGAAGGTCATGCAGACAGCTCCTTCAGCACGTTCTTGGCGAGCTCGGCCTCGACCGTGGTCAGCAGGCGGTCCTCGATGGACGGCACGCCGACCTTGCGGATCAGGTCGTTGAAGAAGCCGTGGACGACCAGGCGCTGCGCCTCGGCCTCGGAGATGCCGCGTGCCTGGAGGTAGAACAGCTGCTCGTCGTCGAAGCGCGCGGTCGTCGACGCGTGGCCCGCGCCGGCGATCTCGCCGGTCTCGATCTCGAGGTTGGGAACCGAGTCGGCCCGGCAACCGTCGGTGAGCACGAGGTTGCGGTTCTCCTCGTAGGTCTCGATGCCCTCGGCGACCTTGCGGATCAGCACGTTGCCGATCCACACGGTGTGCGCGCCCTCGCCCTGCAGCGCGCCCTTGTAGACCACGTGGCTCTTGGTCTGCGGGGCGTTGTGGTCGGCGAAGAGGCGGTGCTCGATGTGCTGGCCGGCGTCGGCGAAGTAGAGGCCCAGCAGCTCCGCGGAGCCGCCCGGGCCGTCGTAGGTGACGTTGGCGTCCATGCGCACCACGTCGCCGCCGAAGGAGATCGCGGCGTGCTTGTAGGAGGCGTCGCGCCCGACGCGCGCCTGGTGGTGCGCGAGGTGGACGGCGTCGTCGGCCCAGTCCTGGATCGAGACGACCGTGACGTCGGCGCCGTCACCGACGACGACCTCCACGACCGCGGCCACCGACGAGGAGCCTTCGTGGTTGATCACCACGACGGCCTTGCTGTGCGCGCCGAAGCGCAGCGCCACGTGACCGGCCTCGGTGTTGGTCGCGTCCTCGCCCTTGAGCGAGATCACGACCGGCTCGGCCACCTCGAGGTCGGCCGGCACGTCGACGAGCAGCGAGTCGGGCACCTCGGCCAGGACCCGCGCCGCGAAGCGGGTGTTCGGCTTCCACGCCGAGATGCCGCGCAGCGCGCGCGCCTCGTCGCCCGAGACGCCCTCGATGCGGACACCGTCGGGGGTGTTCCACGTGCATGAGGTCGTGCTGCGGTTGAACGGTGCGTCGCCGTGCAGGTCACGCAGCCGCTTGAGCGGGGTGAAGCGCCAGATCTCCTCGCGCCCGGTGGGCACGGGGTGGTCGGCGACGTCGAAGGAGCCCACCGGGTTGAGGTGGCTCTCGACCTTGCCCTGGTCGGATGCGGTCTGCTCGAGGGCAGCACGGACGGATTCGGTGACGGTCAAGGATCTACTTTCTGCGTTCGTACGTCGGTCGGGCGGGCGGCCGGGTCAGCCGACCGCGCCCTCCATCTGCAGCTCGATGAGCCGGTTGAGCTCGAGGGCGTACTCCATCGGGAGCTCCTTGGCGATCGGCTCGACGAAGCCGCGCACGATCATCGCCATCGCCTCGTCCTGCTCCATGCCGCGCGACATGAGGTAGAAGAGCTGGTCGTCGGACACCTTCGACACGCTCGCCTCGTGGCCCATCGACACGTCGTCCTCGCGGATGTCGACGTAGGGGTAGGTGTCCGAGCGCGAGATCTGGTCGACGAGGAGCGCATCGCAGAGCACGTTGGACTTCGAGCCGTGGGCACCCTCGTTGACCTGGATGAGGCCGCGGTAGGACGTACGGCCGCCGCCGCGCGCCACCGACTTGCTCAGGATGGACGACGACGTGTGCGGTGCGGCGTGCACCATCTTGGCGCCGGCGTCCTGGTGCTGGCCCTCGCCGGCGAACGCGATCGAGAGCGTCTCGCCCTTGGCGTGCTCGCCCATGAGGTAGATGGCGGGGTACTTCATCGTGACCTTCGAGCCGATGTTGCCGTCGACCCACTCCATGGTCGCGCCGGCCTCGCACGTCGCACGCTTGGTGACGAGGTTGTAGACGTTGTTCGACCAGTTCTGGATGGTCGTGTAGCGGACGCGGGCGCCCTTCTTCACGATGATCTCGACGACCGCGGAGTGGAGGGAGTCCGAGGAGTAGATCGGCGCCGTGCAGCCCTCGACGTAGTGCACGTAGGAGTCCTCGTCGGCGATGATCAGCGTCCGCTCGAACTGGCCCATGTTCTCGGTGTTGATCCGGAAGTAGGCCTGCAGCGGGATGTCGACGTGGACACCCTTCGGGACGTAGATGAACGAGCCGCCCGACCACACGGACGTGTTGAGCGCGGAGAACTTGTTGTCACCGACGGGGATGACGGTGCCGAAGTACTCCTTGAAGATCTCCTCGTGCTCCTTCAGCGCGGTGTCGGTGTCGACGAAGATGACGCCCTTCTCCTCGAGATCCTCGCGGATCGAGTGGTAGACGACCTCCGACTCGTACTGCGCGGCGACACCGGCGACGAGGCGCTGCTTCTCCGCCTCGGGGATGCCGAGCTTGTCGTAGGTGTTCTTGATGTCCTCGGGCAGGTCCTCCCACGAGGCGGCCTGCTTCTCGCTCGAGCGGACGAAGTACTTGATGTTGTCGAAGTCGATGCCGCCGAGGTCGGAGCCCCAGGTCGGCATGGGCTTGCGGTGGAAGAGCTTGAGGCCCTTGAGGCGCAGGTCGAGCATCCACTGCGGCTCGGACTTCTTCGAGGAGATGTCGCGGACGACGTCCTCGTTGAGGCCGCGGGTGGCCGTGGCCCCGGCGTCGTCGGAGTCGGACCAGCCGAACTCGTAGTTGCCGATGCCCTTGAGCGTCGGGTTGAGTTCTTCGATGGAGGTCATGCCTTCTCCTTCTTCGGGGTCTGGGGGATGCAGGTCGTGCAGACGCCGTCGCCGTGGGCGATGGTCGCGAGACGTTGGACGTGGGTGCCGAGGACGGAGGCGATGGCCTCGGTCTCGGCCTCGCACAGCTGCGGGAACTCGTGCGCGACGTGGGAGACCGGGCAGTGCTGCTGGCACATCTGCTCGCCCACGCTCTGGCCGTTGGCTGCCGGCAGGTCGCGGACGGACGCCGCGTAGCCGTTCTGCGTGAAGACCTTGGCGAGCGCCTCGGCGGGCGTCAGGTCGGGGTCGAGCGCCGTGACCGCGGCGTAGTCGCGCTCGACGAATGCGACCCGGCGCCGGGCGAACTCGACGACCGCGTCCTCGCCCTGGGTCTCGGCGAGGAAGCGCATGGCCTGCACGGCGAGGTCGTCGTACTGCTGGTCGAAGCTGTCGCGCCCCGACTCGGTCAGGGCGAAGACCTTCGCCGGCCGGCCGCGGCCGCGGGCGCCGTAGACCTTGGGCTCGCGCGACTCAACGACGCCCTCCAGCGTGAGCTGGTCGAGGTGACGACGTACGGCGGCGGGCGTGAGGTCGAGGCGACCGGCGAGGTCGGCGGCCGTGGAGGGCCCGTTCTCCAGGATCGTGCGGGCCACGCGCTCGCGCGTCGGAGCGTCTCCGTCCGGAGTCGCGGCCGACCTGGTGAATTCCACAACGACAGTGTGACGTTATTGCAGTTCACCCTTCAAGCAAGGCAAACCTAAGTGACCCCGCCCACGAGGGCGCCGCGGGCCCGCACGTGACCAGCGTCTCGTCGACACCGCGGCCGGAGGGCAGCGAGGCCCTCCCTAGACTGACCAGCGTGCCACCACCCTCCCCCGCCGTCGAGATCGACGGCCTGGTGATGGCCTACGGCGACAAGATCGCGGTCGACGGGCTCAGCCTCGAGGTGGCGCGGGGTTCGGTCACCGCCGTGCTCGGTCCGAACGGCGCCGGGAAGACCACCACGCTGGAGACCTGCGAGGGCTACCGGGTGCCCCAGCGCGGCACCGTCCGGGTGCTCGGCCTCGACCCGCAGAAGGACCGCGCGGCACTCCTGCCCCGGATCGGCGTGATGCTGCAGGCCGGCGGGGCGTGGAGCGGCGTACGCGCGAACGAGATGCTCGAGCACATGGCGTCGCTGCACGCGCGTCCGCTCGACACGGCGATGCTGAGCGACCGCCTCGGGCTCGGCGACTGCGGCCGGACGCCCTACCGCCGCTTGTCGGGCGGGCAGAAGCAGCGCCTCGGGCTGGCCATCGCGCTCGTGGGCCGACCCGAGCTGGTCTTCGTCGACGAGCCGACCGCGGGCATGGACCCGCAGGCGCGACGCACCACCTGGGAGCTGCTCGAGGAGATCCGTGGCGACGGCGTCACCGTGGTCCTCACCACCCACCACATGGACGAGGCCGAGCACCTCGCCGACCGGATCCACATCATCGACCGCGGCCGCGTCATCGTCAGCGGCACGCCGGCCGAGCTCACCCGCGACGGCCGCTCGGCCACGATCCGCCTGGTCGTCAACCGCCCGTTCCCCGAGGGCGCCCCCGAGTCGCTGCGCGCCGACCTCGGGCGCGGCGCGGAGGTACGCCAGCTCGACGAGGTCAGCATGCTGATCCACGGCCCGGCCGACTCCGCCACGCTCGGGCTGGTCTCGCGCTGGTGCGAGCTCCACGACGTGCTCCCCCAGACGCTCAACCTCGGCCAGCGCACGCTCGAGGACGTCTTCCTCGAGCTGACCGGCAGGGAGCTGGCGTCGTGAGCAGCGGGACGTTCACCCCCGCACCAGCCGGCGCCTCGACGGCCCGGATGGTGCTGGCGCAGTCGCGGATGGAGGCGCGGCTGATGCTGCGCAACGGCGAGCAGCTGCTGCTCGCGATCGTGATCCCGGTGATCGTCCTGGTCGGCGGGGTCGTCGGCGCCGACCGCATCGGCATCGACCTCGAGGGCCACCGGGCGGTCGACGTCCTCACCCCCGGCGTGCTCGCCCTGGCCGTGATGTCGACGGCGTTCACGTCCGTCGCGATCGCCACCGGCTTCGAGCGCCGCTACGGCGTGATCAAGCTGCTGGGGTCCTCACCCCTCCCACGCAGCGGGCTGCTGATGGGGAAGGTCCTCGCCCTCCTCAACGTCGTCGCCCTCCAGCTCGTGGTGCTCGTCGCCGTGGGCCTCGCGCTCGGGTGGGAGCCGAGCCTCGCGCACCCGCCCCGGTCGCTCACGGCCCTCGTACTGGCCGTCGCCCTCGGGACGGCGGCGTTCGCGGCCCTCGGCCTCTTCGTCGCCGGCGTGCTGCGGGCGGAGGCGACGCTGGCGCTGGCCAACCTCGTCTACCTCCTGCTGATGGCGGGCGGCGGCGTCGTGCTCCCGCCCAGCACCTACGGCGGCGCCGCGTCGGTGATCGTGTGGCTGCCGTCGGGTGCCCTCGGCGAGGCCATGCGCTCCGCCCTCGTGGACGCCACGATCGACGGTCGCTCGCTCCTGGTGCTGGCCCTCTGGGCCGTCGTCGGCACCGTCCTCACCGCCCGGACCTTCAAGTGGGAATGATGAACAAGCTGCTCTCCCGGCTCGCGCCGTACCTCTGGCCCCTCGCCGTGGCCAACCTCGTCGCCAACATCGGCATCGTCGTCACCGGCGGCGCCGTCCGGCTCACCGGCTCCGGGCTCGGCTGCCCGACCTGGCCGCGCTGCACCGACGAGTCCTACGTCCCGCACGGTGAGCTCGGCGTGCACGGCGCGATCGAGTTCGGCAACCGGATGCTCACCTTCGCGCTGACCGCCATCGCGTTCGCCTGCTTCCTGGCCGCGCTGGGCGCCGGGCACCGGCGCGCCACCCGCCTCTCGCTCGTCATCGGCCTCGGCATCCCGCTGCAGGCGGTCATCGGCGGCATCACGGTGCTCACCGACCTCAACCCGTGGATCGTCTCGTTCCACTTCCTGCTGTCGATGGCGATGGTCATGGTCTGCGTCGGGCTCCTCGACGAGCTCCGCAGCCCCGATCGCGAGGCCGCGCCGCGCGTGCCCCGCGTGCTGGCCTGGGCGACGCTGGTCGCCGGCTGGGTCGTGCTCTACCTCGGCACCGTCGTGACCGGCGCCGGACCGCACGCCGGCGACACCGAGTCGCCACGCAACGGGCTGACCCCCTCGACCGTCTCGCACCTGCACGCGTACGCCGTCTACGCGCTGGTCGCGCTCACCGTCGTGCTGCTGGTGGTGGCGCTGCGCGGCGGCCACCGATGGCTCGCGACGGTCACGTCGCTCGTGCTCCTGATCGAGCTGCTGCAGGGCGTGCTCGGATGGGTGCAGTACGCCCTCGACCTGCCGGTGACCCTGGTCGCGCTGCACATGCTCGGCGCGGGGCTGCTCGCGGCGGGGCTGGCGCGCATCGCGCTCGCGGTGCTGCCGCACCACGCGGCGCACGAACCCAGGCCGGGAGGCGAGCCGCAGCCCCACGCTGCGACCCGCCTGCCCTGAGGCTCCCTCCCAAGGGACCTCCGTCTGAGTGCACCCGTCGGGGTGTCAGCGCCCGATCTTGCGGGCGAAGACCACCGTACGACGGGAGTAGTCGTCGGCCTTGCACGCCACCAGCACGATGCGCGCCGGGCCGTGGACCGAGTAGAGCGAGCCCATCCGGCGTGACGCCGACCAGAACTCACGCGTGGTGACCTTGAAGCGACAGCCGGCCACACGGATCACGTCGCCACGGCGGAGCTGGCCCCACCGGTCGGCGACGCCGTTGCCGGCGCGCCAGGCGTGGCCGGCGTAGACCGTGCTGCCGGTCGGGTCGCAGGGCGGGTCGCCCTGGGACCACGTGTAGACCGCACCGCGGAGCTGGTGCCCGACGGCGAGCGTGTCGTTGCGTGCCGGCACCTTGATGATCCTGGCGTCCGTGCCGGTGGCGGCGATGCGCAGCCGGTCAGGGGCGGCGACTGCGTGAGCAGCCACCGCACCCTGACCGATCGCGAGCGGAGCGCAGACCGTGAGGACCACGGCCAGGCGCGCCAGGATCGAGCGCAGGCTCACGCCCCGGTGGGCGGTGCGACCTGCGGGGCCTGGGCGCACGCCTTGGTGGTGAACGTCATCTTCCACATCTGCTGGCCCTTGAGCCGGAAGCCCTGGTCAGCAGCGATCGCCTTGATCACGACCGTGCGGGACTTGGCCTTGATCCAGACGCCCTTCTGGACGACCCGGCCGTTGGCCTTGTAGATCACGCCGGTGCGCTTGGCGACCTTGAAGAGGTCGCTGCGCGTGCCGCACTTGTCGATCTTCTTGGCAGCACCCTGCACCACGCGCACCTGGGCGGGGAGCACCTCCGGCGGGGTCTGCACCACCGGCGGCTGCTCGGTCGGGGGAGTCGTCGTCGGAGGCGTCGTCGGCGGCTCGGTCGGCGGCGTGCTGGGGCAGGGCACGTTGCTGTCCGTCGGGACCGGCAGCGTGAACGACGTCGCACCGCCCGGGAACTGGTAGCCCGTGCCGGCGGTGACCGTGAGGCTGCCGTCCGGGTTGACGACCGAGCTCCACGGGCCGGTCGGGACCGTGCCGTAGTGGGCGTTGCCCGGGCCGCAGTCGTCGACGACCGGGACGACCGGCTTCTCGACGGTGGTCACGTTGCAGGCGTCGGAGAACGACGCAGCGGCGATGGAGCCGGAGTTGGTCGCGGTGTTGTTGTTGGTCCACCTGCCGGTGAGCGTCAGCGTCACCGCGGCGGCGGGCTTGGTCGTGATGGTCTCGGTGAAGCTCTTCGTCTGGCGGTTGGTCAGCTGCGAGCCGACCGGCACCGCGTTCGTCCGGTTGGACGCCGTGATGGTCTCGGTGAGCGTCTCACTGTTGACGACGCTCCAGGTGACGGCCCAGCCGCCACCGGTCTTGCAGACCACCGAACCGGTGATCGTGTTGTGGTGCGCACTTGCCGCTCCGGCGATGCCGACGACGGCGAAGCCGACGGCCAGGACGAGGGTCAGGACCCTCGACACCGTTCGCGGTAGCAAGGCCGCGCTCCCCTCGGCCGTCCCCACGGCCACTCCCACGCGTGCTGAATCCATGTCGTGCACTACCCCCAAAAAAGGTTTCCCTGTGTCGGGGCGACCCGATGCCACCCCATCTATCGATCTAACGGGGTACGACGAGCGCAGGCACGCAAGGACACCTCAAGATGACGTAAAGACTTCGCCATTCCCACGCGAAACCCACAGGGATGCGCTAGCGCGACAGCAGGGGGTCCAGGGCAACCGCGACGAACACCAGCGACAGGTAGAGATTCGACGCGTGGAAGAGGCGCATCGGGTTGATCTCGCCCAGCACGTCCGACGCCTTCGCGCGCCGCCACATGCGGTGCGCCTCGACCAGGAACACGGCGCCGAGGACGGCGACCGCGATCGGGTAGACCAGGCTCGTGCCGGCCACCGGCCAGAGCAGCAGGGACGTCGCGACCATCACCCAGCTGTAGACCACGATCTGCCGGCCGACCTCGGCGGCCGGCTTGACCACGGGCAGCATCGGGACGTCGACGTTGCGGTAGTCCTCGCGGTAGCGCAGGGCCAGCGCCCACGTGTGCGGGGGCGTCCAGAAGAAGACGACCAGGAACAGGACCACCGGCGTCCAGGCCAGCTCGCCGGTCACCGCCGTCCAGCCGATCAGGGCAGGGAAGCACCCGGCCAGACCGCCCCAGACGATGTTCTGGGTCGTGCGGCGCTTGAGCAGCATCGTGTAGACGAAGACGTAGAACGCGTTGGCGCCCAGCGAGAGTGCCGCGGAGAGTCCGTTGACCCCCCACCAGAGGACCGCGGTCGAGACGACGGCGAGCACCGTGGCGAAGACCAGGGCCGAGCGGGCGGTGACGATGTGCCGCGGCAGGGCCCTGCGTCGGGTCCGCCGCATCTGCTCGTCGATGTCGCGGTCGTAGACGCAGTTGTACGCCGACGCCGACCCCGCCGAGAGCGTGCCGCCGATGACGGTCCACACGACGAGCACCAGGTCCGGGATGCCGCGCTCGGCGAAGAACATCACCGGCACCGTGGTCAGCAGGAGCAGCTCGATGACACGCGGCTTGGTGAGCCCGACGTAGGCACCGACGACGTCGCGCCAGGTCTTGGGACCGTCGTGCTGGGCACCCTCGTCACCGGTCGACTGCCGGTCGGACGCAGCAGCGTGCGGGCCGACATGGGACACGGTGGGGACCTCGGACTGACGGAAGATGGGACGCTGACTTCTGGAAGCGTAAGGGGCTGTCCACAGCGACCGGAATCCAGTGTCCGGGACCACCCTCGGGCGGGGTCGAGTCTACGCGGCCACGGGGATAGGCTCGCAGTCGAGGCCACCCAGTAGGGGCTGTGATCCCGCACTCCCCTCCCCCGCACTGGCCCCGAACTCCATCGAGAGGAACTGCGTTGACCGAGAAGTCCGCCCTGCCCGCCACGCTCGAGTGGACCGAGATCGACGACAAGGCCGTCGACACCGTCCGCGTGCTGGCGATGGACGCAGTGCAGAAGGTCGGCAACGGCCACCCCGGCACGGCCATGAGCCTGGCCCCCGCGGCGTACCTCCTCTTCCAGAAGGTGATGCGCCACGACCCGGCCGACCCGGAGTGGATAGCGCGCGACCGCTTCGTGCTCTCCTGCGGCCACTCGAGCATCTCGCTCTACATCCAGCTCTTCCTCGGCGGCTACGGCCTCGAGCTCGACGACATCAAGGCGCTGCGCACGTGGGGCTCGAAGACCCCCGGACACCCCGAGCTCGGCCACACCGCCGGCGTCGAGGTGACCACCGGGCCGCTCGGCCAGGGCGTCGGCAACGCGGTCGGGATGGCCATGTCGGGCCGTCGCGTCCACGGCATGCTCGACCCCGAGGCAGGGGCCGGCGAGAGCCTCTTCGACCACCAGGTCTACGCCATCGCCTCCGACGGCGACCTCGAGGAGGGCGTCAGCTCCGAGGCGAGCTCGATCGCCGGCACCCAGAAGCTCGGCAACCTCACCGTGATCTACGACCGCAACCGCATCTCCATCGAGGGCGACACCGACATCGCCTTCACCGAGGACGTGGCGAAGCGCTACGAGGCCTACGGCTGGCACGTGCAGACCGTCGACTGGACCAACGGCGGCACCGACTACGTCGAGGACGTCCCCGCGCTCTACTCCGCCATCCGCAAGGCGCACGCGAAGAGCGACCAGCCGTCGCTGATCGTCCTCGACACCGTCATCGCGTGGCCGGCGCCGAACGCCCAGGGCACCGAGGCCGCCCACGGCAGTGCCCTCGGCGCCGACGAGGTGGCCGCCACCAAGAAGGTCCTCGGCTTCGACCCCGACCAGACCTTCGAGGTCCCGGCCGGCGTCCTCGAGCACACCCGCCAGCTGCGCGAGCGCGGCGCCGCGTGGGGTGCGGAGTGGGACGAGAAGTACGCCGCCTGGGCCGCCAAGCACGCCGACGCCGCCGAGCTGCTGCACCGGCTCAAGCGCCGGGAGATGCCCGTCGGCCTCAACGACGCGCTGCCGACCTTCCCGGCCGACGCGAAGGGCGTCGCCACCCGCTCGGCCTCGGGCAAGGTGATCAACGCGCTGGCCCCCGTCCTGCCGGAGCTGTGGGGCGGCTCCGCCGACCTCGCCGGGTCCAACAACACCACGATCACCAGCGCTCCGTCGGTCGGCCCCGAGGTCGCCGAGGTGGGCGAGTGGAGCACCGACCCCTTCCACGGCCGGGTCCTCCACTTCGGCATCCGCGAGCACGGCATGGGCGCGATCATGAACGGCATCGCGGCCGACCGCCTGACCCGCGTGTTCGGCGGCACCTTCCTCACCTTCTCCGACTACATGCGAGGCGCCGTCCGCGTGGCCGCGCTGAGCAAGCTGCCGGTCACCTACGTGTGGACCCACGACTCGATCGGGCTCGGCGAGGACGGCCCCACGCACCAGCCGATCGAGCACCTCGCTGCGCTGCGTGCGATGCCCGGCCTCGACGTCGTACGTCCCGGGGACGCCAACGAGACCGTCGCTGCGTGGCAGGCGATCCTCAGCCGCACCAACTCACCGGCAGCGCTCGCGCTCACCCGCCAGAACGTGCCGGTCTTCCCGCGCGGGGACGACGCCGAGACGGGGCAGCACTGGGGTTCCACCGAGGGCGTCGCCCGCGGTGCCTACGTGCTGCTCGACTCCGAGAAGGGCACGCCCGACGTGGTGCTGATCGGCACGGGGTCCGAGGTCCAGCTCGCCGTCGAGGCGCGCCGCCTGCTCGCCGAGGACGGCATCGACGCCCGCGTGGTCTCGATGCCCTGCCTGGAGTGGTTCGACGAGCAGGACGAGTCCTACCGCGACACCGTCCTGCCGCCGACGGTCAAGGCCCGCGTCTCCGTCGAGGCCGGCGTCAAGCAGGGCTGGCGCGAGGTCGTCGGCGACCAGGGCCGGATCATCTCGATCGACCACTACGGCGCCTCGGCCGACTACGCCCGGATCTACACCGAGTTCGGCATCACCGCGCAGGCTGTCGCCGACGCGGCGCGCGACAGCATCGCCGTCGTCACCGCCTGACCACTTCTGATCGTCCCACCCACCACGCACGGGAGAACCCCATGAACGACCGTCTCAAGGCCCTGGCTGACGCCGGGGTGTCCATCTGGCTCGACGACCTGTCCCGGGAGCGACTGCAGACGGGCAACCTCGCCGAGCTGGTCGAGAACAGCAACGTCGTCGGCGTGACGTCCAACCCGGCGATCTTCCAGGCCGCGCTGTCCGACGGCGAGCGCTACGACCCGCAGGTCCGCGAGCTCGCGGCCGCCGGTGCCGACGTCGAGAAGGCGACCCAGACCATCACCACCGACGACGTCCGCGAGGCGTGCAAGGTGCTGCGTCCCGTCTTCGACGTGACCGACGGGGTCGACGGTCGCGTGTCGATCGAGGTCTCTCCCGGCCTGGCGCACGACACCGACCAGACCGTCGCGGAGGCCGCCGAGCTGTGGCGCATCGTCGACCAGCCCAACCTGCTGATCAAGATCCCGGGCACCAAGGAGGGCTGGCCGGCCATCACCGAGACCATCGGCGCCGGGATCTCGGTCAACGTGACGCTGATCTTCGGCCTCGAGCAGTACCGCAACGTGATGGAGGCCTACGTCGCCGGCCTCGAGAAGGCCGTGGCCAACGGCCACGAGCTCGCCGACATCCACTCGGTGGCGTCGTTCTTCGTCTCGCGCGTCGACGGCGAGATCGACAAGCGCCTCGAGGCCACCACCGAGGGGCCCGGCACCGACCCGGCCCTGCGCGGCAAGGCGGGCGTCGCCAACGCCCGGCTGGCCTTCAAGCTCTACGAGGAGTTCTTCGCCGGTGAGCGCTGGGAGGCGCTCGAGGCGCAGGGCGCCCGCAAGCAGCGCCCGCTGTGGGCCTCGACCGGCGTGAAGAACCCCGACTACGACGACACGATGTACGTGGTCGACCTCGTCGTCGAGGACACCGTCAACACGATGCCGGAGAAGACCCTCGACGCCGTCGCCGACCACGGCGAGGTGCGCGGCGACCGGGTGCGCCCGTTCTACGACGACGCCGCCGCCCACATGCAGGCGCTGGCGGATGCCGGGATCGACTACGACGACGTGATCCAGGTGCTGCTCCAGGAGGGCGTCGAGAAGTTCCTCGTCGCGTGGGACGAGCTCCAGACGACCCTGGCCGCCTCGCTCGAGGCCGCGCGCAAGTGAGCACGGGGCCGGTGGATCCGACGACGACGCCGGCCTGGGAGGAGCTGGCCGCCCTGGCGGCCGGCTTCACGCCCGACCTGCGCGGCTGGTTCGACGACGACGCGGGCCGGACGGCGTCCCTGACCCACCAGGCGGGCGACCTGCACGTCGACCTCTCGAAGACCTTCCTGCGGGACGACGTGCTCGCCGCCCTGCTCGACCTCGCTGCGCAGACCGGCGTCGTCGAGCGGCGCGACGCGATGTTCGCCGGCGCCCACATCAACACCACCGAGGACCGCGCGGTGCTGCACACCGCACTGCGCCTGCCCGCTGACGCGTCGCTGACGGTCGACGGCCAGGACGTCGTGGCCGACGTCCACGAGGTGCTGGACCGAGTGGGCGCCTTCGCGGAACGGGTGCGTTCCGGCACCTGGACCGGGGTCACCGGCAAGCGGATCGAGACGGTCGTCAACATCGGCATCGGTGGGTCCGACCTCGGTCCGGTGATGGCCTACGAGGCGCTCGAGCCCTACCACCAGGACGGCCTGACCTGCCGGTTCATCAGCAACATCGACCCGACCGACGCCGGGCAGGAGCTCAAGGGCCTCGACCCGGAGACCACGCTTTTCATCGTCTCCAGCAAGACCTTCGGCACCCTCGAGACCCTCACCAACGCCCGGTTGTGCCGGTCCTGGCTCCTCGACCACCTGCCCGCCGGCAGCGACCCGGAGGCCGCCGTCGCGCAGCACTTCGTCGCCGTCTCCACCGCCCTCGACAAGGTCGCCGAGTTCGGCATCGACCCGGACAACGCCTTCGGCTTCTGGGACTGGGTGGGTGGCCGCTACTCGATGGACTCCGCCATCGGACTGTCCCTGGTGATCGCCGTCGGTCCCGAACGGTTCACCGAGATGCTCGCCGGGTTCCACACGGTCGACGAGCACTTCCGGACCACCCCGGCGGCCGACAACGTGCCACTGCTGATGGGCCTGCTCAACGTCTGGTACACCAACTTCCTCGGCGCCCACACGCACGCGGTCCTCCCCTACTCCCAGCTGCTGCACCGGTTCCCGGCCTACCTCCAGCAGCTCACCATGGAGTCCAACGGCAAGGGTGTGCGCTGGGACGGCACGGAGGTCTCCTACGACACCGGTGAGGTGTTCTGGGGCGAGCCCGGCACCAACGGCCAGCACGCCTTCTACCAGCTCATCCACCAGGGGACCCGGCTGATCCCGGCGGACTTCATCGCCTTCGCGCGGCCGGCGTACGCCCTCGCCGACGGCGACACGGACGTGCACGAGCTCTTCCTGGCGAACTTCTTCGCACAGACCAAGGCGCTCGCCTTCGGCAAGACCGCCGACGAGGTGCGGGCCGAGGGGGTCGCGGAGGACCTGGTGTCCGCGCGCACGTTCCCGGGCAACCGGCCGACCACGTCGATCATGGCGCCCGAGCTGAGCCCGGGCGTGCTCGGGCAGCTGATCGCGCTCTACGAGCACCTCACGTTCGTCGAGGGCGCGGTATGGGGCATCGACAGCTTCGACCAGTGGGGCGTCGAGCTCGGCAAGCAGCTCGCCCAGCAGCTGCGGCCCGCCGTGTCCGGCGATGCCGACGTCGCCGCCGAGCAGGACGCGTCCACGCAGTCCCTCATCCGCTACTACCAGGAGCACCGAGGATGACCTACACCAATCCGTTGCGCGACCCGCAGGACCGACGGCTGCCCCGCATCGCCGGCCCGTGCGGGATGGTGCTCTTCGGCGTCACCGGCGACCTGTCGCGCAAGAAGGTCATGCCGGCGATCTACGACCTCGCCAACCGCGGGCTTCTGCCGCCGGGCTTCAGCCTCGTCGGCTTCGCCCGCCGCGACTGGGCCGACCAGGACTTCGCGCAGATCGTGCACGACGCGGTCAAGGAGCACGCCCGTACGCCGTTCCGCGAGGAGGTCTGGAAGCAGCTGTCCGAGGGCTTCCGGTTCGTCCCCGGCAACTTCGACGACGACGACGCCTTCGACAACCTGCGCCGCACGGTCGAGGAGCTCGACCAGCTGCGCGGCACCGGCGGCAACATGGCGTTCTACCTCGCCATCCCGCCGGCGTTCTTCGGCACCGTCGTGGGCCAGCTCAAGGAGCACGGCCTCGCCGACCCGGGTCCGGACCAGTGGCGCCGGGTGGTCGTGGAGAAGCCCTTCGGCCACGACCTCAAGTCGGCCCAGGAGCTCAACGCGACGCTCGCGGGCGTCTTCCCGTCGGGGTCGGTCTTCCGGATCGACCACTACCTCGGCAAGGAGACGGTCCAGAACATCCTGGCGATGCGCTTCGCCAACAACATGTTCGAGCCGATCTGGAACTCCAACTACGTCGACCACGTGCAGATCACGATGGCCGAGGACATCGGCATCGGCGGCCGCGCCGGCTACTACGACGGCATCGGCGCCGCCCGCGACGTCATCCAGAACCACCTCCTCCAACTGATGGCGCTGGTCGCCATGGAGGAGCCGATCGCGTTCGACGCCGAGAGCCTGCGGATCGAGAAGCAGAAGGTGCTCGCCTCGGCGAAGCTGCCGGCGCGGCTCGACCTCTCGACCGCGCGGGGGCAGTACATGCCCGGCTGGGCCGGGGGCGAGAAGGTCATCGGCTTCCTCGACGAGGAGGGGATCAAGAAGACCTCCACCACCGAGACCTTCGCCGCGATCACCGTCAACGTCGACACCCGCCGCTGGGCCGGCGTGCCGTTCTACCTGCGCACCGGCAAGCGCCTGGGTCGCCGGGTGACCGAGGTCGCCGTGGTGTTCAAGAAGGCGCCCCACCTGCCGTTCACGTCGACCGCCACCGAGGACCTCACCCAGAACGCGCTCGTGATCCGGGTCCAGCCCGACGAGGGCATGACCATGCGGTTCGGCGCGAAGGTGCCCGGCACGGCGATGGAGATCCGCGACGTCAACATGGACTTCGCCTACGGCGGCTCCTTCACCGAGGCCAGCGCCGAGGCCTACGAGCGGCTCATCCTCGACGTCCTGCTCGGCGACCCGCCGCTCTTCCCGCGGCACGAGGAGGTCGAGCTGTCCTGGAAGATCCTCGACCCGGTCATGGAGCACTGGGCGAAGAAGGGCAAGCCGGACCCCTACGACTCCGGCACCTGGGGACCGGAGTCCGCGGACAAGATGATGGCCCGCGACGGCCGGACCTGGAGGCGACCCTGATGATCGAGCTCACCGACACCAACTCGTCGTCGATCGCGGCCGAGTTCGTCCGCTCCCGCGTCCGGGCCGGGAGCCCGGCGATGGGCATGGTCATGACGCTGATCATCGTGGCGCCCGAGGACGACGCCGCCGAGGCGATGGAGGCCGCCAAGCGCGCCTCGCGCGAGCACCCGTCGCGCGTGCTCGGCGTGATCCTCGGCGACGCGCGAGGCGCCGCGCAGGTCAACGCCCAGGTCGGCAGCGGCGACGGCTGGGGCGGCGAGACCGCCCTCATCCGGCTCAAGGGCGAGGTGGTGAAGCACGCCGAGTCGGTGGTGCTGCCGCTCCTGCTCCCCGACTCCCCCGTCGCGATCTGGTGGCCCACCTCCGCGCCGGCGAACCCGGCAGCGGACCCGCTCGGTGCGATCGCGCAGCGGCGCATCACCGACTCGGCCGCCGTCTCGCGTGGCAAGTCCACGGCGATGCTCACCCAGTGCGAGACCTACGCCGCCGGCAACACCGACCTCAGCTGGACCCGGCTCACGCCGTGGCGCGCGCTGCTCGCCGCGGCGCTCGACCAGCACCCGCTCAAGGTGACCGGCGCCAAGGTCACCGCCGAGCGGGTGAGCCCCAGCGCCGACCTGCTCGTCGCGTGGCTGGCCGACCGGCTCAAGGTCGAGGTCACCCGCGGGAACTCAGAAGGCCCCGGCATCACCGAGGTCACGATGGACACCAAGGAGGGGCCGATCCGCATCGCGCGCGGCGACGGCCGGCTGGCGACCTTCACCTCGCCCAACCGGCCCGACCGCCCGGTCGCACTCAAGCGTCGCGAGGTCCCCGCCCTCCTGGCCGAGGAGCTGCGCCGCCTCGACGAGGACGACGTCTACGCCGAGGTCGCCATGCGACTCGTCAAGCTCCGGGGCAAGAAGTGACCGGCGCACCCGTGGTCCGCCGTCACGACGACTCCGACACTCTCGTCGGCGACGTCGCCTCGGCGCTGCTCGAGCGGATCGAGGCCGCGCAGGCGCGTGGCGAGGTGCCCCACATCGGCCTCACCGGCGGCACCATCGCCGACGCGCTGCACCGCGAGCTCGCCCGCCGGGCGCCGGACTCGTCCGTCGAATGGTCCCGGATCGCGTTCTGGTGGGGCGACGAGCGCTTCGTGCCCGCCGACTCCCCCGACCGCAACGCCCTCCAGGCACGCGAGGCACTCCTCGACCACGTCCCGGTCGATGAGGCCCACGTGCACGAGGTACCGGCCAGCGACCAGGTGGCCACCGCGGAGGACGCGGCGTCGTCGTACAGCGCCAGCATGCGTGAGCACGGCGCCGGCTCCTTCGAGGTGCTGATGCTGGGCATCGGCCCCGACGGCCACTGCGCGTCGATGTTCCCGGGGCACCCGGCGCTCGGCGCTCGTGACGCGATCGCCGTCGCCGTCCACGACTCCCCCAAGCCACCGCCGGACCGGGTCACCCTCACCTTCGAGGCGATGGAGCGGTCCCGCGCGGTGTGGTTCATCGCCAGCGGCGAGGGCAAGGCCGAGGCGGTCGCCCGTGCCCTCGCGCCCGAGGGCACCGTCGAGGAGACCCCGGCCCGCGGCGTGCGCGGCGAGGAGACCGTCTGGTGGCTCGACGAGGAAGCGGCCTCCGCCCTCTGACCGGGCGGTTCCTCCCCGTCAGCCCCGCCGACCGGGCGGTTCCTCCCCGTCAGCCCCGCCGACCGGGCGGTTCCTCCCCGTCACGACCACCCACCGGGCGGTTCCTCCCCGTCATCGAGAGAGGTCGATGTACGTCGTGTGGCGCAGGTGGTGGGCCGCCGCGGCGAGGGTGTGGCCTCGCCGCAAGATGTCAGCGGCAGCGAGCTCGGGACGTAGACGTCGACCTTCGTGAAGACCTCGATGCTCCAGTCGCGGTGCTCCTCGAGCCAGGCGATGCGATCCTCGTCGTGCTCCTCGTCGTCCGTCCCGTGGAACTGCTCACCGAAGTACTCGGCGCCGTACCTGGCCTCGGGGTCACCGACGTCGATCCGGTACGTGGGTCGACCATCGTCGTCGTACTCCCAGATCTGGGTCTTCGGCTCGCCGATGTCAGCATCGTGCCAGTGCAGTCGCAGGGCGCTCTCGGGAGGCGACTCCGCACCGAGGTCTCCCAGCGGAGCGAGGGCACGCAGCTGCACGACACCCCGATGTCCCTTGAACCGGTCGACCTCGGCGAGCAGCTCGGAGTGGTCGAGCCCGGCCCGCAGGAAGCCGTCGACGGCAGCCAGGGCGTCGTACCGCCACAGCCGGCGGCCGAGGTCGCACGCCGTGCGGAGCTTGGTGGTCAGTCGAAGGCCACCCACGACGGTGATGTCCGATGGGACGAAGTCCCTGATTCCGCTCTCGATGCCCGGCCGACGCATCCGGCTGCCGGCGCTGCTGACAACGTCGAGCCGGGGCATCAGATGGATCGCCGAACGAGGGAGGGCGTCGACTCCGTGGACCCAGGCCGCCGTCCGATCCACGACGACCGCGTGATCCGGGACCACGAGCTGGAGCGCGCCCACCCGCAGTCCCAGCGAGTCCTGGACCTGGCTCGCGACGAACACACCACGGAGGAGCGGCCAGATGAGGCCGCGCTCGACGAGCCTCGCGCGAAGGCTCGCGCGCACTCCCATAGCGTCTGCCTCCCTGGCCGTGAACGGGCGGTCCAGCGGCAGCGGAGAGTCGGACCCGAGCAGGACGGCATCGCGCGCCCACGGTGGCATGACATGCATGCAGACACGCTGGACCACGGGAGGCCATCCTCGCCCGCGTCATCCACAGGCAGGCGCCGAAGTGCCCGGTCGCCACGCAGGACGGGGACAAAGCGCCCGGTCGCCAGGCAGGACGGGGACAAAGCGCCCGGTCAGAAGATGATGTCGCCGGACTTGCGACGGCTGCGGAGCAGGGCGACGGCCTCGTCGAGGATGTCGGCCGCCTCGGTCTCGCTGCGACGCTCCTTGACGTAGGCGAGGTGCGTCTTGTAGGGCTCGATCTTCGGCGCCGGCGGCGGGTTCTCCGAGTCCAGGCTGGCCGGGAGGCCGCACTTGGGGCAGTCCCACGAGTCGGGGGCGGAGGCCTCGATCGCGAAGGTGACCACCGAGCGGTGGTCGTGGCTGCAGAAGTAGGTCACCGTCTGCCGCGGCGCGGCCTCTCCGCGCTCCGCCTCGCCCATCGGGCCAGCCCCGACCCGACTTCCGCGGATCGCGTTTCCACCACCACCAGCCACCGGGGGCTCCTTCTCAAGAGTCTCAGAGGGGAATCAGTTGCCCTGGTAGGCCATGAGGAGGCCCAGGGCGATGATGCAGGCAAACCAGATGACGCCGACGCCGACCGTGAACCGGTCGAGGTTGCGCTCAGCCACCGACGATCCCCCCAGGCTGCTGGAGACGCCGCCGCCGAACATGTCGGACAGGCCGCCGCCTCGCCCCTTGTGGAGGAGGACCAGCAGGATCATGATCGCGCTCGCAAGGACGAGCAGGATGGTGAAGAGCAGAATCACGGTCGGAAGCCTACGTCACTCGTCGTCGAAGCCGGTGCTCGGCCTCAGAGGACGGGCATGTCGTAGAACCGGCAGATGCCGCCGAACTCGTCGACCTGCAGGCTCGCGCCACCGACGAGGCAGCCGTCGACGTCGGCCTTGTCCATGATCCCGCCGACGTTGCCCGCCTTGACCGAGCCGCCGTAGAGGATCCGGAGGCCGTCGGCCGCCGCGTCCCCGTGCACCTCGCGAACGCGCACGCGGATGGCCGCGCAGACCTCCTGCGCGTCGTCGGGGGTGGCGACCTCACCGGTGCCGATGGCCCACACGGGCTCGTAGGCCACGACGAGGCCGGCGACCTGCTCGGCGGTGAAGCCCGCGAGCGAGCCGTCGACCTGCGACAGCGTGAAGGGCACGTGCTCGCCCGCCTGGCGTACGTCGAGGCCCTCCCCGACGCACACGATCGGGACCATGCCGGCCGCGAGCGACTTGTGCGCCTTGGCGTTGACCAGCTCGTCGCTCTCGCCGTGGTACATCCGGCGCTCCGAGTGGCCCACGACGACGTAGGAGCAGCCCAGCTTGGACAGCATCGCGGCGGAGATCTCACCGGTGTAGGCGCCGTTGTCGTGGACGGAGACGTCCTGGGCGCCGTAGCGGATCGAGAGACGGTCACCGTCGACCAGCGTCTGCACCGAGCGGATGTCGGTGAACGGCGGGACGACGACGACCTCGGCCTTGGCGTAGTCGTGGCGCTTGTCGGACAGCGTCCACGCCAGCTTCTGCACCAGCACCACCGCTTCCTGGTGGTTGAGGTTCATCTTCCAGTTGCCCGCCATCAGGGGCGTGCGGTCGTGCTTGGCCACGGGTTCAGTCCCTCTCGAGTACAGCGATGCCCGGGAGCTCCTTGCCCTCCAGGAACTCCAACGACGCGCCTCCGCCGGTGGAGATGTGGCCGAACGCGGCCTCGTCGAAGCCGAGCTGGCGCACGGCCGCGGCGGAGTCGCCGCCGCCGACCACCGAGAGCCCGGAGACCTCGGTGAGTGCCTGCGCGACGGCGCGGGTGCCGTCTGCGAAGGCGGCCACCTCGAACACGCCCATCGGGCCGTTCCAGAAGACCGTGCGGGCGTCGGCCAGGGCCGCCGCGAAGGCGGCTGCCGACTCGGGCCCGATGTCGAGGCCGAGGGCGTCGGCCGGGATCTCCGAGGCGGGTACGACGCTGGGCTGGGGCTCGCGGTCGCCCGACGGGAACGCCGTGTCGACCACGACGTCGGTCGGGAGCAGGATCTCCACGCCCCGGTCCGCCGCCTCGGTGAGGTAGCGGGTGCAGGTGTCGAGCTGGTCGGCCTCGAGCAGGCTCTTGCCGACCTCGTGGCCCTGGGCCTTGAGGAAGGTGAAGACCATGCCACCACCGATGAGCAGCTTGTCGGCCTTGTCGATCAGGTTGTCGATGACGCCGAGCTTGTCGGACACCTTCGAGCCGCCGAGCACCACCACGTAGGGGCGCTCGGGGTGCTCGGTGAGCCGGCGCAGCACGTCGACCTCTGCCGCGACCAGCCCGCCCATGGCGGACGGGAGCCGGAGCGCGACGTCGTACACGCTCGCCTGCTTGCGGTGGACGACGCCGAAGCCGTCGGAGACGAAGGCGTCGGCCAGCTGGGCGAGCTGGTCGGCGAACGCCGCGCGCACCGCGTCGTCCTTGCTGGTCTCGCCGTCGTTGAAGCGGACGTTCTCCAGGACGGCGATCTCGCCGTCCTGGAGCGCGGCCACGGTCTCCGTCGCGTCGGCACCGACGGTGTCGGTCGCGAACGCGACCGGCTTGCCGAGGAGCTCCGCCAGCCGTGCGGCGACGGGCCGGAGGGAGTACTTCGGGTCGGGCGAGCCGTCCGGGCGGCCGAGGTGGGCGGTGACGACCACCTTGGCCCCCGCGTCGGACAGCTGCTGGATGGTCGGCACGCTCGCGCGGATCCGCCCGTCGTCGGTGATGGTGGTGCCGTCAAGGGGCACGTTGAGGTCCGAGCGGACCAGGACGCGCTTGCCGGTCAGGTCACCCAGCGAGGAGATGTCGGACATGGATCAGAGCGAGGCGCCGACGTGGGTGATCAGGTCGGCGAGGCGGTTGGAGTAGCCCCACTCGTTGTCATACCAGCCGAGCACCTTGACCTGGTTGCCGATGACCTTGGTCAGCGGCGCGTCGAAGATGCAGGACGCCGGGTCGGTGACGATGTCGGTGGAGACGATCGGGTCGGTCGAGTACTTCAGGTAGCGACCGTCGGCCGCCGCCTTGACGATCTCGTTGACCTCGTCGACGGTCGTCTCGCGGGCGGCCTCGAAGGTGAGGTCGGTGGCCGAGCCGGTCGGGACCGGGACGCGCATGGCGTAGCCGTCGAGCTTGCCCTTGAGCTCCGGGAGGACGAGGCCGATGGCCTTGGCCGCACCGGTCGAGGTCGGGACCATGTTGAGCGCGGCGGCGCGGGCGCGGCGCGGGTCCTTGTGGATGTTGTCCTGGAGGTTCTGGTCCGCGGTGTAGGCGTGGATCGTCGTCATCAGGCCCTTGTTGATGCCGAGGCCGTCGTGGAGCGCCTTCGCCATCGGCGCGAGGCAGTTGGTCGTGCACGAGGCGTTGGAGATGACCGTGTGCGCGGCGGGGTCGTAGAGGCCGTCGTTGACGCCCATCACGATCGTGATGTCCTCGTTGGAGGCGGGCGCCGAGATGATGACCTTCTTCGCGCCGGCGTCGACGTGGGCCTTGGCCTTGGTCGCGTCGGTGAAGAAGCCGGTGGACTCGACGACGACGTCGACGCCCAGGTCGCCCCAGCTGAGGTTGGCGGGGTCGCGCTCGTCGGACACGGCGATCTTCTGGTCGCCGACGAAGATCGAGGTGTCGTCGCTCGACACGTCGGCGTCGAGGCGGCCGAGGATCGAGTCGTACTTGAGCAGGTGCGCGAGCGAGGCGTTGTCGGTGAGGTCGTTGACCCCGACGATCTCGATGTCGGCGCCGGAGGCGCGGACGGCGCGGAAGAAGTTGCGGCCGATGCGGCCGAACCCGTTGATGCCTACGCGGACGGTCATGACTGTTTTCTCCTTGGGTGGGGCCTTCGGTGACCCCGTCGACTGCTCTGGCCTTCGGTGACCAGCATCACCGACCCTAGCGGGTGCGAATCGAGGCTGGACGGGTGGCCGTTCGAAGTACGGACAGGTAACTTGGATCGATCCAATCAGATACGTGAACTGCCGTGGTCCGGTGTCCACGGACCGCGACGGAACGGGCGCTCAGCCCTCGTCGGCCAGCATCTCGGGGGTCAGCGACGCCTCGGTGTCGGGGATGCCGAGCTCCTCGGCGCGCTTGTCGGCCATCGCGAGGAGTCGGCGGATCCGACCGGCGATGGCGTCCTTGGTGAGGACCGGGTCGTGCAGCTGGCCGAGCTCCTCCAGCGAGGCCTGCTTGTGCTCGAGGCGCAGGTTGCCGGCCTGCTGGAGGTGGTCCGGGATCTCCTCGCCGAGGATCTCGAGGGCTCGCTCCACGCGGGCGCCTGCGGCGACCGCGGCACGCGCCGAGCGGCGGAGGTTGGCGTCGTCGAAGTTGGCGAGCCGGTTGGCCGTGGCCCGCACCTCGCGGCGCATCCGGCGCTCCTCCCACGCCATCAGCGACTCGTGGGCGCCGAGGCGGGTGAGCAGCGCGCCGATGGCGTCCCCGTCGCGGATCACGACGCGGTCGACCCCGCGGACCTCGCGGGCCTTCGCCGAGATGCCGAGGCGCCGGGCGACGCCGACGATCGCCAGCGCGGCCTCGGGACCCGGGCAGGTGATCTCGAGCGACGACGAGCGTCCGGGCTCGGTGAGCGAGCCGTGGGCGAGGAAGGCACCGCGCCACGCGGCGACGGCGTCGCAGCCGCCTCCGCTCACGACCGCCGGCGGGAGCCCGCGGACGGGTCGGCCACGCTGGTCGAGCAGGCCCGTCTGGCGCGCGAGCGACTCGCCGTCCTTGGTGACGCGGACGATGTAGCGGCTGCCCTTGCGGATGCCGTTGCCCTGCACCATCACGACGTCGGAGGGGTGGCCGTAGACCTCGGCGATGTCCTTGCGCAGCCTCCGGGCGGCTGCGCCGGTGTCGAGCTCGGCCTCGACGACGATGCGACCGCTCACGATGTGGAGCCCGCCCGCGAAGCGGAGCATCGAGGCGACCTCGGCCTTGCGGCAGCAGGTCTTGGTGATCTGGGTGGAGGCGAGCTCTGCCTTCACCTGCGCCGTCATAGCCATGAGCGGAATCCTGCCATGCAGGTCAACGACCCTCGGCCCGGAGCGGACGGGCGCAGTGCCCGCAGGTGACCTGCGACTCAGCCCTCGTCGACGATCCGACGGAAGGCGGCCGCCAAGCGGTCGGGGTCGTGCCTCGGCTCCCCCGCGACGGCGATGTCGTCGACGACCAGCCGGGCACCTCGCGCGGTCACGGCCCGCTCGAGCCGACGGCGCTCCTCGTCGCCGGCCAGGTCGATGGTCGAGGAGTCGACCAGGACCGCGTGGACGGTCAGGTCGGGGGCGTGCTCGAACAGCACGGCGAGGTGGTCCTCCGGCCCGAAGCCGGTCGTCTCCCCCGCCTGCGCCTCGAGGTTGAGCACGACGACCAGACGTCCCTCGGTCTGGGCCAGCGCCCGCCGCAGGCCCGGCACCATCAGGTGCGGGATGACCGAGCTGAACCACGAACCGGGGCCGAGCACGACCCACTCGGCCGCCAGAACCGCGTCGATGGCCTCCTGGCACGTCGCCGGGTCCTCGGGCACGAGCGCGACCGACTCGATCTGGCCGGCGGTCGTCGCGACCTCGACCTGGCCGCGTACGACGCTGACCTCGTCGGGTCGTCCAGCATCGGCGCCGCGGACGCGGGCGGTGATGTCCATCGGGGTCGTGGCCATCGGGAGCACGCGGCCGTGGGCGCCGAGCAGCCGGCCGACCCAGTCGAGGGCGCGCACGTGGTCGCCCATCAGCTCCCAGAGCCCGACGATCAGCAGGTTGCCGACGACGTGGCCGTTCATCTCGCCGTCCCCGGCGAACCGGTGCTGGAGCACGTCGGCCCAGGTGGTGCCCCACTCGTCGTCGCCGCACAGCGCGGCGAGCGCCATCCGCAGGTCACCCGGAGGCAGGACGCCGAACTCGCCCCGCAGCCGGCCCGACGACCCGCCGTTGTCGGCCACCGTGACGACGGCGGTCAGGTCGTCGATCGTGAGGTCGTCGTGGAGCCGACGCAGGGCCGACAGGGTGGCGAAGAGCCCGTGGCCGCCGCCGAGGGCCACCGCGGCCTGCGCGGTCTGGCGAGCCACCTCACTCCCTGCCGAGGTCGCGGTGCGCGGTGCTGACGTCGTAACCGGCCTTGCGGATGCGGGCGGCGATCTCCTCGGTCATGGCGACGCTGCGGTGCTTGCCACCGGTGCAGCCGACGGCGACCTGCATGAAGCGCTTGCCCTCGCGGAGGTAGCCCGCGGCCACGGTGCCGAGGACAGGGAGGTACTGGTCGAGGAACTCGGCCGCCCCGGGCTGCGACAGGACGTAGGCCGAGACCTCCGGGTCGCGCCCGTTCTGCGGACGCAGCTCGGGGATCCAGTGCGGGTTGGGCAGGAACCGCATGTCCGCCACCCAGTCGGCGTCGACGGGGATGCCGTACTTGAAGCCGAAGCTGATGACCGTCAGCTTGAGCCGGGTGGTGGCCTCCGTGCCGAAGAGCTCGGTGATCCGGTCCTGGAGCTGGTGGACGTTGAAGTTGGACGTGTCGAGCTGGATGTCGGCGTCGCCACGGATGTCGGCCATCACGTCGCGCTCGCGCTGCAGGCCGTGGAGCAGCCGCCCACCCCCCTGCAGCGGGTGCGGACGCCGGGCGGCCTCCTGGCGGCGGACCAGGACGTCGTTGGTCGCGTCGAGGAAGAGCAGCGTCGTCGGCCGGCCGGTGACCTGCTGGTGCCGGTTGGCCTGGAGGGAGTCGAAGAACGACCCCGACCGGACGTCGACGACGACCGCGATCGGCTGGTCCACGCCGCGGCTGTCGTCGACGAGGCGCACCACGTCACGCACCAGGGTCGGCGGGAGGTTGTCGACGACGAAGTAGCCGAGGTCCTCGAGCTCCTTGGCCGCGGTGCTGCGTCCGGCACCGGTCATGCCGGTGACGATCACCAGCTCGCCGGGGGTCGGCTCGTTCACGATCAGTCCTCCAGGATCTCGCCGGTCGCAGTGTTGACGGTGGGCTCGGTGGCAGCAGTCTTGCGGGTCGCGTCTGCCTTCGCGACCGCGTCCTTGATCGCCGTGGCCGTGCGCGGGCCGATGCCGGGGACGAGCGCGATCGCCTCGGGCTCCGCCTCCCGCAGCTTCTTGAGCGAGCCGAAGTGCTTGAGCAGCGTCTTGCGCCGCACCTCGCCGAGGCCGGGCACGTCGTCGAGCATGCTCTCGACCATCGACTTCGAGCGCCGGCTGCGGTGGTGGTTGATCGCGAAGCGGTGGGCCTCGTCGCGGATGCGCTGGAGGAGGTAGAGGCCCTCGCTCGTGCGGGCCATGATCACCGGGTCCTCCTCCCCCGGCAGCCACACCTCCTCGAGCCGCTTGGCCAGCCCGCAGACCGGGATGTCGGCGACTCCCAGCTCGGCCATCGCCTGCTGGGCGGCCGCCACCTGGGGCGGTCCGCCGTCGACGACGACCAGCGCTGGGGCGTACGCGAACTTGCGGGGGCGGCCGGTCTCCGGATCGACGAGCATCGGACCGGAGTCGGTGGCGACGGTCTCGCTGCGGGCCTGCTCGTCGAGCAGCCGCTTGAAGCGACGGGTGATGACCTCGTGCATCGACGCGACGTCGTTCTGCCCGTCGACGCCCTTGATCACGAAGCGCCGGTACTCCGACTTGCGGGACAGGCCGTCCTCGAAGACGACCATCGACGCGACGACCTCGGTGCCCTGGAGGTTGGACACGTCGTAGCACTCGATGCGCAGCGGCACCTCGTCGAGCGAGAGCGCCTGCTGGATCTCCTCAAGCGCGCGGTTGCGGGTGGTGAGGTCGCTGGCGCGCTTGGTCTTGTGGAGCGCGAGGGCCTGGCCGGCGTTGGTCGCGACGGTCTGCTGGAGGTCGCGCTTGTCGCCGCGCTGCGGGACCCGGATGGCGACCTTGCTGCCGCGTCGCTCGGAGAGCAGGTCCTCGAGGACGTCGGCGTCCGGCGGCAGAGCCGGCACGAGCACCTCGCGCGGGATGGAGTCGCCTCCCTCGCCGCCGTAGAGCTGGAGGACGAAGTCCTGGACCAGGTCGGCGGTGCCGCCCTCGTCGGAGCGGTCGGCCACCCAGCCGCGCTGGCCGCGGATGCGGCCGCCCCGGACGTAGAAGATCTGCACCGCGACCTCGAGGGGGTCCTCCGCGAGCGCGATCACGTCGGCGTCGGTGCCGTCGCCCAGGACCACGGCCTGCTTCTCGAGCGCCTTGGTGAGCGCGCCGAGGTCGTCACGCAGCCGGGCGGCCTTCTCGAAGTCGAGCGCCTCCGAGGCGGCGTACATCTCCCTCTCGATGCGCCGGGTGAACGCGGCGGTGTTGCCGGCCATGAAGTCGCAGAAGTCGTCGACGATCTCGCGGTGCTGCTCGGGCGTGACGCTGCCGACGCACGGCGCCGAGCACTTGTCGATGTAGCCCAGCAGGCAGGGCCGGCCGATCTGCGCCGAGCGCTTGAAGACGCCGTTGCTGCACGAGCGCATCGGGAAGACGCGCAGCAGCAGGTCGACGGTCTCGCGGATCGCCCAGGCGTGGCTGTAGGGGCCGAAGTAGCGGGTGCCCTTGCGCTTGGCGCCACGACCGACCATCACGCGCGGGAACTCGTCACCCACGGTGACCGCGAGCCAGGGGTAGGACTTGTCGTCGCGGTACTTCACGTTGAAGCGCGGGTCGAACTCCTTGATCCAGCTGTACTCCAGCTGGAGCGCCTCGACCTCGGTGTCGACGACCGTCCACTCGACGCTCGCGCCGGTGGTGACCATGGAGGCGGTGCGGGGGTGGAGGTTGCCGATGTCCTGGAAGTAGGACGACAGCCGCGAGCGCAGGCTCTTGGCCTTGCCGACGTAGATCACGCGGCCCTTGGCGTCGCGGAACCGGTAGACCCCGGGCTGGGTCGGGATCGACCCGGGAGCGGGTCGATAGGAGCTCGGTGATGCCACCCGCCAACCCTACGGGCGGCCCCCGACAGCGCTCACCTCACCGTGACCGGCTTCGACCTCACCGCGACCCTGGCGTAGCCGGACCGCTTGCCGGTCACCTTCACCACGACCTTCCTGCCACGCATCGACCGCGTGAGCCGGAGCTTCTTCTTCGTCGCTCCCTTGACCGCCTTCTTCCCCACGAACCACTGGTACGTCAGCTTCGTGCCGGCGGTCCAGCCCTTCACCTTGGCCGTGACGGTCCTGCCGACCTTCGCCGTGCCGGAGACCCTCGGCTTGGTCGTGACGAGCCGGCCGGTGCCGATCTTCGCGGTCGAGGGAGAGCGCGCGTAGGTCGTGGTGACGAAGCCGGCGGCGCGCGGGAACTCCGAGACCTGGATGGTCGCACCGTGGTCACGGGAGGTCAGCCGGTAGGTGCTGGCCGTGGCACCCGGGATGACCGTCCCGTTGCGCGACCACTGGTAGACCGGCGCGAGGTCGGCGGGCCGCTGGCCGTAGTAGTCGACCCAGCCGATGCCGGTCGCGGTCAGCGTCTGGCCGACGCGGGTGTCGCCCGAGATCACCGGGTAGCGCTGGGTGCCCACGGCCGACCAGGTCGCGGCGGCCACCGGCTGCGAGGCGGTGACGGTCGACGGCGTGCGCCCAGCGGCGTACGCCGTCGCGGTGACGCCGAGCACGCCGCCGGCCATCGCGGTGGTCGGCCGGAACCTGGTGTCGTCGGCGCCCGGGATCGGCTGGCCGTTGAAGGTCCACTGGTAGCGGTAGCGCACCGGCGTCGGGCTGAAGCCGGTCGCGGTGGCGTAGACGTCGCGCTGCGCGGTGGGCGCACTCATCGTCACCGATCCGCCGGCGAAGCTCCCGGACGCGGGGGCGATGGCGACCTGGGCGGCGTTGGCCGCGGTGGCGGTCACGGTGACCCGTCCGCTCGTCCACTGCTCACCGGCCTGGAGCGATCCGTCGCCACCGGTCAGCAGGAAGGCGCCACTGGTCGCGTTCTCCCGCTCCACCACCAGGCCGGGGGTGTAGGTCTGGCCGTAGGCCGTCGTGTAGTTGCAGGACGCCGCGTAGCAGGTCCCGGCGTCGTTGCCGGTGGCGTTGCGGTGGTCCACGAAGTAGCGGGCGCCGTCGTCGGGGTTGATGAAGGAGATGCTGCGGAGGCCGCTGGTGGCGGTCCGCGGCTGGAGGGTCTGCGGCCCGATCCCGCTCGAGGCGTCGACCACCTCGCCGGCCGCGACGATGCCCTGCTCCCAGCGGTAGACGGTGCCGAGGACCGGTGTCCTCCAGGTGCCGTCGTCGGCGCCCATCACCTCGTAGACGTCGCCGTACTCGGCCGTGGCGTTGTTGGCGTGCTCGAGCGAGAGGTTGTGGCCCCACTCGTGGTTGAGGGTCGACAGCGTCTCGGCGGGCGACTGCGTCGCCACGATCCCCGGGCCACCGCTCGCGAAGGACGTGCCGAGCCGGGCGCGACCCGTGGTGGACCCGCCGCACCCGTCGGGGATCATCACGAGGAGGTGGTTCGGGGACGTGCCGGAGAAGTCGACACCGGGGAACGCCTTGGCGCCGATGTTGGCGACGACGGGGGCGAACTCGGCGCCGCCGTTGCCCAGGCCGCAGGTCGCCGAGGCCACGTCGGAGGCCACCGGCACCACGCCGCCGACGGTGTTCCAGGCCGGGATCTGGCCGCCGGACTCGCGCACCCAGTACTGCTGGGAGGCCGCGACCGTCGAGAGGATCTGCGCGTCGGTCATCCCGAAGGAGCCGCTGAAGTTGGTCACCCTGGCGACGTAGGTCGCGTGCGTGGTCGGGCCCGGTGCCGGCCCCTCGGCGACCGTGCTCGCGTCGACGACCTCGAGCGGGGTGCGCGCGGTCGCTGCGGCGCGCAGCGCGTCGGCGCGGGCGCGACCGACGAGGGTCGCGGCGGTGCCGCCGGGGAGCTCGAGCGTGCCGGTGAACGACGAGAGCGGCTCGGCCTCGAAGCCGTCGGCGAGCTCGACGCTCAGCCCGGAGGGCAGCAGGAGCGAGTAGCGGTCGCGGTCACCCTCGCCCTGCAGCACCTGGACCGTGCCCGTGACCTCGACCGTCGTGCCGGTGGTGTGGCCGGGTGTGCGGCCGGTTGCGGCGCCCCCGGCGGACGGGGCGAGCAGCCCCGCCGAGAGTGCGGCGACCGCGACGACCGCGACGCGTGCCCGAACGGCCCGGACCGACATGTGGTGCTCCCCCTGCGCATGCCCCCGGCCGGGGCGTCCGTGGAGGATTCTCGCCCATCTCGAGGACCCGAGGTGGCGATTCCGCGGTCCCCGGAACCGGGGACCGCGGACGGGTCCGTCGGGGCGGTCAGGCGCCGGTGGTCAGGCGCGGGTGATCGAGTCCCCGTCGACGGTGATCGCGACCGACTCGAGAGCCGTGGTGGCCGGGCCCGAGGTCGGCGATCCGTCCTCCAGCGAGAACATGCTCATGTGGCACGGGCACGGGATCTGGCCGTCCGTGCTCGACTCGACGAGGCAGCCCTGGTGGGTGCACACGGCCGAGAACGCCTTGAAGTCGCCCTCGGTCGGCTGCGTCACGACGACCTTGGCGGCCGACACCACGAAGCAGCCCCCGACCGGCACGTCGGCAGCGGAGGCGAGCGCGTCGCCGCCGCCCGAGCCCGACGACTCGCTGGCGCTCGGCTCGCTCGTGGCGTCGCTGGGGCTGGCCGTCGACGGGTCGGTGGCGGAGTCGGTCTCGTCGGAGCCGCACGCGGCCAGGACGGGTACGCCGACCGCGACTGCGGCGGTGCCGGACAGGGCGCGTCGTCTGTTGATCGTCGTCATGCGGCGACAGTAGCCAGCGAGCCTGTGAGGAGTCTGTGACGGAGGTTTCCGCCGTGTGACGACTACTTCTTCCTCGCGGCGGCCTTCTTCGCGGCGGCCTTCTTCGCCGTGGCCTTCTTCGCCGTGGCCTTCTTCGCCGTGGCCTTCTTCGCCGTGGCCTTCTTCGCGGGCGCCGCCACTGCCGAGGCCTTCTTCGCCGCGCGCTCCGCTGCCGCCGCCTTCTTCGCGGCAGCCTTCGTGACGGGGCGCGAGACCTCGACGGGCTTGACCCTGCCGCGCGGCTGCTTGGCCTCGCGACCCTCGAGGATCGGCTTGAGGAACGCCCCGGTGTGGCTCTCCGCCACCGACGCGACGTGCTCGGGGGTGCCCTCGGCGACGACCAGGCCGCCGCGCGAACCACCCTCGGGGCCCATGTCGATCAGCCAGTCGGCGGTCTTGATGACGTCGAGGTTGTGCTCGATGACGAGCACGCTGTTGCCCTTGTCGACCAGGCCGGAGAGGACGTGGAGGAGCTTGCGGATGTCCTCGAAGTGGAGACCGGTCGTCGGCTCGTCGAGGACGTAGACCGTGCGGCCCGTCGACCTCTTCTGCAGCTCGCTGGCGAGCTTGACGCGCTGCGCCTCGCCCCCGGAGAGGGTCGTCGCCGGCTGGCCGAGCCGGACGTAGCCGAGGCCGACCTCGCCCAGCGTCACCATGTGGCGCGAGATCGCCGGCACGGCGGCGAAGAAGTCGGCGGCCTCCTCGATCGGCATGTCGAGGACCTCGGCGATGGTCTTGCCCTTGTAGTGGACCTCGAGCGTCTCGCGGTTGTAGCGGGCGCCGTGGCAGACCTCGCAGGGGACGTAGACGTCCGGGAGGAAGTTCATCTCGATCTTGATCGTGCCGTCGCCGGAGCACGCCTCGCAGCGCCCGCCCTTGACGTTGAACGAGAAGCGGCCCTGGAGGTAGCCGCGCATCTTGGCCTCCGGGGTGGAGGCGAAGAGCCGACGGACGTGGTCGAAGACGCCGGTGTAGGTCGCGGGGTTGGAGCGCGGCGTCCGGCCGATGGGCGACTGGTCGACGTGGATGACCTTGTCGACGTGCTCGAGACCGCTGATCCTCGTGTGCCGCCCGGGCACGGCGCGGGCGTTGTAGATCTGCTTGGCCAGCGAGGTGTAGAGGATGTCGTTGACCAGCGTCGACTTGCCGGAGCCGGAGACGCCGGTGACCGCGGTGAAGACGCCCAGCGGGAAGCTGACGTCGACGTTCTGGAGGTTGTTCTCCCGGGCGCCGTGGACGGTCAGCTCGCGACCGACGGTGCGGGGGCGGCGCACGGCGGGCACGGGGATCTCGCGACGGCCGGAGAGGTACTGGCCGGTCATCGAGTCGGGGTGCGCGAGCAGGTCCTCGACCGAGCCGGAGTGGACGACCTGGCCTCCGTGCTCACCGGCACCCGGGCCGATGTCGACGACCCAGTCGGCGACGCGGACGGTGTCCTCGTCGTGCTCGACGACGATGAGCGTGTTGCCGAGGTCCTTGAGCCGGACGAGGGTCTCGATGAGGCGCTGGTTGTCACGCTGGTGGAGGCCGATCGACGGCTCGTCGAGGACGTAGAGGACGCCGACGAGGCCGGCGCCGATCTGCGTGGCGAGCCGGATCCGCTGGGCCTCGCCGCCGGACAGCGAGCCGCTGGGCCGGTCGAGGGAGAGGTAGTCGAGCCCGACGTCGAGCAGGAACCGCAGGCGCTCCTGGATCTCCCTGAGGACCCGCTCGCCGATCTGGCGCTCGCGCGCGGAGAGCTCGACGGTGCGCAGGTATTCGGCCGTCTCGTCGATCGACATCGCGCAGACCTCGGCGATGTTCTTGCCGCCCTGGTCCCTGGCGCCGAGGGTCACCGACACCGAGACGGGCTTGAGGCGGGTGCCCTTGCACGCCGGGCACGGGACCTCGCGCATGAAGCCCTCGAACCGCTCGCGGCTCGTGTCGGACTCGGCCTCGCGGTGGCGGCGCTCGACGTAGGGGCGGACACCCTCGAAGGCGGCGTAGTAGGCACGCTGGCGGCCGTAGCGGTTCTTCGTGACGACGTGGACCTTGGTCTTGTGGCCCTCGAGCAGCGACGTGCGTGCGTGCGGGGTGAGCTCGTTCCACGGGGTGTTGAGGTCGAAGCCGAGCTCCTCCCCGAGCGCGTTGATCAGGCGGAGGAAGTAGTCGGCGACGTGGGCACCGCTCCAGGGAGCGATCGCGCCCTCGCCGAGCGTCGCGCCCTGGTCGGGGACCACGAGCTCGGGGTCGACCTCCATCTTGGTGCCGAGGCCGGAGCAGACGGTGCAGGCGCCGAACGGGGAGTTGAAGGAGAACGACCGGGGCTCGAGGTCGTCGGTGTCGATGGCGTGGTCGTTGGGGCACGCCATCTTCTCCGAGAACCGCATCTCGCGGCCCGGGTCCTTCGCGTCGAGGTCGACGAAGTCGACGACGACCAGGCCGCCGGCCAGGCCAAGGGCGGTCTCGACCGAGTCGGTGAGGCGGCGCTTCGACGACTCCTTGACCGCGAGGCGGTCGACCACGACCTCGATGGTGTGCTTGAGCTTCTTGTCGAGGGTCGGCGGCTCGTCGAGGGTGTGGGTCTGGCCGTCGACGCGCGCCCGGCTGAAGCCCTGCTGCTGCAGCTGGCGGAAGAGCTCGACGTACTCGCCCTTGCGGCCGCGGATGACCGGCGCGAGCACCTGGAAGCGACGCCCCTCCTCGAGCCCGAGGATGCGGTCGACGATCTGCTGCGGGGTCTGCCGCTCGATGGGCGCGCCGCACGTGGGGCAGTGCGCGCGGCCGGCGCGGGCGTAGAGCAGGCGGAGGTAGTCGTAGACCTCGGTGATGGTGCCCACGGTCGAGCGCGGGTTCTTCGACGTGGACTTCTGGTCGATGCTGACCGCCGGGCTCAGGCCCTCGATGAAGTCGACGTCGGGCTTGTCCATCTGGCCGAGGAACTGGCGCGCGTAGGCCGACAGCGACTCGACGTAGCGGCGCTGGCCCTCGGCGAAGATCGTGTCGAACGCGAGGCTCGACTTGCCCGACCCGGACAGGCCCGTGAACACGATGAGCGAGTCGCGTGGGAGGTCGAGCGACACGTCCTTGAGGTTGTGCTCGCGGGCGCCCCGGATGATGAGCTGGTCGGCCACTGTGGTCCTCTGTCTGGCTGCTTGTCGGAGTCGAACACATGTTCGTCTCGGTCGTGCGCCGAGGTCAAGGCGACGCACCGTCCAACCCTCTCACGCAGCACCGACAGTGGGTCCATCGATCACCCGCGCGGGTGGACACCGGAGGGATGGTGCGTGGTGGCACGATGACCTCGTGACCCACGACACGGGCGCTCCGCCCGAGCTCATCACCAGCTTGATCCCAGTGGCCGACCGGTCGCTCGTGCGCACGGTCGACGCCCTCTCGGACTCCCAGTATGCGGAGGCGTCGCAACTGCCCGGCTGGACACGCGCGCACGTCGTCGCGCACGTGACCCTCAACGCCGAGGCGCTCGCCGGGGTCCTGCACGGCGCCCACCTCGGCGAGGCGTCGACGATGTACGCCTCGAACGAGTCCCGCGACGCCGACATCGAGGCGCTCGCCGCGGCCGGCCCGACCGAGGTGCGCGACCGCTTCCTCGCCGCGACGAGCAGGTTCGCCGACGCGCTCGCGGCGATGCACGAGGGCGACTGGGCGGGCCGCTTCGAGCGCACGCCGGGCGGTCGCGAGAACCCGGTCGCCGCGATCCCGCTGATGCGGCTCCGCGAGGTCGAGATCCACCACGCCGACCTCGACGCCGGCTACACCGCGGCCGACTGGCCGGACGGGTTCCGCCGGGTGCTGCTCGACTCGCTGCGGAGCTTCCCGTCCCCGCCCTTCGAGGCCCGTCCGACCGACCTCGACGGCACGTGGTCCTACGGTGAGGGCGACGGTGGCCCCGTCGTCACCGGTACGTCGGCCGCGATCGGCTGGTGGCTCACCGGCCGCGGCTCGGGCGAGGGCGTCACATCCAGCACGGACGAGCTCCCGGAGGTGGAGGCATGGTGAACGACGGCGACGCGAGCACGTACACGGGACGGGTCTCCCCCGGCGGCACACCCGACGTGCAGACCCTCGGCTGCCTGAGCGTCACGAAGGTCGCGGTCGACGAGAAGATGTCGAACAACTGCTACCTGCTGCGCTGCGCCGAGACCGGCGACCTCGTCCTCATCGACGCCGCCGCCGAGCCGTCCCGGCTGCTCGAGCTCATCGGCGACGGCCCGCTCACGGCCGTCGTGACCACCCACCAGCACTGGGACCACCACCGCGCGCTCGCCGCGGTGACGTCCGCGCACCCCGGTGCCGTCGTCGTCGCCGGGGCGCCCGACGCCGACGCGATCGAGGAGCAGACCGGCGTCACCGTCGGCCGCCGCGTCGGCGAGGGCGACACCGTCGCCGTCGGCGCGTGCCAGCTCGAGGTCGTCCCGATCGCCGGCCACACACGCGGCTCGATCGCGCTGCTGGTGGACGACGCGAAGGTCTCCGACCACCCGCACCTGTTCACCGGCGACTCGCTCTTCCCCGGCGGCGTCGGTGGCACGTTCGGCGACGACGCCGCCTTCGCGCAGCTGATCGGAGACGTGGAGACCAAGGTGTTCGGCCGGCTCCCCGACGAGACGCGCTTCTACCCCGGCCACGGCGACGACGGCGTGCTCGGCGACGAGCGTCCCCACCTCGCGGAGTGGCGCGAGCGCGGCTGGTAGGCCACGCGTCATCGCCGCCGTGGCAGGCTTGAGGAATGAGCACGCGTGAGCTGACCCTGGCCGACTTCGAGCAGACCGTGAGCGGCGAGGGCATCGTCCTGGTCGACTTCTGGGCCGCCTGGTGCGGCCCGTGCCGTCAGTTCGCGCCGGTCTTCGAGAAGGCGTCGGAGGACAACCCCGACATCGTCTTCGGCAAGGTCGACACCGAGGCCGAGCAGCAGCTCGCCCAGATGGCCGCGATCACCTCCATCCCGACGCTGATGCTGTTCCGCGACGGCGTGCTGCTCTTCAACCAGGCCGGTGCGCTGCCGCCGCAGGCGCTCACCGGCGTGATCGAGCAGGCGCGGGAGCTCGACATGGACGCCGTGCGTCAGGAGGTGAAGGCCGCCCAGGAGGCCGCCGCCAACGGCCCGCAGGACGAGGTCGGTCTCGACGAGTTCGCCGCCGCGCACAGCCAGGGCGCCTACGTCGTCGACGTGCGCGAGGCCGACGAGGTCGCCGGCGGGCGCGTGCCCGGCGCGGTCCACATCCCGATGAACGACGTGCCGGCGCGCATCGCCGAGCTCCCGCAGGACCAGCCCGTGTTCGTGATCTGCCAGTCCGGCGGCCGCAGCCGCCAGGTGGTCGACCACCTCCGCGCCCAGGGCGTCCCCGCGATCAACGTGGCCGGCGGCACCGGCGGCTGGGCGCAGCGCGGCTGGCCGCTCGAGGGCTGAGCCTCACAGCATCCGGCGGAGGATCCTCGGCCGGAGAATGGTGGACAGGTGCGCCGCCAGCGCGGCGAAGAACGCGAGGTGGGCGCCGACGTGCAGCGGCAGCCAGTGGTCGTCGCCGGTGCCGACCAGCACGATCCCGCTGACGGGTACGACGACGAGCAGGGCGAGCAGCGCCCGCTCGGTCCAGTGGACGAGGGTCCGGTCGGCCGCCGAGAGGTGTTCCGACCACGGTGGCAGGCCGGCGTACCGGCGCCACAGCGGTCGCACGGCCCCGAGCGCGAGCACCACGAGCCCGAGGAGCAGGTGCACCTCGGCGAGGTCGAACCCGCCACCGAGCAGGTCGTAGCCGTCGGCACGGGCCTCGCAGGCGTCCTCGAGCCGGTCGAGCCGGTCCTCGAAGGCGTCCGAGGTGTCGCCGCCGCTGCGGTCCTCCCCCGGCGGGTCGCAGTCGTCGTCGAGGTCCAGGGCGTAGCCGACGGCGAACTGGGCCGCGAGCGCCCCGACGCTCAGCCAGTGCAGGACCTTCTGCGACGTGCGGTAGCCACGCGGCGGTGCGTCGAGGTCGGCCATCACCCGGTCCGCACCCGGCCGCCGTCGACCTCCCAGCGCTGGTCGAGCGCGACGTTGGCCAGCAGCCTCCGGTCGTGCGAGACCAGCAGCAGGGTGCCGTCGTAGGTCTCCAGCGCCTGCTCGAGCTGCTCGATGGCGGGCAGGTCGAGGTGGTTGGTCGGCTCGTCGAGGACGAGGAGGTTCACCCCGCGCGCCTGGAGCAGCGCCATCGCCGCGCGGGTGCGCTCGCCGGGCGAGAGCCGGCCGACGAGGCTGGCGACCTGGTCGGCCTTGAGGCCGAACTTCGCGAGGAGCGTGCGGACCTCGGCGGAGGTCATCTCGGGCACGACGGCCTCGCAGGCGTCGCCCAGCGGGAGCGCGTCGGCCAGCGACGTGCGCGCCTGGTCGATCTCACCGATCGCCACGCTGGCGCCCACCGAGGCACGACCCTCGTCGGGGGCGAGGTGACCGAGCAGCAGCCGCAGCAGGGTGGTCTTGCCGGCGCCGTTGGGCCCGGTGATCGCGATCCGGTCGCCGGCGGAGACCTGCAGCGACACCGGCCCGAGCCGGAAGTCGCCGAGCCGGGCGACCGCTCCGTCGAGGGTGGCGACGACGCTGGACGAGCGCGGCGCGGCAGCGATGTCGAACTGGAGCACCCACTCCTTGCGGGGCTCCTCGACCTCCTCCAGCCGCGCGATGCGCGACTCCATCTGGCGCACCTTCTGCGCCTGCTTCTCCGACGACTCGGTCTGCGCGCGGCGGCGGATCTTGTCGTTGTCCGGCGACTTCTTCATCGCGTTGCGCACGCCCTGCGAGCTCCACTCGCGCTGGGTGCGCGCCCGACCGACGAGGTCGGCCTTCTTCTCGGCGAACTCCTCGTAGGCCTCGCGCGCGTGCCGGCGCGCCACCGCGCGCTCCTCGAGGAACGCGTCGTAGCCGCCGTCGTAGACGGCCACCTGGTGCTGCGCGAGGTCGAGCTCGACGATGCGCGTCACGCAGCGCGCGAGGAACTCGCGGTCGTGCGAGACGAGCACGACGCCCGCGCGGAGGCCGCGCACGAAGGACTCGAGCCGTTCGAGGCCGGCGAGGTCGAGGTCGTTGGTCGGCTCGTCGAGGAGCACCACGTCGAAGCGGCTGAGCAGGAGCGCGGCGAGCGCGACCCGTGCCGCCTGGCCGCCCGACAGCGTGGTCATCAGGGCGTCGAGGCCCAGGTCGAGGCCGAGCTCGCCGAGGACGGCGGGCGCGCGGTCGTCGAGGTCCGGCGCCCCGGTGGCGAGCCAGTGGTCGAGCGCGGCGGCGTACGCGTCACCGGCTCCGGCGTCGTCCGTCTCGAGCGCGGTCGCGGCCGCCTCCATCGCCTCGGTCGCGGTGGTGGCGCCGGTGCGGCGGCCGAGGTAGTCGCCGATCGTCTCCCCCGGCACCCGCTCGTGCTCCTGGGGCAGCCAGCCGACGAAGGCGTCGGACGGTGCGGTCGTCACCGACCCGGCCATCGGCACCGCCTCGCCCGCGAGGAGGCGCAGCAGCGTGGACTTGCCGGCGCCGTTGGCACCGACGACCCCGACCACGTCGCCCGGGGCGACGGTGAGGTCGAGGTGCTCGAAGAGGGTGCGGTGCCCGTGGCCACCGGCCAGGTCCTTCGCCACGAGGGTGCCGGTCACCGGCACAGGGTAGAGGGATCGGGCGGACACGTCGGCATCGGATAACCTCGCCGCGTGCTGATCAGCGACTCCAAGCAGGTCCTCTTCGTCCACGTCCCCAAGACGGGCGGCGTCTCGGTCGAGGACACCGTCAAGGAGGCCTGTCCCGACGCCCGCAAGGCGCGTCCGGCGCTGGGTCGCCACGCGACGCTCGGCAAGATCCTCAAGCACGAGCCGCAGGTCACCGACTACTGGATGTTCGGCTTCGTCCGGAACCCGTGGGCGCGGATGGTGTCGTGGTACTCGATGATCTCGCAGTGGGACCGGCGCCACGGCCCGGCCAGCGGCAAGCCGCAGGACGTCAAGCACGGCTCGATGCGCGACGGCAACGAGATGTGGCGCGCGGCGGCCGCCTACGCCGACTTCAGCGAGTTCGTGCTGCGCGGCACCGAGGAGCTCCCCCGCGTCGGCACCCCCCAGATCCAGTACCTCCGCGCCCCGAAGCACGACCGCGAGGTCGACTTCATCGGCCGCACGGAGAACTTCGCCGTGGACCTCCAGCGCGTGCAGGTCCAGCTCGGCCTCGAGCCGTCCGTTCCCGTCCACAAGAACAAGTCGCGGCACGGGACCTACCACGACTACTTCACCGACGAGACCCGCAAGAAGATCGCCGAGGTCTACGCCGAGGACATCGAGCTCTTCGGCTACACCTACTGAGCCGGTCCGTCGGCCAGCTGGGTGCCTCGCGCCCCGGCCCACTCGCCGGTCGGTTCCAGCCGGCGCCACACGTCGTACTCCGGGGCGAAGTGCGCGGCCAGCTCATCGCGCGTGGCGGACGACAGCTCGCCGCGCTCGGCGCCGGAGGCGTTGCGGCGCTCGAACTCGAGCGCCGCGCCCACCCGCTCGCTGAACCACGGCTCCCAGACGTCGGGGCGGTCCACGCTGAAGATCCGGTCGACCGCGACCCCTCCCTGCGCCTGCACGAACCTCGACGGCCGGCCCCTGGGCACGGGCGCGTCGTCGTCGCCGGCGAGGTAGTGCCGTGCGAACTGCTCGAAGGCCATGTCGGCCGTCGACTGACGTGAGTCCTCGCGACCGCGGTAGCGCCACCACGACTCCAGCCAGGCGATCGGCTCGCGGAACAGGGTGACCAGCTCGTAGGAGTCGCGCGGGTGGCCCTGCTCGGCGAGCGCCTGCGCCCTCGTGTGGACGAACCCCCGCGCGGGCAGGTGCTTCTGTCCCGGCGGCGCGCTGACCACCTCGGTGGCGTACGGCGCCAGCGTCCGCTCGAGGGTCGTGCTCGCGGTCTTCGGCAGCGCGAGCAGCACGAAGTCGCGGCCGGGACCGAGGCCGAGGAACGTCATCACGCGCCCGATCATCCCCCAGGTCGCACCGGTCGCCGGCACCTGCCACACCGTCCGGCCTTCCGCCCAGCCGCCCGGGCTGCGACCCTTCGGTCCGTGGACGTACTCGACACCTGGACCCGCTCCGAGCACACCGCCGACGTCAACGGGAGGCCGACGACGCACCCCGTCCACCGCAAGGGCACCGGGCCCGGTGTCGTCGTGGTGCACGAGATGCCGGGCCTCACCGCCGGTGTCGTGCGCTTCGGCGAGGAGCTCGTCGAGGCCGGCTACACCGTCGTGCTGCCGCACCTCTTCGGGCCGGTCGGCCGCGAGTTCAGCAACGGCGACGTCGCCCGCACCTTCCCGAAGATCTGCATCAGCCGCGAGTTCACCAAGCTCGGCCGCGGCGTGACCACGCCCGTCGCCGGCTGGCTGCGCACCCTCGCCCGCGAGCTCCACGAGGAGCTCGGCGGTCCGGGTGTCGGCGCGCTCGGCATGTGCTTCACCGGCGGCTTCGCGCTCGCGATGATGGTCGACGACAGCACGGTCGCGCCGGTCGTGTGCCAGCCCAGCACCCCGTTCGTCCCGGGCGCCAAGCGCGGCGCCGACCTCAACCTCTCCCCCGCCGACGCGGACGTCGTACGCCGCCGGGCGGCCGAGGGCTGCCAGGTGCTGGGCATCCGCTACGCCTCGGACCCGCTCCCCGGCACCCGCTTCGACACCCTGACCTCGCTCATCGGCGACGCGTTCATCCGGGTCGAGCTCGAGGGCCAGGGCCACTCCACGGTCACCGAGCAGCGCTCGCAGGTCGCCGTCGACGCCGTGCTCGAGTTCTTCGGCGAGAAGCTGCACGCCCCCGGCGCTGGCTGAGCAGGGCGCTCTGGAGCCGCGCCGCTGGTTGAGCAGCGAGCGCCAGCGAGCGTGTCGAAACCAAGGCCACCCCGCCCCGCCGCCGTAGGTCGAGGAGGGCGCCCCGCGCCCGTCACGAGACCAGACCATCCCTTGACCGAACCTCGCACCTCCGACCATGGCCACTGTCGGACCCGTCGCCTACAATCGAACACATGAGCGAAGCGCTAGCAGTGGTCGAGCAGGCGAAGGTTGACGACCTCACCGCCTCCGACCTCCTGCGCCGCGCACGCTCGCAGAATGCAGCCGAGAACCGGGCCGCAGCCGACCTGCTGGTGACCTCCGCGCGCTGGGCCGACCTCCACCCGCCCGAGTCGACCCACCTGGCCGCAGCGTTCACCACACCGGGGTCCGAGCACGAGGAGCCGATCGCGGGCGAGGGGTGTCCGCTGGTCGCGGAGTTCTGTGTGGCCGAGCTCGGCGCCGTCCTCGGGATCTCGTCGACCGCGGCGAAGAAGCTCATTGGGCATGCCCTCGAGCTGCGCCACCGCCTCCCCCGACTGTGGTCCCAGGTCCACTCCGGCTCTGTTCCGGCGTGGCGGGCGCGGTCGGTCGCCGAGGCCACCATCCACTCTGTTCCTTCGCTGACGCGTGAGGCTGCCGGGTGGGTCGACGACCAGGTCGCGGCTGTCGCCGGACGTGTCGGTGTCGCGCAGCTCGACCGCCTCGTCGCCGAAGCCATCAAGAGGTTCCAGCTCGCTCAACCGGATCGGGCGGCTGACCCGGACGACGGCTACCTGTACGTCGACCCCCGCCACGTCACCGTCCTGGATCAGGACGTGCACTTCGCCGGGACCATCCACGTCGAGGCCGACCTCGACCTCGCCGACGGCATCGACCTCGACCACGCCCTCAGCCGTGACGCCGCCACGCAGAAAGCCCTCGGCTCCACCGAGACCCTCGACGTCCGCCGCGCCAAGGCCCTCGGCAACCTCGCCCGCACCCAGACCGCCCTCGACCTCGCCGCCACCGCCTTCTCTTCGGGTGGTCGAGTGGCCGACGAGGAACGAGGAGGCGTATCGAGACCCGACCTCCCCAACCTTCCCGCCGCGCGAGAGGTAGTCCTCCACGCCCACTTCGACGCCGACATCACCGACGAGGGCACGGTCTTCGGTCCCACCGGACGGATGGAAAACCGGCAGAAGCTCCTGCTCCTCGAACAGCTCCAGTCCTGGTGCGGCGACAGCCGGACGGAGGTGACCGTGAAGCCGGTCATCGACCTCAACCACAACCTCACCGCACCCGGCTACGACATCCCCGACCGCATCCGCGAGCAGGTCATCCTGCGCGACCGCACCTGCGTCTTCCCGCACTGCACGAGACCAGCCAGGGGCTGCGACATCGACCACGTCACCGCGTACGACCATCACGCCGAAGCAGAAGGCAGACCACAACCGGGTCCGACGCAGTCCGACAACCTCGCCTGCCTGTGCCGCTCCCACCACCGGCTCAAGACCTTCACCGCCTGGCGCTACGCCATGACCGAACCCGGCGTGTTCGAGTGGACCTCACCCCACGGCCACCAGTTCAGGCGAGACCGCGACGGGACCACCCCGATCAACCCGGCTGAGCCCGAGCCGCCCGAACGACCATGACCCCGCCCCACACCCCGCCGGTCACCACGACGGTGCAGGCCACAGGCCTGTGCCCTGCACCGTCCGCGCGCTCGAGCCCTACCGAGAGTCGGCCTCCGCCACGGACATCACAGGTGAGTGGATGGCAGCTCTGGACGACGTCGCACGGTCCTTGGCTCCGATCACGCTGCGCCTGACCGGCGTGACCATGTCCATCGGCGGCGTGATGGTGCAGGCCGAGCCGTACTCCAGCATCGTGCACTGTGCGGGGCCGATCCTCGACGCACCGGGACTGGTCGACTGGGTCGGCCAGAACAGCCAGTCACTTCACCGTGACGTGTCGTTCCACGCGCTCAGTCTCGTGCGTTTCCGCTACCTGGCAACGGATCGGCAACGCCTCATGGCGATGGAGCACTGGCACAGCGCAGCGCTCACCACGGCGCTACGAGCTCACTGAGCAGCGACGAGCGCGCGGTTGCGCTCGACCGAGCGCTCGAGCTTGACGACCTGCCGACGTTGCACCGCCGGCGTGGAGAGCCACATGACGGCCAGGGCGCCCTGGGTGAGGACCTGCAGCCAGTTGTGCCACTCACGCTCACCCGCGACGAGCAGGGAGATGTTGAGCGCGCACAGCGCCAGCGCACTGACGCCGAGCACGAGCCACACCTTCCGCAGGTTCGACGACCTGGCGGTCATGACCTCGACACACGCGGCCATCGCCTCTCCGCGCTGGACAGCGTGCGCCGCCAGCTCCGGTGAGGCGGCACGCCCTGACGCGTTCGCGCGGGAGATGGCCCACCGCTCGGGCCACGAGAGCCCCGCGGCGACCTTCCGCCAGTCGCCGAGGCCGGTCCCGGCGTACGTCGTGCCCTCGAGTCGCCGGCGCAGCACGAGCACCACCACCAGGACCGCAAGCATCACGGGCAGCGCGACCAGCATCACGGAGAGTGGCGTCGACACGTCCGGACCATAACCCGCGATCCGTCGTGTCTGGGAGGGCGTGAAGCCGCAGGTCAGGGGCCGGCGCGCACGAGTCGTCGTACGGCGTCGAGGTCGAGGTCGTAGGGGCCGACGCGGGTCAGCACCCACGACGCGCCGGCGTCGAGCCACGGAGCGGGGTCCTGGTCGGGCTGGAGGTCGACGACCACGTCGAAGCCGTTGCGCGGCTCGTGGCGGGCCAGGTCGGCGGTGACCCGGTCGAGGTCTCCAGGACCGTCGAGGCCGATGACGAAGAACCCGTCGTGGCGCGACGCCCGCCGCAGCGGGGCGGCGTTCGGGAAGCGTCCGCCGATCCAGATCGTCACCTCAGGCGCCGGCAGGAAGCGCACGTCACGCGCGGCGTAGTGGTCGCCGTCGTGGTCCACCGGGTCGCCACCGAGGAGGCCGGTGAGCACCTCGAGTCCCTCGTCGAGCATCCGACCGCGGACCTTCGGATCGGGCTCGTCGCCGTAGGCGCCGAACTCCCCCACCCAGTCGTCACCGAGCCCGAGCCCCAGCACGAAGCGCCCGCCCGACAGGACGGCGAGGCTGGCCGACTGGCGCGCGAGGACCTGCGGGCGACGTCGTGCCAGCGGAGTGACCATCGGGCCGAAGAGCAGCTTCTCGGTGCGCATCGCGACGGCCGCGCAGCAGGTCCACACGTCCGCGATCTCGGCCACCCGGTCCCCGTACTGCAGGTGGTCCCAGACGAAGAAGCCCTCCCAGCCGGCCTCCTCCGCCTCGGCGGCGAGGTCGCCGACGACGCGAGGGTCGGCGAGGGCGTCGAACGGGGCGACGAAGAGTCCGCGGCGGGCAGGCATGGCCTGATCATGCCGTGAGGCGCACACTCGGGGCATGGCAGTGCTCGCCTACGACCCGTCGTTCCTCAGGACGCCGCTGTCCGCGCCGCAGTCGCCCGACGAGGGCGCCCTGCTCGACTACGCCCACTTCACCCTCCAGATGCACCCCGAGCGTCGGCTCGCGGCGTGGGTGGCGTGGAACATCGATGGCCTCCGGCTCTTCCCGAGCGACAGCATCAGTCGCTCGGGCGAGGACTTCCGGCTCGACCCGCGGATCCCGGCGGACGTGCAGACCGGGGAGGCGGCCTACGCCGACAACGACCTCGACCGCGGCCACGTCGCGCGTCGCTCGGACCTGCTGTGGGGCACGCTCGAGGAGGCGAGGGCGGCCAACCACGACTCGTTCTTCTTCACCAACATCACGCCGCAGCACCAGGACTTCAACCAGTCCGGGCGCGGCGGCGTCTGGGGCCTGCTCGAGAACGCCGTGCTCGCGCAGGAGGGCCTCGAGGACCGGCGCCTCACCCTCTTCGCCGGCCCGGTGCTCGCCGACGACGACCCGCTCTACCGCGACGTCGTGCGGCTGCCGCGCGAGCACTGGAAGGTCGTCGTCTACCGGATGGCCGGCCAGGTCCGCGCGAAGTGCTTCGTCCTCTCGCAGGACCTCGACGGCATCGAGTCGATCGACTTCCTCGACGACTTCGACACCTGGCTGGTGCCGCTCGACCTGCTCGAGGGGAAGACCGGGCTCACGTTCCCGAGCCTCCAGTCGCTCGCCGCGCCCGACGAGCTGCGCGAGGCGCTGCCGCCGGTCCTGGTGACCGATCCCGAGCAGGTCGCCTGGTAGTCGCTCAGGTGAGGTCGACGACCACGATCGTGTGGTTGTCGACCTCACCTGCTGCAGCGACCGCGTCGGCCACGGCGTCCGCGACCTCCTGTGCAGGCTGCGGCGAGGCCAGGAGGGGCGCGAGGTCGTCCACGGTCGCGTGCACGCCGTCCGTGGTGAGCACGAGCCGGTCCCCGGCCCGGAGGGGTACGTCGACCTCGTCGGGCACGACGCCCGGGACGACCGCCCGGTTGAGCAGGCTGCGGTGCGCGTGGGAGCGGGCCTCGTCGAGGGTGAGCTGGCCCGACTCGATGAGCGCTGCGACGACCGTGTGGTCGTGGGTCAGCTGCTCGACGGTGCCGGCACGGACCAGCCACGCGCGGCCGTCGCCGACGTGCACCACGCGGGCGGTGCTTCCGTCGAACCTGACCGCGGTGAGCGTGGTGCCCGACGTCGGCGCGTCGGCCGGGGTCGTGCCGAGGTCGGCGGCGACCTCCGCGGTCGCGCCGTCGAACCCGTCGACCGCGAACGCCGCCAGGACGGCGGCGGCGAGGTCGTCGCGGGCGCCGAACCCGTCGGCGACCGCCACCAGCCCGGGGGTGGCGAGCAGCGCGTCCTGCTGTCGCTCACGCGCTCCCGTCCGGTGGCTGGTGCCGATCTCGGCCTGCAGGGTGTGGGTGGTGGTGCTCATGGCGGGTGCCTCGTTCCTCATCTGCTGGACGAGGGTGGTGACGATGCTGCGCCGGCTGGCCGTGTCGTGCTCGACCTGGCGCCAGTAGGCCTCGACCTGGCGCGCCGCCTCGGCGGGCGTCGCGTTGAGGACCTGCTCGATCCGGGCGAGCGGCATGCCGACCAACCTCAGCGTGGCCACGAGCCGCGCCCGCTCGAGCTGCCCGACGGCGTAGCGCCGGTAGCCCGAGTGCGCGTCGACCTGCGCGGGCCGCAACAGGCCCAGGTCGTCGTACAGCCGCAGCGCCTTCGGCGTCAGCCCCGCCTCACGGGCGAAGTCGCCGATGGTGAGCAGCCCAGGCGTCCGGTCGTCGGTCATCGTCCCCATCCTCCCCGGTGACGGTCACCGGTGCGACGACCGTGGGCGTTGCCGCAGGGTCAAGGTCAAGCCCCCTCGTACCCGGGTACCGACCTCCGGTACCCAGGTACGACCGACAGGGTGCGCGAGAGCCGGAGCCACCACGATGGACCCATGACACATCTCCGCCACGCCGCTGTCGTGATCGCCGCGAGCCTCCTGCTGGGTGGCCTGACGTCCTGGGCGCAGGGCTTCCTGCCCGAGGCGGTGTCGTCCTTCGCGAACTCGCCGTCCGGCTGGACGATCCTCACCGTGCTGCTCGTCGCCGCGGTACGTCCCTCGCTCGGCTGGGGCGCGGTCCTCGGCGTCCTGTCCTTCGTCAGCCTGGTGCTCGGCTACACGATCGCGTCCGAGCTGCGGGGCCTCACCTACAGCCCCGTCTACTGGGGGGCGATCGGCGTCGTCGCTGGGCCCTTCGTCGGGGCCGCGGCCGCGGCGGTCGTCGGCCGGCACCCCGTTCGGGCCGCTCTCGGCGCCGGGTCGCTCGCGGGCGTGCTGGTGGCCGACGGCATCTACGGGCTCACCGTCGTCGACGCCACGACCAGCCCGGTCTACTGGACGATCTGCCTCGTGCTCGGCACCGCACTGGTCGTCGCGACTGCCGTCCGCCTGCGCACGGTCACCACCGTCGCCGTGCTGCTCGTGGCGACAGCCGCTGCCACAGGCGTGCTGAGCGCGGGCTACGCGAAGCTCAACGGCGAGTGGTGACGCACCATCGCTACGCCTCGTTGACCACCCCGCCCAGCCGGATCGTGCCGGCGGGACCGGCGGCGATCGACGTCGTGCTGCAGCCGGCGAGGTCGCACGCCCGGAGCTCGCCGCCGCTGACGCTGATCACGGCGCCGCCCGGAGTCCACCCGTAGCCGCCCACCGGCGACGCCGGCAGCTCGTTGCTGTCCCCCGTGTCGACCGAGTAGAGCACGGCGCCGTCGAGGAAGCCGATCTGACCGTTCTCGTCGACCGGCATGTAGGGCAGCACCAGCACGTGGCTACCGTCGGGCGACAGCGACGCCCACCTGTCCCCGATGTCGGGCAGGTCGAGGAGCACCTTCCCCGTCAGCGCCTCCACGACCCGCACGCTGGCGTCGCCGCTGCCGTTGTCGAGGTCGAGGAAGCGGTCCGCACTGATGTCCGGATAGCGAGAGCCGTCGAGCGGTGTCGACGACACGTTGCCCGACCGCCAGTCAACGACGGCAATCTCGTCGTCGAGCCCGACGTAGACGCGGTCGCCCGACAGCGACACCGGCGGCGCGTCCCAGCCTCCCCACGTGAACGAGCCGTCCACCTGGACGACGGCGGCTGCCGCGCCGGTCCGGAGGTCGAGGACGACGACCCGCCACGCGTCGCCGTCCGGCTGCGCGTAGGCGAAGTAGGGCTGGGTCGGGTCCGTCGACGGCGACACGTCACCGACGGAGATGTCGAGGTCCGCCACGCTCCCGTCCGTGCCGACGAGCGAGTAGCCGTCGCGGCTCGAGCCGTCCATGACGTAGTCCTTGCCGTGCCGGACGAGCAGTCCCGCCGAGGTGTAGTAGAGCCCGCGGACTGCCGGGTCGTCGATCTCGACGCCGCGGTCGAGGTCGCCGAACCAGACCCTCCGGCCGGCGGCGTACGCACCCTTGTCGGCGTACGCCGTCCGCGCCTCGGCTGCCTCGGCACTGGTGAAGGCGGCCGGCGCGCGCTCCGTGCGCGCAACCACCGGATCGCCCGGAGCAGCGCCCGTCCCGGGCAGCAGCACGACGGCGCCTACGACGGACGCTGCCGCGACGGCTGCGAGAACCGGGACGACGACCCTCGAGCGGCGGGCCAGCCGACCCTTGCGCACGATGGTGGTGGTCGGAGGGTGAGGGATGTCGAGCGCGTCGGCCTCGGCGCGCATCAGGTCGGTCAGCTGGTCAACCACGGTGGGCTCCCAAGGTCTCGGGGACGGCGGCGTCGCCGAGCAGCGTGCGCAGCTTGGCGAAGGCCTCGAACGTCTGGCTCTTGACCGTGCCGGCTGAACACCCGAGGGCGTCGGCCGTCTCCGCGACGGAGAGGTCTTCGTAGTAGCGGAGGACCACGACGGCTCGCTGCCGAGGCGGGAGCGACGCGAGCGCCTCCATGACCTCGACACGGGCACCCGGATGCCGGCCGTCGGAGGCCTCCGGCAGGTCGTCCGAGGGTCGCTCGCTGCGCCACGAGCGTCTCCGGAACCACGACGAGGCCGTGTTGATGAGGGTGCGCTGGGCGTAGGCGCGCGCGGCGCCCGGGTCCTCGATTCTGGCCCACGCAACGTACGTCTTCGTGAGCGCAGTCTGGGCGAGGTCCTCGGCGAGACCGCGATCCCCCAGCAGGAGGTACGCCGACCTGTACAGGCCCGGCCACGCCACGTGGACGAACTCGGCGAAGTCGTCGTCCCCACGTGGCGAACCGTCTCGCACCCGCACCATCAGTCCCCCTTCGATCGGCCTGTCACCCCTGAAGATGCGCCCAACGGCGGATCGGTTGGGTGCGACATCGTCGCCCGCGCGACGTGGTCAGTCGAGCGAGGCGAGCAGCCGCTCGACCGTCCCGAGCGAGCCGCGGGCGATCTCCGGCGCGGTGTCGCGGTAGTAGGTCAGCGCACTGATCGAGGGCGCGAGCGCGAAGCCCCGCGCCCGACGGTACGCCGCCTCGTCGAGGCCGACCTCGGCCCGGTAGAGCTCGGCGACCGAGGCGGGGAGGTAGCCCCACATGGCGTTGAGCTCGATGGCCGGGTCGCCGCGACCCGCCGCGCCCCAGTCGATCACCGCGACCAGGCGACCGTCACGCACGAGCAGGTTGCCCTCGTGCAGGTCGCCGTGGAACCAGCGCGGCTCGCCGTCGTACGCCGGTGCGGCGAGGGCGTCGGCCCACAGCGCCAGCACCGCGTCGCGGTCCACGAGCGCCGGATCGGCCTTGGCCGTCCACTCCTGCACCCAGTCGTCGAGCTGCTCGATCGGGGCGCCGCGGCCCTCGGTCTTCACCGGCCCGTCGAGGGACGGCACCTCCCGGCACGCGCGGACGAAGGCAGCGAGCGAGACCGCCCACTCCTCGGGGTCGAACGTCTGCTCCGTCGGGGTCTCGCCGACGATCCAGGGCACGACCGTCCAGTGCCACGGGTAGCCCTCCCCCGGCTCCCCGAGCGCGATCGGCGCGGGGATCGGCAGTGGCAGGTGCGGCGCCAGCCGAGGCAGCCACGCGTGCTCGGTGACCGCGGAGTCGGCGGCCCAGTGGATGCGCGGCGTCCGCACGAGCAGGTCGTCGCCGAGGCGGAAGAGCTGGTTGTCCGTCCCCACCGGCGGCAGTCGCCGCAGCGGCAGCGACGCCCAGTCGGGGAACTGCGCGGCCACGAGGCGGCGCACGGTCCCGTCGTCGATGGTGATCTCGTCGGCATGCATCCCAGTCATCGGACAGCACGTTAGTACCGGCGAGTAGATTTGTTCGCGTGAGTTTCCTCGGCCGTCAAGCACTCGTCGCCGCACTGACCGTCAACGCGCTGCGCCCACCGCGCAACCAGCGGGCGGGAGTGCCCTCCTTCGCGGCGGGCTGGCTCTTCGGCGAGACCGCCCCGCAGGTGCTGGCGCTCACCGCGCTCGACGCGGCCACCCACCTGACGAGGAAGCGGCGCCAGGGATTCCGCGCCAAGGCCGGGCTCGCGCTCGCGGGTGCCAGCGCGCTCGGGCTCGCCCACATGGTGAAGCAGAGCCGCCAGATGAAGGACGGCTTCGAGGACGCGCTGGTCGCGGGCCTCGGCGTCGACTACGTGGAGCAGCTCGACCAGGTGCCGACCCCGGCCGACCTCGCGACGCCGTGGCGCAAGATGGCCCGGCCGTTCAACTTCGCCGACGACGGCGTGCGGGTGATCAGCGACGTGCCCTACTCCGAGGCCGGCAAGCGCGGCCACCTCGACATCTACCTGCCCGCCGGGGAGGACACGATCACGGACGCCCCGGTCCTGCTGCAGGTCCACGGCGGCGCGTGGAAGTACGGCGCCAAGGAGCACCAGGGGCGCCCCCTGATGAACCAGATGGCCGCCAAGGGCTGGGTGTGCGTGGCGATCAACTACCGCCTCTCCCCGCGCGACCCGTGGCCGGCGCACATCATCGACGTGAAGCGCGCCATCGCCTGGATCAAGGACAACATCGCCGACTACGGCGGCGACCCCGACTACCTCGCGATCACCGGGGGCTCGGCCGGCGGCCACCTGACGGCGCTCGCCGCGCTCACCCCGAACGATCCGGCCTATCAGCCCGGCTTCGAGGACGCCGACACCTCCGTCCAGGCGGCCGTGCCCTTCTACGGCGTCTACGACTTCGCTGGCTCGACCGGCCTGTCCAACGCCATCGGGATGCGCGACGGCTTCCTCGGCCCGAAGGTCATGGGCACGACGTGGAAGGAGTCGCCCGAGGTCTTCGAGGCGGCCTCGCCGATCCTGCGGATCACCCCGGACGCGCCCGACTTCTTCGTCATCCACGGCGAGCTCGACACGCTCGTCGCCGTCGACCAGGCGCGGATGTTCACCGCGGCGCTGCGCCGCGAGTCGGGGAAGTCGGTGACCTACGCCGAGCTCCCCGGCGCCCAGCACGCCTTCGACGTCTTCCACTCCATCCGGAGCGCGTACGCCGTCAAGGCCGTCGACCGCTGGCTGACCTGGCACTGGAACACCTGGCGCCACGGGCTCGAGGCCGACAGCGGCGCCGAGCCCGAGCAGATCTCTGCCCAGCACGACGCCCGCGACGCCGGCTGATCCGGGCCGCTCAGCCCTGGGTGATGAAGCCGACCTGGTTGCCGGACGGGTCGGACACGATCGCCAGCGACGTGCCCCCGCCGACCTCGGTCACGGGGAACACGACGCTCCCACCGGCTGCCTCGGCCTCGGCCACCTTGCCGGCGAGGTCGTCGGTCGTCCAGTAGACGACCGTGCCGGTCATGCCCTGCGCGGCGCCGTTGGGGTTCAGGCCGATCTCCTGGCCGTCGAGGTTGAAGCCCACGTAGTAGGGCGTCACCGTGTGCGGCTCGACGCCCCACGCGGTCGTGTAGAACGCGGTCGCCGCGTCCAGGTCGGTGACGGGGACGGCGATGGTGTGGTTGCTCATGTCTGCTCCTCGGGTGAGTGGATCCGGTGCTTCCACTGGTACGACGAACCGACGGGCGAAGGTGTGACCGCTCAGCGCGAGACGCATCCCCCGGATCTGCTCAGGGGTGCAGGGAGTCGTCCGCCTCGACGAGCCGCAGGTCGGTGAAGCGGACGACCAGGCCCGCGCGCGTCGGCGCACAGCACATGAGGCCCACGCGCAGGAGTCCGGGCGGGAGAGGTGCCACCCGGACGAGCCGCCACGGTTCGTCGCCGCTGCGGGCCCGGACCGTGACTGCGTCGCCGTCGCGACTGGCCCGCACGACGACCTCCTGGCCCGACCACTCCGGCACGGGGGCGACCGACCAGTCCGAGACACCCCGCGTGACCACGGCGCCCAGCTGGAGGACGCCGTCGGACAGCTCGACGCCGGCCTTGATCCACTGCTCCTCCTCGGCACGGATCAGCAGGCCCGCCTGGTCGAACTGGGCCGAGAAGTCGGCGACGAACCGGACCTCGGCGGCCGTCCCGTCCGGGAAGTCGCCGAGCAGGGTGTGACCCGTGTCGTGGATGAAGCCGTAGGAGGTGGTTCGCCAGAAGTCGCTCCCCTCCGCCGCGGTGACCAGGAGGTCGTCCTGGTCGCGGACGACCTGCAGGGGTGGGTTCAGCCAGTCACGGTGCCGCCACCCCGTGCGCCATCCGTCAGCCGTTGCTCGATCGGTCACGGACCCACCGTCCCACGTCTGCCGGGTGACGCGACTGCGGACGCAACTAGGGTCGCTCCCGTGATGTCCGACGAGCTGCTCGCCCACGCCCGCGCCGCGAAGGGCTTCATGCCCGAGGACGAGGGAGAGGTCCTGCACCGCTGGGCCGTCGAGCAGCTGCCCCACGGTCCGGCGCTCGAGGTCGGGACCTACTGCGGGAAGTCGGCGATCTGGCTCGGTGCGGCCGCCCGCGAGGTCGGCGGGACCGTGTTCACCGTCGACCACCACCGCGGCTCGGAGGAGAACCAGGCCGGCTGGGAGCACCACGACAGCAGCCTCGTCGACACCGACCTCGGGGTGATGGACACGCTCCCCACCTTCCGGCGGACCGTCCGCGACGCCGGTCTCGAGGACCAGGTCGTCGCGGTCGTCGGCCGGTCGGAGACGGTCAGCCGCTGGTGGCGCACCCCGTTGGCGTTGCTGTTCATCGACGGGGGCCACGGCGTCGAGCCGGCCCGCGCCGACTTCCGCGGCTGGCCGCACCACGTGATGGCCGGCGGCGTGCTGCTCGTCCACGACGTGTTCCCCGACCCGGCTGACGGCGGCAGGCCGCCGTACGAGGAGATCTACCTCCCCGCTCTCGCGAGCGGCGCCTTCACCGAGGTCGAGGCGGTCGGGTCGATGCGGGTCCTACGCCGGACGTCCGGAGACGCCGGCGATCCGCTCGACCGAGTCGGCTGACGGGCAGCCGCACTCGAGAGCGATCTCCGCGAAGTCCGGCACCAGCGTGGTGCCGCGCATGATGTCGGCGCCGGGCGTGCCGTCGGTGAGCGCGTCGACGGCCAGGATGACCGCGGCGGCCGTGTAGGTGGTCTGCTCCCCCGGCCAGTTGACGTCGTCCGGGACGACGTAGCCGGTCCAGTAGGAGCCCTCGGCCGTGCGGAGGTGCTGCATGTCCTCCAGCAGCCGGGCCGCGCGCTCCCGGTCGCCGATCGCCTCGAGGGCGAGGACGAGCTCGGCCGTCTCGGCGCCGGTGACCCACGGGTTCGTGGAGACGCAGCGGATGCCGACGCCCGGCTCGACGAAGGTGTCCCAGCGCTCGGCGATCAGGTCGTGCGCGGCGCGGCCCCGGACGGCGCCACCCAGCACCGGGTAGTACCAGTCCATCGAGAACGTCGACTTGTCCAGGAACAGGTCACGGTGCTCGCGCAGCGCGTGCCCGAGCCGCCCGCCGGCGAGCTCCCACTCGACCTGCGGCTCCCCCACCAGGTCGGCGATCGCGGCACCCGCGCGCAGCGAGTGGTGGATGCTCGACGACCCGGCGAGCAGGGCCTCTTCGTTGACCGCACCCGGTGAGCCGTCGCGCCACTCCTGGGACCACGCGACCCCGCCGAACGGCAGCTGGAGCGACACCACGAAGTCGAGCGCTCGCCGCACGGTCGGCCACATGCGGCGGACGAACGCCTCGTCGCGGACGACCAGCCAGTGGTGCCACACCGCCACGGCGACGTACGCCGACATGTTGCTCTCGCCGGAGTGGTCCTCGACCTCCCCGACGACGATCTTCATCGGCCACGAGCCGTCGGCCCGCTGCGTGGCGCGCGCCCAGGCGAAGGCGCGGTCGGCCGCCCCGTGCTCGCCGGCGACGACCAGCGCCATCGCCGACTCCAGGTGGTTCCACACGTCGGTGTGCTCGCCCGGCGTCCAGGGGATCGCGCCGCTCGGCTCCTGCATCGCGACGATCGTTGCGGCGGTCTGCTCGACCTGGGCGCGGGAGAGGGTCACGCGAAGGGCTTCTCGAAGTAGAGCACCATGCTCTTGCCGATGAGCGGGTCGAGGACCTTGCCGGCGTAGTGCAGCGCCCTCGGGTTCTTCATGATCTCCCACACGAGGAGCTTGTGGTAGCCCTTCGCGAGCGGGTGCTCGTCGTTCGTGACGCCGACCGCGCACTTGATCCACCAGTAGGGCGTGTGGAGGCCGTGGGCGTGGTCCTTGCCGGTGAAGACCATCGCGTCGCCGGGGGTGCCGTCGTTGGAGCGGCCGGCCTTGGTGACCTTGTCGATGAGCTCGTGGTCGGTGTAGATCCGGACGTGGCCGCCCTCGGCGTTGTGGTAGTCGTCGGACAGCTTCCAGTTGATCACCTCGGGCAGCCAGCGCGGCACCGAGACGGCGAGCGTGCCGCCGGGGCGCAGCACGCGGACGAGCTCCTTGATGGCGTCGACGTCGGCGTGGATGTGCTCGAGGACCTCGGCGGCGACGATGCGGTCGAACTCCCCGTCGGCGAAGGGCAGGGCGAGCGCGTCGCCCTCCTTCACGTCGGCCTCGGCACCCGCGGGCACCTCGCCGGCCTCGCGCATCGCGGTGAACCACTCGCGCACCGTGGCCAGCTCGTCGGCGTCCTGGTCGAAGGCGATGACGTCGGCGCCGCGCTTGTACATCTCGAAGGCGTGGCGGCCCGCGCCGCAGCCCATGTCGAGGACGCGGTCGCCCGGGCGCAGCCCCAGCCGGTCGAAGTCAACGGTCAGCACGGTGGGTCTCCTGGTCACGCTCGGTCGCGAAGGAGGCGATGGCCTCCTCGTAGGCGGCGGCGGTGGCCTCTGCCACGGCACGCCAGCTGAACAGCTCCTCGACGCGGGCGCGGCCGGCCGCACCCATCGTCGTACGCCGCTCCGGGTCGTCGAGCAGCGCTGCGAGCGCCTGCTCCAGCTCGCCGACGTCGCCGGGGGTCACGAGGTCGGCGCAGAGGCCGTCGGGGCCGACGACCTCCGGGATCGCGCCGGCGCGCGAGACGACGAGCGGGGTGGCGCAGGCCATCAGCTCGGCGGTCGGCAGCGAGAAGCCCTCGTAGAGCGAGGGCACGCAGGCGACCTCGGCCGAGCCCATCACCCGCACGAGCTCCTCGTCGGAGACCCCATTGACGAACTCGACGTGGTCGGTGATGCCGAGCTGGTCGATGAGCTGCTCGGTGCGCCCGCCCGGCTCGGGGCGGGTGACGAGGACCAGCGACAGGTCACGCTCGATGCGGAGCTTGGCGAACGCCTCGAGCAGCGTGGCGATGCCCTTCATCGGGGCGTCGGCGCTGGCCATGGCGAGGATCCGACCGGGCACGCGGGGCGTGGTCGGCGGCGCGAACACGTCGTCGACGCCGAGCAGGATCGTCTGCATGCGGGCCGGGTCGACGCCGAAGTCGCGGGCGATGTCGCGGGTCGAGGACTCCGACGGCGTGAGCACCTTGCGGTAGCGCTTGGCCACCTTCGTCTGCATCCGCAGGAAGCCGTACCACCGGCGCAGCGTGAGCCGCTTGCGCCAGGTCGGTGCCGTCTCGAGGTCGATCCGGCGGTCCATCGTGATCGGGTGGTGGATCGTCGCGACGACCGGCAGGCCGTAGTCCTCGAGGTCCAGGATCCCGGTGCCGAGCACCTGGTTGTCGTGCGCGACGTCGAAGTCGGCGGCACGCTCGCGGAACAGGCGCGAGATGCGCGAGCTGAAGGTCTTCGGCTCGGGGAACCCGGCCGTGCACATCGTCAGGAACTCCTCGACGTCGATCCGGTCGCGGAACTCCCCCAGCCGCGGGACGCGGAACGGGTCCGGCTCGCGGTAGAGGTCCAGGCTGGGGACCTTGGTGAGCTTGACGCCCTCGTCGAGGTCGGGGTAGGGCTGCCCGGAGAACACCTCGACCTCGTGCCCGAGCCTCACCAGCTCCCGGCTCAGGTGGCGGATGTAGACGCCCTGGCCGCCGCAGTGCGGCTTGCTCCGGTAGGACAGCATGGCGATACGCACCGGGCCATTATGCCTACTCGCCGGTAGGCCGCCTCGCCCGACGGGGTCGTCGGGCCTCACCCCTCGCTCGAGTGGCCCGGGAAGACGTGGGCGGTCGGGTCGATGGCCACGGCGGCGTTGTTGACAGCAGTGGCGGCCTCGCCGAAGCCCACCGCGATCAGCCGCACCTTGCCGGGGTAGTCGGTGATGTCGCCGGCGGCGAAGACCCGCGGGAGGTTGGTCCGCATCGCGGAGTCGACGACGACGTGGCGCTTCGACGTCTCGAGGCCCCACTGCTGGATCGCCCCGAGGTCGGCGACGAAGCCGAGCGCTGCGACCAGCGCCTGCGCCTCCAGCGTGCGGGGCTCCTCGCCGTCGACGGCGACGACGACCTGCTCGAGGTGTCCGTCGCCGCGCAGCTCGGTCACCTGGGCGCTGGTGATGATCTCCACGCTCGACGCCTTCACCTTGGCCACGGTCCGCTCGTGGGCGCGGAAGGCGTCCCGGCGGTGCACCAGCGCCACCGACGCGGCGATCGGCTCGAGGTGCTCGGCCCAGTCGAAGGCGCTGTCGCCTCCCCCGACGATCACCACGTCCTTGCCGGCGTACGGCGCGAAGCTGGGCACGAAGAACTCCATGCCCCGACCGACCCAGCCGTCGCCGGCCGGGAGCGGGCGCGGACTGAACTTGCCGATGCCGGAGGTGATGAGGACGGCTCCGGCCGTGACGCGCGTGCCGTCGTCGAGCGTGACGACGACGTGGTCGTCACCGTGCTCGAGCGTGGTGGCAGTGCGGTCCAGGACGTACGTCGGATCGGCGGACGCGGCCTGCTCGACCAGACCCTCCACGAGGTCGCGGCCCTTGACGCTCGGGAACCCCGCGACGTCGAGGATCGCCTTCTCGGGGTACATCGCGGTGATCTGCCCGCCGAGCTCGGGGAGCGAGTCGACCACGGCGACGCTCATCCCGCGGAAGCCCGCGTAGTAGGCGGAGTAGAGCCCCGTCGGCCCCGCGCCGATGATGAGCAGGTCGGTCGTCACGTCGTCCACGGCGCGGTCCTTCCGGTTGTCGGTCCTGTGTCAGGGGCGGGTCAAGGGGCTGGGTCTCAGAGGGCGTCGAGCTCGCTGACCTTCCACTCCTCGCCGTCGTGCTGGAGGGTGACCAGCACGCGGTCGAGGTCGAGCAGCGGCTTCTCGAGGGTGTCGTCGGTGGTCTCCTGGTTCACGAAGACCAGCACCCGGGCGTACGACGTCGTCGCGGTGACGAGCGCGGTGCCCGCGACCTGGGCGGTCACCACGGTGTGGACCTGCTGGCTCTCGGTGACGACACCGGCGGTCGTGCGGTCGTACTGCCGCTGCATGGCCGGCGTCATCATCGCCCGCGCCGCCGCCTTGTCCTCGGCGACGGTCTTCCAGGAGTAGCCGTAGGCGGCCGACGCGGCGTCGGCGGCGACGGTGCGGGCCGCCTCCTTCACCGCCGTCGAGGCGACCTCGGCGTCGGCCGAGGCGGCGCTCGTCGTGGTCGGCGCCTCCTCCGCGTCGCTGCGGACCAGCCAGGCGAGCGTGCCGGCGCAGACGACGACCAGGAGGGCGAGCGCCCAGGCGACGCGCTTCTGCAGGGTGCCGCTCATCGGGGGTCCCGCACGAACTCGAGGTTGCTGGTGAGCCACCGGCCGTCCTCGAGGACGAGGTCGAGCTGCATCCGGTAGTAGCGCGTCTGCGCCTCCCCCTCGGTGAGCTTGTTGGTGACCGACGTGTTCGCGGCGACCAGCACGGTGGCCGACGTCTCGTCGAGGTCGCCCACGCCGAGCGACACGACCTCGCCGACCGAAGTGGCCTCGCTCCGCCGGGCCTGCTTCTCCAGCGTCGCGCGCTGGTCGGCGTACTGCTGCGCGAAGTCCCCGGTCGCCCCCGCCAGCACGGCGTCCATGAGCGGGTCCATGTCGGTGTGGTCGACGGTCAGGAAGGCGACGGCCTCGGCGCGGGCCGCCTCCGCGACCTCCTGCTGCCGCGCGGTGAGGCCCTCGTCGACGGTGTCCCGCGAGGTGACGACCAGGCCGATCGCGACCAGCAGGCCGAGGAGGACGACGACGAGGCCGCCGACCACCCACCTCCCGCTACGCGCTCCCACGTCGCGAACCTAGCCCAGCCGAGCCTCCCCGTCGCGTTCATCGGCTTCCCTAGACTCGCGGGCGTGAAGCGACGTCTGGACCAGGTGCTGGCGCACCCGTCGGCGATCCTGCTCGCCGCACAGCTGCTCCAGGTGCTGGCCTGGCCGTTCCTCGGCGGCTCGAGGGTCGGTGGCGCGTTCCTCGGCGTCATCGGCATGCTCGCCGTCGGCTCGGCCGTCCTCGCGGTGCGGCGTACGCCGGTGGTGAGCCGGGTGGTGTTCTTCCTCGGCGTCCCGGCGATGGTGCTGACGCTGCTCGAGCCGATCTTCCCGACGAGCGACCCGGTCGTGCTCATGTCGGGCCTGCTGCACGCGCCGTTCTACTTCTACGTCTCCTACGCGCAGCTGCGCTACCTCTTCCACGACGAGGAGGTGACCACCGACGAGTACTTCGCGACGGGCGCGGCCTTCACGGTCGTGGCGTGGGGCTTCGCCTACGTCTTCGCGGCCGTGCAGGTCGTGTGGCCCGACTCGTTCTCGAACGCCGGCGGCTTCGACCACACGTTCTTCGAGCTGCTCTACCTGTCGTTCTCGACGCTCACGAGCGTCGGTCTGTCCGACATCGTCGCGGTCGGGGCGCAGGCGCGGTCGGTGCTGATGGTGGAGATGATGGTCGGCGTGTTCTACGTCGCGATGGTCGTGGCCCGGATGGTCGGGCTCACCATGATGCGCCGCCGGTGACCGGTCAGCGCTCCCAGCCCGCCGGGCGGTCCTTGCGGGGCAGCCGCGAGACCACGAACCGGTAGGACTCCTCGACCGCCTCCTCGAGCTCGTCGTCCGGGATCGTGCCGGCGAGCGCGAGGTCGTTCCACCCGGAGCGGCCGATGTAGGCCATCACGCTCGCGTCGTCGGGGTAGCGGTCGAGCCACTCGTCGGCGACCTCGCGGGTGGCGCCGGCCTTGACCCCGACCTTGTCGGCCGACAGGAACGCGAAGATCTTGCCGCGCTCGCCGGGGCCGACCTTGAACACGGGGTGCTCGTGGTCCCACGGGTTGTCCGGCCAGGCGCCGGGGAAGTCGGCGCAGAGGGCGTGCATCTCCTCGACCCTCACGCCGTGCTCCGTCCCGTCAGTCGTCGGACCCTTCGTCGTCCTCGTCGAGGAGGCCCTCCTCCTCGGCAGCCTGCACGATCCGCCGGACGTTGTCGATGCTGCCGCAGTCCTCGTCGAGCAGCCTGTTGCGCTCGGTGGCGAAGGCCTTGCCGAGCTCTGCCCGCACCTGCTCGCCGACCTCGTCGCGCGCCGGGTTGAGGATCGTCAGCTCCTCCTCGGTGAGGTGGTGGTTGAGCGCGGTCGCGAGGTCCTCGACCGCGTCGTCGAAGGCCTGGGTGTCGGTGCCCTTGAGCTCGAGCACCTTGAGCATCGCCTCGTGCCCCTCGGCGTGCTCCTCCTCGCCGTGCTCCGCCTCGTGCTCGGTGATCGCGTCCTTGCGTCGCAGCTTCGGGTAGACGTGCTTCTCCTCCGCCTCCGCGTGCGCGACGTGGAGGGCGGCCAGCGCCTGGCGTACGGCGTCGCGGTCGCTGCTGCTGTCGCGCAGCTGTCGCATGAGGGACTCGAAGCGGCGGTGGTCCTCGAGGATCAGGTCGATGACGTCACCGGAGAGGGGGCGGCCGAGGTCGATGGATGTGCTCATGGCCAGACCGTGCCGCGCTGATCCGTGACACACCACACCCATGCGGAGGTGAGCGCGTGCCTATGCTGGCGAGGTGCCCGACATCGAGGTGTGGCGACAGTTCGACCACGACCCCCGCAATCCCGTGAACGCGGGCATGCGCGCCTCGGACCGCGATCGTGCCGTGATCGAGAGCGTCCTGGCAGACGCCTTCGCGGAGGGACGGATCACGCGCGCCGAGTACGACGAACGCGCCGAGGCGGCACTCACGAGCCGGGTGCTCGGCGACCTGGTCCACCTCGTCAAGGACCTGCCGGTCTCGCGGGCGCCCCGGACGAGCGACGAGGACCTGCAGCGTCAGGCCCTGCGCAGGTGGCAGGGCCAGCGTCGTGAGGCGCTGCTCGGGTTCGTGGGGCTGTCCGCGCTCCTGTGGACGATCTGGGCCATCACGATGTTCGGTGACTTCCCGTGGCCGCTCTTCCCGACGGGCTTCGCCCTGATGAACCTGCTGCGGATCGTCGCTCGCAAGGACGACATCGTCGACGACCACGTGCGCGAGCTGGAGAAGAAGGAGCGCAAGGCGATCGAGCGCCAGTCGATCCGCAAGCACGTCGACGGGATCTGACTGCCCACCGCGTGTGAGGCGCTCACTTCGTGGCCGGCGTGCTCGCTTCGCTCGCTCGCAGCTCCTCGCTCGTCGAGAACCCCTCGAGCTCGTTCCTCGCTCGGGGCTCTCTCCTCACTTCGTCGCTTCCATCATCTGGCGGAGCTCCTTCTTGAGGTCGGAGATCTCGTCGCGGAGGCGGGCGGCGACCTCGAACTGGAGCTCGGCGGCCGCGGTCTTCATCTGGTCGGTGAGGCCCTGGATCAGCTCGGCGAGGTCGGCGCTCGGGATGCCGGCGGTGTCGGGCGCCTCGGAGTGGATCCGCGACAGGGCCGGAGTCGGCGACTTGCCGGCCTTCACCCCTCCGGCGCGACCCTTCTGGCCCACGTCGGCCCAGGTGCGCAGCAGCTCCTCGGTGTTCTCGTCCTCGCGCGCGAGCATCTCGGTGATGTCGGCGATCTTCTTGCGCAGCGGCTGGGGGTCGATCCCGCGCTCGGTGTTGTAGGCGACCTGGATCGCACGACGACGGTTGGTCTCGTCGATCGCGGCCTCCATCGACGGCGTGATCTTGTCGGCATACATGTGGACCTGGCCCGACACGTTGCGCGCCGCGCGGCCGATGGTCTGGATGAGCGACTTGTCGGAGCGCAGGAAGCCCTCCTTGTCGGCGTCGAGGATCGACACCAGCGACACCTCGGGCAGGTCGAGGCCCTCGCGGAGGAGGTTGATGCCGACGAGGACGTCGTACTCCCCCATCCGCAGCTCGCGCAGCAGCTCGATGCGGCGGAGCGTGTCGACCTCGGAGTGGAGGTAGCGGGTGCGGATGTTGGCGTCGAGGAGGTAGTCCGTGAGGTCCTCGGACATCTTCTTGGTGAGCGTGGTGACCAGGACGCGCTCGTTCTTCTCGGCGCGGGTGCGGATCTCGTAGATCAGGTCGTCGATCTGGCCCTTGGTCGGCTTGACCACGACCTCGGGGTCGACCAGGCCGGTCGGGCGGATGATCTGCTGGACCGCGTTGTCGGCGCCGCCGACCTTGTCGAGCTCGTAGTTGCCGGGGGTCGCGGAGAGGTAGATCGTCTGGCCGATCCGGTCGAGGAACTCCTCCCAGCGCAGGGGCCGGTTGTCCATCGCGCTCGGCAGCCGGAAGCCGTGGTCGACGAGGTTGCGCTTGCGCGACATGTCGCCCTCGTACATCCCGCCGATCTGCGGCACCGCGACGTGGGACTCGTCGACGACGAGCACGAAGTCCTCGGGGAAGTAGTCGAGGAGCGTGTTGGGAGCGCTGCCGCGGGTGCGGCCGTCCATGTGCATCGAGTAGTTCTCGATGCCCGAGCACGACCCGACCTGCCGCATCATCTCGAGGTCGTAGGTCGTGCGCATCCGCAGCCGCTGGGCCTCGAGGAGCTTGCCCTGCTTCTCGAACGCGGCGAGCTGGTCGTCGAGCTCGAGCTCGATGCCCTTGATCGCCCGCTCCATCCGCTCGGGACCTGCGACGTAGTGGGTCGCCGGGAAGACGTGGAGCTCGGTGTCGTCCGAGATCACCTCGCCGGAGATCGGGTGCAGCGTCATCAGCCGCTCGATCTCGTCGCCGAAGAACTCGACGCGGATCGCGAGCTCCTCGTAGACGGGGAAGATCTCGAGCGTGTCGCCACGGACCCGGAAGGTGCCGCGGGTGAAGGACATGTCGTTGCGGGTGTACTGGATCTCCACGAGCCGGCGGAGCACCGAGTCGCGATCGTGCTCCTCGCCGACCTTGAGCCTCAGCATGCGGTCGACGTACTCCTGCGGGGTGCCGAGGCCGTAGATGCAGGACACCGTCGAGACCACGATCGTGTCGCGGCGGGTGAGCAGGCTGTTGGTCGCGCTGTGCCGGAGCCGCTCGACCTCCTCGTTGATCGAGGAGTCCTTCTCGATGTAGGTGTCGGTCTGGGGGACGTAGGCCTCGGGCTGGTAGTAGTCGTAGTAGGAGACGAAGTACTCCACCGCGTTGCCGGGGAACAGCTGCCGAAGCTCGTTGGCGAACTGCGCGGCCAGCGTCTTGTTGGGCTGCAGCACGAGGACCGGGCGCTGGAGCTGCTCGGCGACCCAGGCGACCGTGGCGGTCTTGCCGGTGCCGGTCGCGCCGAGCAGGACGACGTCCTGGACGCCCCCGTTGACCCGCTCGACGATCTCCTTGATCGCAGCCGGCTGGTCACCCGACGGCTCGTAGTCGGAGACGACCTCGAAGGGCGCGACACGGCGCTGAAGATCGGTGATCGGACGCATGCGTCGAGCCTACGGGCCGCCACCGACAGTGGGTCCCGGGCGGGAGAGGTCCGGCGCGCACGGTGAAGGCAGTTCGCCGGCTCGCCGGTGGACCTGGGCGTGGCCCGCACCACAACCGACGCGAACTGCCTTCATGGTGCGGCTGCTGCCGTCCTACGCTCACCTCGTGCCCCACCCGTCACAGCCGCCGGACCGCGTCCTCGACCTGTTCGCCGCCGAGGGCGTGCTCGAGCCGCTCCCCGGCGGACGCGGGACGAGCTGGCGGGCAGGCGACCTCGTCCTCTCCCCGGGCCACGACGAGTCGGAGGCCTGGATCGCGCCGGTCCAGGCGCGCCTCGCGGTGCGGCTCGACGAGGCCTCGCCCCGCTCCCTGCGGCTCGCGCTGCCCGTGCCGGCCCGCGACGGCAGCCTCACCGCCGACGGCTGGGCAGCGACCCGCTTCGAGCCCGGTACGACGCCCTGCCGGGACCTGCCGACCCTGCGAGCCACGGCGCACCTCCTCCACGCGCACCTGGCCACCGCCGTCCCGGAGAAGCCGGCCGCACTCGAGGCGCGCGTCGACCGGTGGGCCGTCGCGGACCGGGCGGCGTACGACGGCACCGCCGAGCAGGCGGCCGCCGACCGTCCCCACCTCCACGAGCTCGTGCGCTCGCTGGTCGAGGGCCTCGACGACACCGACCTCGGTCGCGAGCAGCTGGTCCACGCCGACCTCGCCGGCAACGTCCTGCTGGACGCCGGGGGCAACCCGTTCGTCATCGACTTCTCCCCCGCGTGGCGCTCGCCGCTGTGGGCCGAGGCGGTCTGCGTGCTCGACGCCGTCCTGTGGTTGCGTGCCCCCGTCGAGGCGCTCGACGACTGGCGGACGGGTGCGCCACGCCAGGCGATGCTCCGCGCGACGCTCTTCCGGGTGCTGTCCGACGACCCGTGCGACGTCGCGCGCTACGAGGCACTCGGCCTGGTCGGGGCGTAGGCTCGGCCCATGGACGGTTCGGGGAACCCAGGACGCGGGGTCGTCGCGCCGACGTCGTGATCGCCGTCGGCTGGGTCGCGCTCGGCTTCTCGGCGATCGAGGACGGCGACATGTGGCGCGGCGCCGTCACCGTCGGACTGGGCGCCCTCTGGGGGTCCATGTACCTCTGGCCCGAGTCGGCGGTCAGCCGCTTCGCGCAGAAGCCGATCTTCCGGCGGAGGAAGACCGAGAAGCTCAGCGGACCCGGTCGAGGGTGACGACCCGGACCCCGCCGGCGAGGTCGACCTGACCGACCGGCTCGAAGCGTGCGTGGGCGAACGGGCCCTCGAGGAGCCGCCTGCCCTCGCCGATCACCGACGGGTTGACCTTGAGCACCAGCCGGTCGATCTCGGGCAGCAGGGAGTGCGCGAGCGTGCCGCCGCCGACGAGCCAGATGTCGAGGCCGTCCTCCGCCTTGAGCTCGCGCACCCGTGCGACCGGGTCGCCCGCGACGACCTCGACCGGCAGGTCGGTGCGGTCGGCGAGCGTGCGCGAGACGACGAGGTGGCGCAGGTGCGGGTAGGCATCCGTGAGACCGGCGGCCAGCCCGATGTCGTACGACGCCCTCCCCTCGATGACGGTGTCGAAGGCCTGCCCCGGGCCCTCGACGCCCAGCGCCTCGCGGGCGGGGGCCGGCAGCGTCTCCGGCCACTCGGTGACGAGGTGCTCGACGAGGTCGGGCGTGACGGGCAGGAAGTCCGATCCGCTCGGGTCGCCCCCTTCCGGGCCGGCGATGAACCCGTCGAGCGTGACGGCGACGAAGTAGACGAGGCGGCGCATGCCGCGATCCTGCCAGCGCGGGACTTGCCGCCTCCACCGGGTTGTCGCAGGATGCGGGGATGGGAGGCACCGAGGCTGACGCGCTGGCGGGGAGCCACGACGGCGCCCGGCGCTGGGGCGTCCTCATCGCGGGCGCCTGGGTCGGGCTCGCGATCTGGGGCTTCGCCACCGGCGACGTCTGGTTGCCGGTGTTCCAGCTCGCCCTCGCCGCCCTGATGGTGGCCGCCTTCGTGTCGCCTCGTGCCGCGGCAATCCTCCACGCGCCACTCCGCCGACGGAAGTGAGCGGCGGGGACAGCGGCTCGCTGGGTAGGTTGTCCGCGTGACCGCCGGACGCCTGCTGACCTCGCTGCGCCGGACGCTGCTCACGCTGCTCGGCCTCCAGGTCGGGCTCGCCGTCGCACTGTCGCTCGTCGACTCCTACCGCCGCCGCGGCAAGAAGCCCAAGCCGTTTCCCGTCTCCGCGCCCGAGACCGTGCCGGTCGGCGGTGGGGAGATCACGACCTACACCTTCGGGCGCGACCTCTACGACGACATGCTGGCCGCCATCGACGGCGCCAAGAAGCAGATCCTCTTCGAGACCTACATCTGGAAGGGCGACGAGATCGGGTGGAAGTTCAAGACCGCCCTGACCGCCGCCGCCGATCGCGGGGTCGACGTGCACTGCATCTACGACGGCTTCGCCAACGTCGTGGTCTCGCCGGCCTTCAAGCGGTTCTCGCCGTCGCTGAAGGTGCTGCGCTACCCGGTGTGGACGGCCGGGCTCAAGTTCTGGAACCTGCGCCTCTACGGCCGCAACCACCGCAAGATGCTGATCGTCGACGAGGAGGTCGCCTTCCTCGGCGGCTACAACATCGGCTCGGCGTACGCCACCGAGTGGCGTGACACGCACGTGCGGATCACCGGCCCGGGCGTGTGGGACATGAAGCGCGCGTTCGCCGACTTCTGGAACCTCAACCGCCGCCACCGGATCAAGCGCAACGAGCGGCCGCTGCTGCTCGAGACCGCGTCCGACTGGGACCCGCAGATCCGGATCCACAAGAACATCCCGCGCCAGTGGTCGTTCCCGATCCGCAGCATGTACCTCGAGGCGATCCAGCGCGCCAGCAAGAACGTCTGGCTCACCACCGCCTACTTCCTGCCCGACCAGGACTTCGTCGACGCGGTGGCCGACGCCGCCCGCCGCGGGGTCGACGTCCGGATCCTGCTCCCGCTGAAGTCCAACCACATCGTGGCCGACTGGATCTCCCGCGGCTACTACGGACAGCTGCTCCGCGCGGGCGTCCGGATCGTGCGGTTCAAGGACGCGATGGTCCACGCGAAGACCGCGACGATCGACGGCAGCTGGTCGACCGTCGGCACCGCGAACATCGACCGGCTCAGCCTCCAAGGCAACTACGAGATCAACCTCGAGGTCATCGACCCCGCCTTCGCCGCGGTGATGGAGAAGGTCTTCCGCACCGACGAGTCCAACTGCCTCGAGCTCACGCTCGACGAGTGGGAGGCCCGCGACCTGAACCGCAAGTTCACCGAGAGCTTCCTCGCTCCGCTGCGCCCACTCCTGTGAGCAGCCGCCTGTCGCCGCTCGCGACCGCCAACTTCCGCTGGTTCTTCATCGGGCAGGTCGTCAACCGGCTCGGCGGGTCGATGGCCGGCGTCGCGCTGGCCTTCGCCGTGCTGGAGATCGACGACTCCGCGTCCGCGCTCGGGTGGGTGGTCGCGGCGTCGAGCATCCCGATGGTCGTGTTCATGCTGCTCGGTGGCGCGATCGCCGACCGGCTCCCCCGCGCCGTCGTGCTGCGCGGCTGCAACTACATCCAGGGCGTCGCCCAGTCGATCACCGCGCTCCTGGTCATCACGGGCCGGGCGGAGATCTGGCACCTCATCGTGCTCCAGGCCGTCGCCGGCGTCGTCTTCGCCGTCAGCTACCCGGCGTTCCTCGGGATGGTCCCGATCCTGCTGCCGGCAGGAGAGCGCCAGTCGGCGTTCCTGCTGATCGGGCAGGCCACGAGCGCCGTCAGCATCGTCGGGCCTGCGCTCTCCGGGGTGCTCGTCGCGACCGCGGGGCCGGGCTGGGCACTCGCGATCGACGCGTCGTCGTACCTCATCGCCGCCTCGCTCCTGGTGCTCGTACGCCTTCCGCCGGGCGACCGCAGCACCGCCAGGGCGAGCGTCCTCGGGGACGTCGCGGCCGGCTGGGCGTTCGCGCGCAAGCTCGGCTGGGTGATCCCCGGCGCCTCGTGCGCCCTGGTCTTCAACGCGCTGGTGAGCGGTGGGATCTTCGTCCTCGGCCCCGTGATCGCCCACGACACGATCGGCAGCAAGGGCTGGGGCCTGGCCACCTCCGCCCAGGCGGTCGGCGTCTTCGTCGCCGCGTTCTTCCTCGCCAAGGCGAAGCTCTCCCGCCCGATGAAGGCGATCATGGTCGCCTTCGTCCTGTGGTGCGTCCCGATGCTCGTGCTCGGCACGCGCGTCGAGCTCTGGCTGCTCGCGATCGCCTTCTTCGTCGCCGGCGCCGCGCTCAGCCTGCTCGACCTGTCGTGGAACCTCCTCGTGCAGGAGAAGGTGCCCGAGGCGATGCTGTCGCGGATCATGGCGATCGACGGGTTCTTCTCCTTCGTCGCGACGCCGATCGGCCAGATCGCCGTCGGCCCGCTCGTCGGCGCCTTCGGTGCCACCGGCGTCGAGATCGGCTTCTTCGTCGTCGCGGTGCTGGTCGCGTGCTTCGCCCTGACCCGCCGCGTGCTCACCGACCTCCGGCTCACCGGGGCTCCGCCACCCGAGCTGGCCTGACCCGCCATGCTCACCTCGATCCTCCTCGGCATGGCCACCGCAGGCGTCGTGGTGGTCCTGCTCGGCGCGGCGAAACCGGTGCCGGACTGCCCCGAGTGCGGGCAGCGGGTCGCGCGGATCCGGTGGCCCGACAGCGGAGCGCAGGCGATGAAGGGCGGCTGGACGTGCAAGGCGTGCGGCTGCCGGATGGACCGCCACGGCAGGCGCGTCGGCGGCTGATCGCTCAGTGCGTCGGCAGGTGCGTGGGGATGCTCATCCGCGGGCCGCGCCGAGGGCGTGACTGGCCACCGGCGATCGCGAGCATGGCGGCGCGGCCGCGCTGGGGCCGGTAGGGCTCGAGCAGCTCGGCCATCTCGTCGTCGGTGATGTCGTGGCCGACGAGTGCCCAGCCGACCCAGTTGGCGAGGTGGTAGTCGCCGAAGCTGACGGCGTCGGCGTCACCGAGTGCCCGCTGGCGGACCTCGGCGCTGGTCCACACCCCGATCCCCCGGACCGTCCGGAGCCGCCTGTCGGCCTCCTCGCCCGACACCTGACCGACCCGCTCGAGCGAGCTCGCGAGGCGGCAGGCGGTGACCATCGTGCGCGACTGGGCCGGCTGCACGCCGAGCCGGAGCCACTCCCACGACGGGATCGCGGCGATCACCTCGGGCGTGGGCTGGAGCATCAGCCGCAGGGCCGCGACCGGGCCGGGGGCGGGCTCGCCGTGCCGGCGGACCAGCTCCCGGAACGAGCCGAACGCCTGCTTGCCGGTCACCTTCTGCTCGAGGATCGACGGGACGAGCGACTCCATCACCAGGCCGGTGCCGCCGATGCGCCAGTGCGGGTGGCGCTTGAGCCCCTCGGCCACCTGCGGGTGGTGGGCCTCGAAGCCGGTCGGGTCGTCGTCGGCGCCCAACAGGCCGGGCAGCCGGTCGAGGGCCCACTCGGCCCCGGGGCCCCACGCGCGTCCGAGGACCTCGCCGCTCGAGGGGCGGCCCTCGATGCACAGCGACGCCGGCCCGAGCGGCGTACGCATCGCCCTCCAGACGCGGCCGTCGTCGAGGTGCTTCTGGGTCGGGTCGCCCGCCCCGCGACGCTGCGGACGCAGCACCTGGCCGACGGCGCAGGGCCAGCCGGGCACCCAGGTGCGGGAGTGTCCCGCGTCGGCGCTGGTCGGGTGGGCCATGGAAGCGACGGTAGACGAGGCCACCGACTACCTTGCGGGGCATGGCAGAAACCACCGGCGGCACCCCGAACAAGCGCGACCTCGAGGCCGGCATCCAGCAGGACTTCTCGCGCTCGATGTCCTACGGCGACTACCTCCGCCTCGACGTGCTGCTCTCGGCCCAGCAGCCCCTGTCGGACCCGCCGCAGCACGACGAGCTGCTCTTCATCGTGCAGCACCAGACCAGCGAGCTGTGGCTCAAGCTGCTCCTCCACGAGCTGCGCTCCGCGCGCGCCCTGCTGCGCGCCGACGACCTCTCCCCCGCGCTCAAGCGGATGGCACGCATCAAGCACATCCAGCACACGCTCACCGACCAGTGGTCCGTGCTCGCCACGCTGACCCCGTCGGAGTACGCCGAGATCCGCCCCTTCCTCGCCACGAGCTCGGGCTTCCAGTCCGCGCAGTACCGCGAGGTCGAGTTCCTCCTGGGCAACAAGAACGCCGACATGGTCGACGTCTTCGCGCACGACTCCGAGACCCGCTCCGTGCTCGAGGAGCTGCTGCACGAGCCGTCGCTCTACGACGAGTTCCTCGCCCACCTCGCCCGCCAGGGGTACGCCGTCCCGGCCCGGCTGCTCGACCGCGACTGGTCATTGCCGCACACCTCTGACTCCGAGCTCGTGGACCTCTTCGCCACGGTCTACGCCGCGCCGTCCGAGCACTGGGGCGTCTACGAGACCTGCGAGGAGCTCGTCGACATCGAGGACGCCTTCCAGCAGTGGCGCTTCCGCCACCTCCAGGTCGTCCAGCGGGTGATCGGGCACAAGGTCGGCACGGGCGGGTCGTCCGGCGTCGACTTCCTCCGTCGCGCGCTGTCGCTGACCTTCTTCCCCGAGCTCTACGAGGTGCGCACGCGCATCGGCCAGTGAGCGGCTGTCGATGTGGGGGTGGGCCGGCCGTCATCCCCGTGAGACCCGGACGAGAGGAAGATGCGATGAGCGACTACGTGGTGCTGTTCCCCGCGGACGACGAGGCCGCATGGGCGGCCGGCACGGACGCCGACCACCAGCGGACCCACGACACCGACGCCGAGTTCGCGGCGCGGCTGAAGGCGATCGGCGGCGCGATCACCGGCGGCGCGGGGCTCGCGCCCAGCAGCACCGCCCGCACCCTCCGCCGTACGGAGTCCGGGGCGATGGTCACCGACGGGCCCTACGCCGAGACGGTCGAGCAGGTCTCGGGGTTCTACCTCGTCACCTGCGACAGCTACGACGACCTGGTCGGAGCCGCGCAGGTGCTCACGCAGGCGCACCCGGTGGTCGAGATCCGCCCCGTCGACAACGGCTGAGCACGTGGCCGGGGCCCTCGCCCGCCCGGGTCCTCCGTGCCTAGGCTGCAGGTGTCGTCCCGACCGGGCGGCACTCCCAGCACCAACAGCGAGTGAGGACCACCCGTGCCCGTCCGCAGCCTTCGTCAGGAGGAGGCCGTCGAACGCGCGGCCCTCGTCTCCGTCACCTCCTACGACATCAGGATCGACCTGACCGACATGGTGGACGGGCCGCCGTTCCGGGCGGTCAGCACCATCCGGTTCTCGGGGCGGGCGGGCGCGACGACGTTCGTCGACTGCTGCGCCGAGGTCGAGTCGGCGACGCTCAACGGCGTGCCGCTCCCGGAGGCGGAGGAGGGCCGCATCACCCTGCCCGACCTCGCCGAGGACAACGAGCTCGTCGTGGCCACGGTGCAGGCCGACACCACGCACGGGCGCGGGGTGCACCGCGCCGTCGACCCGGGCGACGACAACGTCTACGTGTGGACCACCTTCGAGCCCGACGAGGCGCGCTACGCGTGGGCCTGCTTCGACCAGCCCGACCTCAAGGCGCCGCACGCCTTCACCGTCACGGCGCCGGCCGGCTGGACCGTGGTCAGCAACTCCGGTGACCCGGTGGTGGAGGACGTCGAAGGTGGCAGGCGCTGGACGTTCGAGCCGACGCCGCCGCTGTCGACGTACAACCCCGTGGTCGTCGCCGGGCCGTTCGTCGAGCAGCGCAAGCAGGCCGGTGGCCACGACCTCGGGCTCTTCGCCCGCCGCACGCTCGCCTCCGCGCTGGAGCGTGACGCCGAGCAGCTGTTCACGCTGACCGAGCAGGGGCTCGGCTTCTTCGGCGAGCGCTTCGGCATGCCCTTCCCGCAGCGGTCCTACGACCAGGTGTTCCTGCCCGACTTCGGCGGGGCGATGGAGAACTACGGGTGCGTCACGTGGGCCGACACCGTGCTCCGCCGCAGCGAGCCGACCACCGGCGAGTGGCAGGTCTTCGCGACCGTGCTGCTGCACGAGATGGCCCACATGTGGTTCGGCAACATCGTCACGATGCGCTGGTGGGACGACCTGTGGCTCAACGAGGCGTTCGCCGAGTTCGCCTGCATGTGGGCGGCCGAGCGGGCCACCGCCTACGGCGACACGGCCGCCAACAACCTGGTCGAGGACAAGCTCAACGCCTACCTCGCGGACCAGGGGCCGGCGTCGCACCCGATCCGCATGCCCGTGCCGTCGGTGGCCGATGCCGAGTCGATCTTCGACTCGATCACCTACCCGAAGGGCGCCGCGGTGCTCAAGCAGCTCATGCACTTCGTGGGCGAGGACACCTTCGGCGCCGGCATGACCGCCTACTTCGCCGAGCACGCCTGGGGCAACACCACCCTCGACGACCTCATCGGCTCCCTCGAGCAGGCCAGCGGCCGCGACCTCCAGCCGTGGCGTACGGCCTGGCTCGAGACCGCGGGCGTCGACCGGCTGGGTGTCGAGCAGTCGGACCAGGGGCTCGTCCTGACCGCCGCCGGCGCCCACGGTGCCCCGCACCCGCAGGTCGTCGGCGTCGGGGCCTACCGCCGTGCCGGCGACACGCTCGAGGAGGTCGGCTCCGTGCATGTCGAGGTGAGCGGTGAGCGCACCACCATCGACGGCCTGCCCCACGCGGACCTCTACCTCGTCAACCACGACGACACGACCTTCGCCACCACCCGGCCGGACGCGACCGGTCGGGAGGTCCTGGTCGGGCGCCCGTCGGGCCTGCCGACGACCCTGACCCGCGCGGTGGCGATCGCGACCGTGTGGGACATGCTCAGCAACGGCGAGGCGACCGCGGCCGAGGCCGTGGGCGCACTGACGGACGTGCTGTCGGTCGAGACCGTGGAGACGGTCGCGGAGCCGGTGCTCCAGCTGGCCGTCACGGCGGCCCAGGCGTGGTCGCCCGAGGCGGAGCGCGCCGGGCTCGAGGCGCGGGTGGGCGAGGCCGCCCGCCACCTCCTCGAGGCGGGGGTGTCGCGGACGTCGGCGCTGCGCGCGCTCGCTCGGACCGCGGCCGGCGACGACGACCTCGAAGCCGTACGACGCGAGGCGGGTGACGACGTGGACCTGCAGTGGTACGTCCTGCAGCGCCGCGCCGAGCTGGGCGAGCTCGACGCCGCGGCCGTGCAGGCCCTGCAGGAGCAGGACCCCGATCCGGACGCCTGGATCCGCGCCCTGACCGTGCGCGCGGGATCGCCCTCCGCGGAGGCCAAGCTGGACGCGTGGACAGCGCTCGTGAGCCGCGAGGTGCCCATCCAGAGTGCCCGCACCGTCGCCGCCGCCTTCTGGCGCCCCGGGCAGGACGACGTCCTCGCTCCCTACGCCGATCGCTACCTCGAGGCGCTCCCCCACTTCCACGAGGGCGGGATGATCCCCGGGCTCGCGCTCACGGCCGCGCTCTTCCCCGTCCACGCCGTCGACGAGGCGTGGGTCGGTCGGGCGCGCGAGGTGGCCGCCGCCCACGCCGCGCCGGTGGTGGTCGGCTCGCTCACCGAGCGCTCCGAGGCCGTGCTGAGGATGATGCGCGCCCGCGCGCTCTGAGGCAGCGCTGCTCGGGGTCCCTCAGAGGAGACGGCCGCAGGTGGGCCACGGCGAGCGTCCGCGCTGCTGGTAGAGCAGCTTGGCGCGGTAGGTCTGCTCGGCGGCGGAGGCCGAGGTGGGGACGCCCGAGCCGCCGACGCTGCGCCAGGTGCCGATGTCGAACTGGTAGAGCCCGTAGTAGCCGGCCGGGTTCACGGCCTTCGGGTTGCCGCCGGACTCGCAGCCGGCGAGCGCGGCCCAGTTGAGGCCGTCGGCGCCCGGCACGGACCAGGCCTCACGGCCGACGAGCACGCGACGCGGGCGCGACTCCTTGACGACGTCGGTCCTGACCACGCGGTACTTCACGGGCTCGCCGTTGTGCAGCGTCTTCACCGCCACGACCTTGCGCACGCCTGCGCGACCGGTGCTGACCACCTTGCGCTTCCCGGGCTTCAGCCTGGTCGTGAAGACCTCCACGGTGCCCTTGCGGATCTTCACGCGCTTGACCTTGCGCTCCTTGGCGACCTGCGTCAGGCGTACGACGTCGCCCTCACGCAGCCGCTTCCTCGGACCGGACACGGTGCGGCCGTCGCGGACGACGTCGACGAGGTCCAGCGAACCGACGGCGACGCCGTGCGCCTCGAGCACCTTGGTCGGCCACACCTGCGGAACGGTGACGACCTCGACGGGCGGCTGGTCGGCGACCTTCAGGCTCACGTCGACGGGCGCCTGCTCACGCGCGGGCTGCGCGACGGCTGCGCCGGGCACGAGGGTCAGCGCGAGCGCGGCGGCCGCGACGCCGGCGGCGATGCCGCGCGGGCCGATGGTTCGGGCTCGGTGGAAGGGGGTGGGTGTGGTGGTGGCACGCACGTGCTTCAGACCTCACTGGTTGCGCGCCGGGGTGGCGCTCGGACGCGACGCCGTCTCGTCAGGCGTCGAGGCCGCGGCGCACGTTCACCTCACGATGGGAGGCGCCTCGTCCAGGGCGAGGGCACTGCCTGCGGCGCCACCACCAGAACATGTTGGCCCGGACATGTCGAATCGAGGGCTACTGCACGATGGAGCTGATCACCTGCGGTCCGAGCTGCATCAGCGTGGCCACGTCGAGTCGGTGGTGCACGTGGCGACCGTCGCGCTCCGAGGTCAGCAACCCCACGCTGCGCAGCTTCGCGAGGTGCCGGGAGACCTGCGACACCGGCATCCCGGTGCGGTGCGCGAGGTCGGTCGTGGTGATCGCTTCGTTGACGAGGTGGCGGCAGAGCTCGAGGCGGTTGGCGTCCGAGATCACGGACAGTCGACGGCGTACCTCCACGACGTGCTCGGGCGACTCCTGCCCCAGCACCGGGAACTGCACCACGACCGGGAACGGCGGCTCCCCGCGCACGATGAGGTGCGGTCGGCCGAGCACGGTCGGCACGAGCAGCACCGGGCGGTGCTGCGGCGCGAGCCGCAGCTGCTGCAGCTTGTCGAAGCGGACGGTCGAGGTGTCCCCGATCGCGCGGGCACCGGGACTCACGATGCACAGCAGGTCGACGGGGGTCGCCGGGCGCTGCCGCGTGATGCGGGTGACCTCGTCGCCCAGGCGCACAGCGAGGTGGCGCCACTCCGCGTCGAAGAACTCCTCGCGGCACCTCCCCAGCAGGTGCAGCAGGTCGTCGCGGAACGCTACCGGGTCGGCGACGAGCCGCCGGGCCAGCTCGCCGCGCGTGAAGGACCTCGCGTCGCAGGCGCGGACGTAGGCCTCCTCGCCGCCGGCCAGGAGGGCGTCCCCGGCCTCGCTCGCTCCGTGGACGGTGCCGGCGACGCTCGCCAGGAACTCCCCGTCGGGGATGGCAGCCACGCGCGCGAGCTCGACGTCGAGCGGGACGTCGACGGGCCGCTCCAGCGGCAGCAGCACCCGGCTGCGTCGCCGCGCCCAGAGGGGCGCGAACGTCCTCAGGTCCGAGCGCAACCCGCCGGACAGGCCGCCACCGACCCGCTCCAGCCAGACGCGTGCACCGAAGTGGTGGTCGGGCTCGGCCAGGGCGTGCAGGCAGGCCTGGAGCTCGGCCAGCGGCGAGACGGCCACCGTGACCTGGGAGAGCACGACCCCGGACAGGTCCAGCGTCACCGGCACCTCGCCACGCTAGACAGTTGACGCATGTGCGTCAAACATCGCGGAGGAGCCCGGATCGCGAACCTAGGGTCCACCGCTATGACGCACGCCACACACCTCCGCACGTCCGCCAGCGAGCTCGCCTGGGAGCCGGTGGCCGACGGGGTCTGGCGAGCCGTCGCACCGATGCGCACCCGCGACGGCACGATGCTGGTCGCCGACGTCTACGCCGGCGACGCCGGCCGAGTGCGGCGACCCGTCCTCCTCGAGCGGACGCCGTACGGCCGCCGGAAGGCACGTCCCTCCGACGCCGTGCTCGACGGCGCCGACCCGGCGTCGCCGGAGGTGGTCGCGGCCCGGTTCGTCGCCCGCGGATTCGTCGTCGTGCGGCAGGACTGCCGCGGTCGCGGCGACTCCGAGGGCCGCTTCACCAAGTATGTCGACGAGGCCGAGGACGGCTACGACTCCGTGGCGTGGGCGGCCGCGCAACCCTGGAGCGACGGTCGCGTCGCGACGATGGGCGTGTCCTACTCAGCGCACGCCCAGACCGCCCTCGCCGCGCTGCACCCCGAGGCGCTGGTCGCGATGTTCGTCGACTCGGGCGGCTTCGCGAGCGCGTACGAGTCCGGGGTGCGGATGGGCGGCGCCTTCGAGCTCAAGCAGGCCACGTGGGCACTGCGGCGGGCAGCGGGGGACGCGCGGGACGGTGACTCGCTTGCTCGCCAGGCCGTCGCGGACGAGCCAGTCGAGGAGTGGTTCCGCCGCCTGCCGTGGCGGCGCGGGCACTCGCCCCTGCGGCACGTCCCGGCCTACGAGGACTACTTCTTCGACCAGTGGGAGCACGAGGACTTCGGCCCCTGGTGGACCCAGCCCGCGCTCTACGCCCGCGGCCACGCACACCGCTTCCCCGACGTGCCGAGCCTCCACCTCTGCAGCTGGTACGACCCCTACGTCCGCACCGCGGTCGAGAACTTCCAGACCCTCAGCCGACTCGGCGAGGCTCCGGTACGGCTCGTGCTCGGGCCCTGGACACACGGCCGGCGCAGCGACACGTTCGCCGGCGACGTCGACCTCGGCCCCGAGGCCGCGCTCGAGGGCAGCCTCGCCGAGGACTACGTGGCGATGCGGGCCGACTGGTTCACCGCACGCCTGGCCGGGGTGCCCGACAGCGCCCCACCGGTCCGCTGGTTCCTGATGGGCGGCGGGCCCGGCGACGTGGACGCGCAGGGGCGCCTGCGCCACGGCGGCCGCTGGCGCACGGCCGACACCTGGCCGCCGGGGTCGACGGCCCCGCGGCAGTTCCACCTGCACCCCGACGGGGTGCTCGCCGAGGCACCCCCCGCGCCGGGCCACAGCATCAGCTGGGACCACGACCCGGCCGATCCCGTCCCGACCATCGGGGGCAGGTGACCTCCGGTGAGCCGGTGATGTCCGGCGGCGCGTACGACCAGCGCCCCGGCCCCGACACGTTCGTCGTCCGGCCCACGACCCTCCCCCTGGCATCACGCCCCGACGTCCTGGTCTTCCAGACCGAGCCGCTCGACGAGGCCGTCGTCGTGGCCGGACCCGTCGTCGCGCGCCTGAGCGTCTCGTCGACCGCCGTCGACACGGACATCACCGTCAAGCTCGTCGACGTCCACCCCCCGACGCCGCACCACCCGGCGGGCTTCGCGATGAACGTCACCGAGGGCATCCTCCGCTGCCGCTACCGCGACGGCTTCGACACCCCGATCCCGATGGAGCCCGGGGAGGTCTACGAGATCGAGGTGGTGGCTCCCGACACCGCCAACCTGTTCGCTGCGGGCCACCGCATCCGGGTCGATGTCGCCTCGAGCAGCTTCCCGCGCTTCGACGTCAACCCCGGCACCGGCGGTCAGGTCGCCGGCTCACGCCGGTCCGTCGTCGCCACCAACACCCTCCACCTCGGCACGTCGCACCTGGAGCTGCGGGTCGAACGGCCCACGGACCCGGACGTGGCGACTCCGGTCGACGACCATCACGATGAGGAGCACCACCATGAGGAGCACCACCATGACCACTGACGCGCAGCTGGCCGGACCCACCCCACCGCGGACGCGGATGACGGCGTTCCTCGCCCGCGTGGAGCGGGTCGGCAACCGGCTCCCCCACCCGTTCTGGTTGTTCTGGGTGCTCTTCGTCCTCCTCGCCGTCGCCAGCGCCGTGCTGTCGGCGGCAGGGGTGAGCGTCGCGGACCCCGCGACCGGCGACGCGGTGACCGTCCGCAACGCCCTCTCCGCCGACTCGATCCGCGAGCTGGTCTCGGGCACCCAGGAGTCCTACCTCGCGTTCGGACCGGTCGGCACGGTGCTCATCACGATGCTCGGTCTCGCGGTCGCCGACCGCTCCGGGCTCCTCGAGGCCGTCGTCCGCCGGTCCCTCGCCCGGGTGAGGCCGGGCTGGGTCGTCTTCGCGGTGTGCATCGTCGGCGCGATGTCGAAGATCCTGGAGTACAGCGCGTACGTCGTCGTCATCCCGCTCGCCGCGATCGCCTTCCGCCAGGTCGGGCGCTCTCCCATGCTCGGCATGATCGTGGCGTTCCTGTCGATCAACGCGGCCGGTGACGCCAACCCCTTCATCGCTCCGGGCGACGTGATCTTCGCCGACATCGCGACGCAGGCGGCGCGGATCGTCGACCCGAGCGCAGTGGTGCGCCCGACTGACAACACCTACTTCACGACGGTGTCGGCCCTCGTCCTGGCCGGCGTGCTCACCCTGGTCACCGAGAGGGTCCTGGCCCGCCGCGAGCACGAGCTCGTGCCCGACCCGGGCGCGACCGGCCCGAGCGTCGCGCCACGGCTCGACATCTCCGAGGCCGTCGAGAAGCGCGCGCTGCGCGCGACCGGTCTCGTCGCGGTCGCCTTCCTCGGATCCCTGGTCCTCGCGATGGTGCCGGCCGGGTCACCGTTGCGCGGTGAGGACGGCGGCATCCTCGAGTCGACGCTGTTCAGCGGCATCGCCGTCTTCATCAGCCTGTTCTTCTTCTGCGTCGGCGCGACCTTCGCCCAGCTGACCGGACAGCTGCGCGGGTCGGCCGACCTGCCGCTCTTCATGGCGGACGGCCTGCGCTCCGTCGCACCGCTGCTGGTCCTGTTCTTCGCGATCTCGCAGTTCCTGGCACTGTTCTCGTGGACCGGGATCAGCACGGTGGTCGCCGTCAACGGCGCCGACGTCCTCGAAAGGCTGGACGCTCCGATCTTCGTCGTCCTCATGATGTTGATCGGGGGCATCGCGCTGCTCAACCTGCTCATCACCAGCGGATCAGCCCTCTGGGCGCTGCTCGCGTCGGTCATCATCCCGATGACACAGCTCATCGGCGCCAACCCGGCGACGGTGATGGCTGTCTATCGCATCGCCGACTCGTGCACGAACTCCATCACCCCGATGAGCTCGACCTTCATCCTCACCGTCGGCTACCTCCAGACCTACCGGAAGTCGGCCGGCATCGGGACGCTGGTGTCCTACACGTTGCCCGCCGCCCTCGCGATGCTCGTCGCATGGACCGCCCTCTTCGCGCTCTGGTACGCCGTCGGGCTCCCGCTCGGACCCGGCGCCCCGGTCCGGTGACGGCACACTCGCCGACTCAGGGCCTGCGGAGGTCGGTCACGCCTGCGTAGTCGGGCAGCTCCGGGCCGCCGACCGCACGCTCGACCAACGCCGTGATGGCGTCCATGTCGGGCTCGGCGGCCGGTGCCCCGGCCGGTTCTCCGGTCGGCTCGGCCCCGGGGGCGTCCGCCGTGAGCATCCCCACGTGCATCCGCCCGATCTCCTGGTTGGCCTCGACGTAGTCGCGCATCCGTGCCTCGTAGCCGGCGAACCCCGCAGCCGGGTCCCAGTCGGCGGCCGCGAGCTCGCCGGCCAGCACGTACGCCCCGACGAGGGCCAGCCCCGTGCCGGCCCCGGACATCGGGGAGGCGCTGAACGCAGCGTCGCCGAGCAGCCCGACGCGGCCCCTCGACCAGTGCTCCATGACGACCTGGGCGACCTGGTCGAGGTAGAAGTCGGGCGCGCTGTCGAGGTGCTCCAGGATGCGCGGGGTCTCCCACCCGAAGCCGGCCATGTGCTCGCGCAGCAACCGCTTCTGGGCGTCGACGTCACGATGGTCCACGTCGAAGTCCCGGGCGGGGAACGACAGCATCGCGATCGCCCGGTCGGGGTCGGGCACCGGTCGCAGGCCCGCCCACCGACCGCCCTGCTGGTGGTCGAGCAGCCAGCCGTCGACGCCGAACACGTTGGGCACGGTGTAGAACGCCAGCACCAGCCCGAGGTGGCGTACGAACTCCTCCCGCGGCCCGAACACCATGCCGCGCAGCGCCGAGTGCAGCCCATCCGCGCCGATCACCAGGTCGAAGCGCTCGCGCCGACCGCTCGCGAAGGTGACGTCGACACCGTCCGCGTCCTGGGTGAGCTCGGCGATCCGGTCACCGAAGACGTAGTCCACGCCGGCGCGGGTGTCGTCGTACAGCACCTGCGCGAGGTCCCCGCGCAGCACCTCGATCTCGGAGACGTACCCGTCGCCGTCGTCGTCCGAGGCGCTGAAGGTCTCGAGCACGTTGCCGTCGGCGTCGACCGAGTACGCCCCGCGCGAGTTCGTGCACACCGCGCGGACCGCCTCGTCGAGCCCCATCCGCCGGATGACCTCCTTGGCCACCCCGCGCGCGTCGACGGCCTGCCCGCCGGGGCGGAGGCCGGGCGCCTGCTCGACCACGGTGACCTGCGCACCTCGACGGTGCAGCCAGTGGGCCAGTGCCGGCCCTGCGATGCTCGCGCCCGACACCAGCACGTTGACGTTGCTCACGGGAGCTCCTCTCGTCCGTCGACCGACGGAACTCGTGGTCCGGCCCGGTGGCCGGCCCCTCAGCATGACGACGAACGGGATCCCCGCACTACGACACGAGGCGGCCACCTAGAATCTCTCCATGAACGACGCCCGCGTGATCGCCTACTTCGCCGACGACCCGACGCGGACCTACCAGCTCATCCAGTGGCTGGAGGTCCTCGAGATCCTCGACGACCTCCATCACGTGGCCGTGGTGACGCGCGACGCCGACTCGGCCGAGCTGCTCCAGTCGCGGACCCGGCTGCGCGTCCACCTCGCCCCGTCGTTCTCGGACCTCGCCGAGCTCTACGCCGAGCTCGACGCGGCCGTCGTCCTCTACTGCAACAACTCGTCGATGAACTTCCAGTCGCTCCTCGACAGCCGGATGCTGCACATCCACATCAACCACGGCGAGAGCGACAAGCAGTCGATGGCGAGCAACAACGCCAAGGCCTACGACCGGGTGTTCGTCGCCGGTGACGCCGCCGTGGAGAGGTACGTCTCCGGGCTGCTCGAGCTCGACGCCAGCAAGCTCGTCCGGATCGGGCGCCCGCAGCTCGACCTGCCGCGCACTCCCCTGCTCGAGCCCAGCCAGCGCAGGACCGTGATGTACGCCCCCACGTGGGAGGGCGACGCGGACTACAACGACTACACCTCGATCGTCGCGCTCGGCGAGCGGATCGTGCGGGTGATCCTCGACGTCCCGGACGTCCGCCTCGTCTACAAGCCGCACCCCAAGGTGACGACCAGCCTCACGCCGTCCGTCGCCGAGGCGCACCTCGCCATCCTGCAGCTGATCGACGCGGCCGACGGAGCCGCTGGGCACACCGCCGTCCTGAGCGGTGACATCCTCGCGGTGATGCCCGGGTGCGACGCGATGGTCACCGACGTGTCGTCCGTGGGCCTCGACTGGCTCTACCTCCACACCGACAAGCCGATCCTCATCACCGACCCCGTCGGCGACCTCGCCGCACTGCGCCACCAGGCGCCGATCAGCCGGTGCGCTGACGTCGTCGACGCCGACAACGTCGCGCACCTGACCGGCCTCCTCGCCGAGCGCCTCGCGCACGACGAGCACCACCTGGCCCGGGTGGCGATGCGGCACCACTACTTCGACGACCTCCAGGTCGGCGACAGCACCGGCCGCTTCCTGACCTCGGTGTCCGAGCTCGTGGCGCTCCGCGACCGCCTGCTCGCGGGTGGCGAGGACAGCGCGATCACGGCCTGACCCAGGCTGTGCGATTGGCCTTGGCCCCGGCCTTTCGGGTCACGGTCGCGGCGTCGCGCGGGTCTCGAACAGCCGGCGTACGACCCGCTCGACGAGGTCGTGGTCGACGTCGGGGTACGGCAGCTTGAGCGTGCCCCTGGCACCTGCGTAGGGCACGAGGTCCGCATCCAGGTCGAGGTCGCCCGCCGGTGGCACGAGATAGAGGGAGAGGTGCTTCTTCCACGCCGCCACGTGGACGAGCGAGGCGCCCTCGACCTGCCAGGTCGGCATGTCGTAACGGATCACGCGTTCTGCGTCGGGCGCGACGACCAGCACGCGTCGTTCGACCTCCTCGATCACCTCCCTCTGCTCAGCAGGCAGGGAGGCGAGGTAGTCGTCGACCGATGCGAACTTCGGCATGACCGCAGTATCGCCCCGTCCCGCCGACAAGGAGCCTCGTCCTGCGCCCCGAGGTGATGGCGGTCCTCACTTCCGCCGCGCTCGCGACCCCGTTTGCCCAAGGCAATTGCGGCGGAGTGGGCAGGCTGTCAGCGCCCACGTCACGATCCAGTGGTTCGAGCAGTGCTGGAGTCACCGTGTCGTGGTGGCAGGACTCTCAGCAGCCTGGACCGCGGTCCGAGGCTGCTGCGACCTATGAACCGCAGTAGGCCCGGTCCAGCAGCCGGAGGAAGGTCGGCCCGATCTCCTTCTTCGGCAGGGACATTGGGTCCTCGTTGAGCATGACGACGGTCTGTCGGCCGCCACTGGGCGAGGAGTAGACGTAGGTGATGTAGCCGGGAAAGTTGCCACCGTGACCCCACGCCTTCCCACAGCGCGTCTGGAAGCTCTCGAGGCCGAGACCGTACGCAGTTCCCACGCCGTCCTCGCCCGACGCGTCGTTCGTCTTCCTCATCGCGGCCATGAGGTGTCGCGGCAGCATCTCGCCGGAGAGGAGCTGGCGGTAGAACCGGGCGACGTCGGGTGCGGTCGAGACGGCTGCCCCGGACGCCCACGGGTAGGGGTAGAGGCTGGTGAGGTCGGTGAAGTCGCCGGCCTTGTCGCCCGCCGCCACGTAGTAGCCGTGCGCCGCCGGTGAGGGCAGCGTCCTGGAGGCGGTGAAGGTCGTCGAGTCCAGACCGGCCTGAGCAAAGACACCGTCGCGAAGCACGTCGCCCAACGGTCGGCCCGTCACCGCCTGGATCATCAGTCCCAGCAGGACGTAGTTCGTGTTCGAGTAGTGGTAGACCCCACCGGGCCTCGAGACGGGGGCGTTGCTCAGTGCGATGTGCACGAGCTGACGCGGCCTCCAGACGTGCCCCAGGTCCCCTCCGAAGTACGGAGCCAGCACCCGGGGGTCCTCGTTGAACTCGTAGATGCCACTCGTGTGGTTGAGGAGCTGCCGCACCGTGACGCGCGGAGCGTTGGCGAGCAGGCTCGGGAGGTAGTGGCGCGCCGGGGCGTCGAGGCGGATCCGGTGCCGTGCGACCAGCTGGAGGACCGCGGTCGACACGTAGGTCTTCGTCTGGCTGCCGATGCGATACGTGGTCGACGGACCCATGGGCGCACCGGTCGCGAGGTCGGCGATCCCGCTCTGCAGGGCCGTCTCGACACCCTTGTCGTAGGTGTAGAGCAGGGCGCCGGGCACGCCGGCCTCGACGATCTGGTCGAGCGCCCGCTGCAGGCGCGCGCTGTCGGACGCGGCCGTGTCGGTAGCGGTCCGCGGATTGGCCGGCGGAGCGTCTGCGGTGGCGGCCGACGCCGTCGGGGCACTGAGGACGAGGCCTGCCACGAGGGCCGCAGCAGCCAGCGTCGCCGTACGTCGCGAGCCGCGGAGCCAAGCACTCGTGGGAGTCGTGGTGATGGGGGACATGAGGAACCTTCCATGGACCTGAGCGGCCCGGAGTGGCCGTGGTCCCACAGTGGTCGGCCGGCCGGCTCCGGGCTTCGCTCCCAGGTCTCGACGTGGCGCCGCCACCTCCACCTCGGGAGGGATGCTCACCTGCTCCCCGGGACGCTCAGGCCCGATTCGTACGCGTGCATCACCAGCTGCGCGCGGTCGCGCAGCGCCAGCTTGGTGAGGAGGTGGCTCACGTGGGTCTTCACGGTCCCGTAGCCCATGTGCAGCGCGTCGGCGATCTCCTGGTTCGACAGACCGCGCGCGACAGCGACGAGGACCTCGCGCTCGCGGTCGGTCAGGCCGTCGTCGCCGGACCGGGTCGGATGGCTCGGCAGCGCGGCGAACTGTGCGATCAGACGACGGGTGATCGACGGCGCGAGCAGGGCGTCGCCAGCGGCCACCACGGCGATCGCCTCGAGCAGCTGGGTGGGCCGGGTGTCCTTCAGGAGGAACCCGCTCGCGCCGGCGCGCAGGGCCTCGTGGACGAGCTCGTCGTCGTCGAAGGTCGTCAGCACGAGCACGTGCGTGCGGGCGCACCGAGGGTCCGCGACGATCCGTCGCGTCGCCTCCAGGCCATCCATCCGAGGCATCCGGACATCCATCAGGACGACGTCCGGGGCCTTACGTCGGCACAGCTCCCACGCCTCCGCGCCGTCCCCGGCCTCGCCGACCACCTCGATGCCGTCGCTCGATCCGAGCAGCACGACGAACCCGGACCGCACCAGCTCCTGGTCGTCGACCACGGCGACGCGGATCACGACACCACCCCCACCGAGGACGGCAGGTGGGCTGCCACCGTGAATCCGTGTGCCCCGAGGGTCCGCACTCGAAGTCGCCACCCAGCAGCCTGGCACGCTCGCGCAGTCCCACCAACCCGTGCCCGCCGGCGGCACCGAGCACCCCCCGACCCCTGGACCTGCCATGACCCAGGTCGCTCACCTCGACGTCGAGCCCGCCCTCCCCGTAGGTCACGTTGACCTGCGCCCGGGTCGCCCCCGAGTGCTTGAGCACGTTGGTCAGCGACTCCTGCACGATCCGATAGGCCGCCAGCTCGATGGCGTCGTCAAGAGGGCGCGCAGGCCCTGCGACGCTCAGGACGACCGTGATGCCGACCTCACGCATGTCGCGGACCAGACCGTCCAGGTCGCGGATCGAGTGCAGCGGCGCAGCCGGACCCTCCGCGTCCTCGCCACGGAGCAGACCCAGCATCCACCGCGTCTGGGTCAGGGCGTTGCGACTGGTCTCGGCGATGATCTCGAGCGCGTGCTCGGCGGCAGCGGTGTCGGACCGAATGACGTGGCCTCCGACACCGGCCTGGACGGCGATTAAGGACATGCTGTGCGCGATCACGTCATGCAGCTCCCGGGCAATGCGCAACCGCTCCTCGACGACCGACCGGGCTGCGAGCTCGCGTGCGGTGACCGCCTCCTGCTCCGCGATGCGCAGACGCTCCGCCTGTTGGGTGCGGCGCGAACGGATCGCATCGCCGAGGGCCCACGCCGCAAGCAGGAGCGCGCACGCCTGCAGGAGGTCGGCCGTCCCCAGATCGGGAACGTCCAGCAGGGCGAGGGCGACGAAGATGAGAAGAATGGCGACCAGGCCGACCACGCCGTTCCTGCGTCGACCGTGCGCTGCCAGGGAGTAGAGGCTGACCAGCAGCAGCACCGAGAGAAGCCCGATGTAGTGGTCGGTCAGCGTCACGACGAGGCAGCCCGCCACGAACACCGCGAAGGACGCCGACGGACGCGAGCGACGCCACACCAGTGACAGGCCGGCGACGCACGTGGCAGCGACGGCCAGTGGGTCGGCCGACTCGAGTCGCGGGTCGACGCCGGCGACGTCGGCGAGGAGCAGGGACGCAACGGCCAGGGCTCCGGCTACGAGCCCGATGGCAAGGTCGAGGAAGGGCGACAAGCGCCGGGTCAGAGTGGACCACCCCCCGGCGTCGAGGGGCCGCTCGGCCAACTGACCTGTCACGTCCGCAGGCTACGCCAGCGTGGGAGCCTCGCACGCCCGTCTGCAGGCCCCTCGGCCTCTGTCTGCAGACAGAGGCGGACTGGGCGCCAGCTGGGCCGGACGCCACAGGGATGTCCCGTCCAACGCCGAGCGAACGCTCGGTCTCGCGACGGTCGCTGGCGCGACCTCCTCGACCAACGGCGAGTCATGTGGCCCTGGTTTCGACACGCTCGCTGGCGCTCGCTGCTCAACCAGCGGCCGGGCGAGCCGCCCCGCTCAGTCGGCCGGGCGCTCGATCGTCGTCACGACGCTCGTCACCGACGGCCGCTTCGGGGTGCTGGAGAAGCCGAAGCGGCAGGGCGGGTCGACGGGTGCGAGACGACCGAGGTCAGTCCCCCGCCACGAGCCCGAGGCCGCGGTGACAGATGACATCGAGGTGGCGCCGTACCACTCGCGGCGGTCGCCACCGGCGGTCCCGCGCGTGCGCACGCCGCGCATCACGACCCGGGCGACGGGATCGACCAGCCCGCACCAGGCGGGCGAGGTGGCGATGCGGGCCGGCACCAGGCCGAGGGCCGCACCCAGCGGCGTACGGCCCCCGACCACGAAGCGCAGGGAAAGCGAGGGCGTGGTGACCTGCCAGCCGTCGGGGGTGTCGGTGACCGACACGGGTTCGATCACCTGCTCGTCGAAGGAGTAGGTGGCGGCCACGAAGTCGCGCACCCGCTCGGTCGGGGCGAGCAGCACACGGTGGCCGGAGGGGTCCTCGAGCATGACGTCGGCGAATCCGCCCCAGGGCGAGGCGTCCCAGCGACCCACCACTACCCGCACGCCCGACGTGCTCCCGACACCGGCGATCCGGCCGGTGAAGCGCTCGCGGACGCGGCCGGGCCTCACGGGGCCACCAGCGCGGAGGGGTCACGACCGTCTGCGGCGAGACCCGATGCGACGCCCGAGCGGTCCTCGTCGGACCGGTTCTGGCTGAGCTTGGCCTTGGCCTCGACCGACTCGACGAGCAGCGAGACGCCGACGATGGGTCGGAGGTTCTTGTCGACGTAGTCAGGTGGGGCGTCGCTGACCGCCCACGGCTCGTCGCGGGCGGACTCGTGCCGCTCGGTCAGCCGGGTCACCAGCCCGCGGACCCACTCGGGGTCGTCGTGGACGGCGACCTGCCCACGCAGGTGCACGACGGAGTAGTTCCACGTCGGCACGACCTTGCCGTGCTCGGCCTTGGTGGCGTACCAGGACGGGGAGACGTACGCGTCAGGCCCCGTCACGATCGCCAGCGCCGGCGAGCCGTCGACGATGCGCCGCCAGTGGACGTTCGCGCGGGCGAGGTGCCCGACGAGGCGGTCGCCCTCCCACAGCACGGGCAGGAACGTCGCGTCGGGCAGCCCGTCGTCCCCCACCGTCACCAGCTGCGCCGTCGCGACCCCCGCGACGAAGGGGCGTACGTCGTCGGGGTCCATCACATTGAAGCGCGGGACGTAGAGGGAGGCATCCGCCGAGGTGTTGCTCACGTGCCCCATCCTGCCCGTTCGGGCGCGGCGGCTGTCGGTGCAGGGCGGCAGGATGGGCGCATGCTGCTCGCCGAGCTCGTCGCCACCTCCGTGGAGGTCGCCGCCACCCGATCCCGCAAGACCAAGGTCGCGCTGCTCGCGGAGCTGCTCGGCCGCGTCGAGCCCGAGGAGCTCGAGGTCGTCGTGTCCTACCTCGGCGGCGCGCTGCGCCAGCGCCGCACGGGCCTGGGGTGGCGCGGGGTCAGCGCCCTGCCCGCGCCGGCCGACGACGCGACGTTGTCGGTGCGCGAGGTCCACGAGGCCTTCGAGGCGATGTCGCAGCTCTCCGGCCCCGGGTCGCAGAACTCCCGCAAGGACGCGGTGGCCGATCTCTTCGGCCGCGCGACCGAGGCCGAGCAGGCCTGGCTGCGCGCCATCGTCACGGGCAACCTCCGCCAGGGTGCGCTCGACGCTGTCACCCAGGAGGCCGTGGCCCAGGTGGCCGACGTGCCCCTGGCCGCCGTACGCCGCGCAGCCATGCTCGCGGGCTCCACGGTCGCGGCCGCCGGGGCCGCGTTCGAGGGCGAGGAGACGCTCGCTGCGATCGGCCTGGAGGTCGGTCGCCCGATCATGCCGATGCTCGCCTCCAGCGCACCCGACGTGGCGAGCGCGATGGCCGGCCTGTCGCCGGACGGCACCTCGGAGGTCGCCGTCGACGCCAAGCTCGACGGCATCCGGATCCAGGTGCACCGCGACGGCGACGACGTGCTCGTGGTGACGCGGTCGCTCGACGACATCACCGCACGGCTGCCCGAGGTCGTCGCGGTCGCGCGGTCGCTGCCCGCCGAGCGCTTCGTGCTCGACGGCGAGGCGCTGGCCCTGTCCGACGACGGCCGCCCGATGGCCTTCCAGGACACCGCGAGCCGCACCGCCCAGGACGCCGGGGTCGCGATCACTCCCTACTTCTTCGACCTCCTCCACGTCGACGGCCGCGACCTCCTCGACTCCCCCGGCCGGGAGCGGCTGGACGCCCTCGACGCGCTGGTGCCCGAGCAGCACCGGGTCCGCCGCCTCGTCACGACCGACGCCGCCGCCGCCGACGCCTTCGCCACCGAGACGGTCGCCAGCGGGCACGAGGGCGTCGTGCTGAAGGACCTGTCGGCGCCCTACGCCGCCGGCCGCCGCGGCTCGGCGTGGGTGAAGGTGAAGCCGGTCCACACCCTCGACCTCGTCGTCCTCGCCGTGGAGTGGGGCTCGGGCCGCCGCGAGGGCTGGCTCTCCAACATCCACCTCGGCGCCCGCGACGAGTCGTCCGAGTCCGGCTTCGTGATGCTCGGCAAGACCTTCAAGGGGATGACCGACGAGATCCTGGCGTGGCAGACCGAGCGCTTCACCGAGCTGGCGACGTCGCCCGTCGACGGCAGCTCCTACGTCGTCCACGTCCGTCCTGAGCAGGTCGTCGAGATCGCCTTCGACGGACTCCAGCGCTCGACCCGCTATCCCGGCGGCGTCGCGCTGAGGTTCGCCCGGGTCATCCGCTACCGCGACGACAAGTCCGCCGCCGAGGCCGACACCATCGAGGCGGTGCGCACCCACCTCGCCGCTGGCTCTCCCTAGACTGGCCGCCATGAGCACCGAGCCGGCGACCACGACCGGCCGCGCCCGCGGGGGCACGGCGGCCGCACGCCGGCGGCTGCGCGAGGCGGAGATCATCGCCGCGACCCGGGCCCTGTTCGACGAGCGCGGGGTGCGCGACGCCCAGATCGAGGACATCGCGCGGGCCGTCGGCATCAACCGGGCAATCATCTACCGCCACTTCACCGGCAAGGAGGAGCTCTTCAGCCTCACCCTGGTGCAGTATCTCGACGAGCTCCGCCTCGCGCTCTCGGGCGCGGCCGAGACCACCGACGACCCCGCCCTCCAGCTCGAGCGGCTCGTCGAGGCGTTCGTCGACTACGGGCTCGCCCACCCCGCGTTCGTCGACTGCGCGCAGTCGATCATGCGACGCCCCGGTGACAACCTCCTCGAGGAGGTCAGCGAGAGCGCGATGTATCGCCTCGGCCAGGCGATCAGCGGCTGCCTCGCAGTGCTCACGCGCACGATCGAGTCCGGTGTCGAGAAGGGCGAGTTCCACGTCGAGGACCCCGGGCTGCTGGCCAACATGCTCTACGCCAGCGGCCTCGGGACGCTCCAGCTCGGCCGGGTGGCGATGCTCGTCTCCGAGGAGGCGCCGGGCGTGCCGCGGATCAGCCGGATCACCGGTGAGCAGGTCCGCGACCACATGGTGACGTCCGCGCTGGCGGTCGCGGGCGGCGTACCAACCCGACGCTGAACCACCCTCGACGGAGGCTCAGCGCGAGAGGTGCTTGGCCCGCGCGAAGCAGAACACGCCGTAGCCGGCGATGCCGATGCCCATCGCGATGAGCAGCACCTGGCCGAAGGGCACCTCGAGCACGCGCTGGAGCGCCTGGTCGAGGCCGCCGGACTTCTTGGCCTCGTGCGTGATGCCGGCGTAGAGGAACAGTCCGCCGACGATCGCGATCGCGACGCCCTTGGCGATGTAGCCGATCTTGCCGGCGAGGACGTACGCCGAGCCGTCGTTGCCGGCCTGCCCCTGCGCGTCGAGGTGCTCGCGGAACTTCTCGGTCCAGCCGCGGTAGACGAGCGATCCGCCGTAGCCGATGATCGCCAGGCCGACGACGGCGACGACCACCTGGCCCGCGGGCAGGTCCATCAGCTTGGCCGTGGTCGTGTCCGTGCCGCCACCCGAGCCGCTCCCGGTGGCGGTCTTCACCGCGCTCCAGCCGAGCGCGCCGTAGATGACCGCTTTGCCGAGCGAGCCTGCGCGCTTGACCCAGCGCTTCTTGTCGTCGCTCTCCTCGGGGTAGCCCAGGGCCGCCTCGAGCAGCCGCCAGACCACGAGCAGGAACATGCCCGCCGCGATCAGCCAGACCAGCACCTTGCCCATCGGCTGCTGGGCGAGGTAGTGCATCGCTCCGGCGTTGGAGGCCTGGTCCTCCTTCTCGCCGAGGGCGAGCTGGACGGCCAGCCACGCGACCAGGAGGTGGACGACCCCGTAGGCCACCAGTCCGGCGCGGATCGCGTGGTCGAGCCAGTCGCTCTCGTGGGCCTGCTCGGCCTTCTTCTCCGCGGTCCTGCCGGCGTCAGTCATGCTGCCAACCTAGGGCGAAGGCGCGTCCGCGGGCGAGCCGGGTGACCCGTGGGGGTGAGTTCAGGCGAGTGAGGTCAGGCGAGCGAGGCGCGGTCGCGCTGGATCGAGCCGAGCAGCCCGTTGACGAAGGCTGGTGAGTCGTCGGTCGAGAGGTCCTGCACCAGGTGCAGCGCCTCGCTCACCGCGACGGTCTCCGGGACGTCGGCGTCGCCCCACAGCAGCTCGTAGACGCCGATGCGGAGCACGTTGCGGTCGACCGCGGGCATCCGGCTGAGCGTCCAACCCTTGCTGTAGGTGGTCAGCACCTCGTCGATGCGCTCCTGGTGCTCGACCACGCCCCGCACCAGCGTGCCGGTGTAGTCGTTGGTCGGGCCCTCACCGGCCTCGATGGCGCGCTCGAGCGCGACGACGGGGTCCTCCGAGCGGAGCTCGGAGGCGAACAGGATGTCCAGCGCGCGCTTGCGCGCCTTCGAACGGGCAGCCACCTGGTGTCAGGCCTTGACGCGGCCGAGGTAGGACGAGTCGCGGGTGTCGACCTTGAGCTTCTCGCCGGTGGTGATGAAGAGCGGCACCTGGATGACGTGGCCCGTCTCGAGGGTCGCGGGCTTGGTGCCACCGGTGGAGCGGTCGCCCTGGAGGCCCGGCTCGGTCTCGGCGACGAGGAGCTCGACGGAGGCGGGGAGCTCGATGAAGAGCACGCGGCCGTCGTTGGTGGCGACGATCGCCTCCTGGTTCTCCAGCATGAAGTTCTTCGCGTCGCCGACGATCTCCGGGGCGACCTCGAGCTGCTCGTAGGTGCTGGTGTCCATGAAGACGTAGGACGAGCCGTCGTTGTAGAGGTACTGCATGGTGCGCTTGTCGACGTTGGCCGTCTCGACCTTGGTGCCGGCGTTGAAGGTCTTGTCGACGTTCTTGCCCGACTCGACGTTGCGGAGCTTGGTGCGCACGAACGCGGGGCCCTTGCCCGGCTTCACGTGCTGGAACTCGACGACGGCCCAGAGCTGACCCTCGATCCGGAGGACCATGCCGTTCTTGAGGTCGTTGGTGCTTGCCATGTGCGTGTGTCCGCCTTCGTCGAGTTGTCAAGGAATCCGTGGCGCGTGCGCCGACAGAGGAGTCTAGTCGCGCGTCACGAGAGCCATGAAATGCGCGGCCTGCCCCTCGAGCGTGCCGGGCGGGTTGCGGTGCCACGATCGGCTGCCCGGCGTGAGCATGGCGAGCCAGAAGGCTGCCCAGAAGGGCCGGTAGGCCCCCATCCGCTCGCGTGCCTCCGCGTCCAGGCCGACCGCGTCGGCCAGTGCGTGGACGTCGTACACCCCCGGGAGGCGGCTGCCGAGGTGCTCGACGTGGTCGGCGACCTCGTACGCCGGGTCGCTGAGGCCGGCGTCCTCGAAGTCGACGAGCCGGCAGCGCACGCCGTCCCACAGCACGTTGGGCGGGTTGAGGTCGGCGATGCCGAGCACCGTGGTCCGCGGCTCCGGCAGAGGCGGGTCCCGGAGCCACTCCCGCGCGACGGACCGTGCGTCACGGACGAGCGCGGGGTCCCGGCACGCCGACAGGTCGTGCCCGTCCGACAACCGCTCGAGGAGCGCCGGCGGGAGGGCCGCCGCACCGATCCCGCGCGGGCCGATCCCGGCGTCGCGCACCGCCGCGAGCGGTACGTCGTACAGCCGGCGCAGCGCACGGCCGAGGGCCAGCACCTGCTCGGTCGTCAGCGGCCGCGGGGCGAGCGGCGAGCCCGGCAGCCGCTCCATCACGACCACCGGCTCGGCACCGCCTTCCCGGCGGACCGGTCGGGGCGCGAGGCCCGGAGCGTGCTCGGCGAGGAGCGTCAGGCAGGCCCACTCGCGCTCGGCCTGCACCTCGTGATCGGCGACGTAGTGCTTGCGGACCTCGGTCCTGCCGATGGTCACGGCGTGGGTCGAGGACGGCACCGGGCTACGGTGGCACACATGCGAGTCACCATCTTCGGCGGACACGGCAAGATCGCGCTCATCCTGGCTCCGATGCTCGTCGGGGCGGGACACGAGGTCACCTCGGTCGTCCGCAACCCCGACCACGTCGCCGACATCGAGGCGACGGGCGCGACGGCGCTCGTCTCGTCGGTCGAGGACGCCGACACCGACAGCCTGCGGGCGATGCTCGACGGCCAGGACGCCGTCATCTGGTCGGCGGGCGCCGGCGGCGGCAACCCGGACCGCACCTACGCCGTGGACCGCGACGCCGCGATCCGCTCGATGGACGCCGCCGCGGCAGCCGGTGCCACGCGCTACGTGATGGTGTCGTTCTCCGGGTCGTCGGAGGAGGTGCTGGTGCCCGAGGACAACCCGTTCCGGCACTACCAGGACGCCAAGATCGCGGCCGACGAGCACCTGCGCACGACCGAGCTGCAGTGGACGATCCTCGGCCCGGGCACGCTGACCCTCGAGCCGGGCACCGGCACGGTCAACCCCGAGGCCGGCTTCAACGACGGTGACACCACCTCGCGCGAGCTCGTCGCCCAGGTGGCGCTGGCGGTGCTGGACGACCCGCGCGCCCTGCGTCAGACGCTGGTCTTCGGCGACGGCGCCGTGCCGATCGACGCCTGGCTCGACCAGCTCTGACCCGCGCCTGGCGGACGAGCAGCCGCGGGGCCGGCTGACCACAGGTGGTTGCCCCACGGCTGCTCGACATCTCCGGTCACCCCACGTGACCGGCAACCCTCACCAGGCGGGCCGGCGCGGCCTCGACCTGGCGAGGGAGCTCGAGAGGGAGTGGACGAGGGCGTCGCGTCGCCAGGCCCGCACGGCGGCGAGCTTGCCGCGACACCGCCGGCACCGGGCAAGGGCGGTGCAGCACGTCGCGCGCTGGACCTGGGCCTCGACCTCGTCGGCGTGCGCGCTGCGGACCAGGGTGCTCTGCATGGCTACCTCCTCCGGCGGACCGGACACGTGACCTGTCACCGGGACAGCGTCCGCGCGTCCCATCGCGTTACCGCTCCGCCCGGAGTCCGTCGGCGGCGACCCGCAGGTCGCGCCAGTCCGTGACGGCGAGCCGGGCGGACGAGACGAGCCGGGCGAGGTCTCCCCCGGCGACGCACCAGAGGTCGTCGACGAGCTGCGCGGGCGGGAGGACCTCGCCGTAGGCGTCGTGCCACGCGAGCTCGAGCAGCTCGACGACGTCGAGCGCGGCCTCCGCGTGGGCGCCGTACTCGAGCGCAGCGCGCCCCCGCGCGGCCGCACGCCGGTCCGCCCTGCTCACGCTCATCACCGAGCTCGGCACGCGGCTCCCGCTGCCCGCCCCCACTGCACCGTCGCGCACCATCATCGCGCTGCCTCCTCACGTCCGACCGGACTGACGACGCCCTGGTCAGTCTCTGCGTCGAGTCTCGCCGCCGGGGTGTCGGCGCCACATCCGTAGTCCTACCGATCTCTCCTAGGCTCGTGCCGTGACCGTCACCATCCGCCGAGCCGGCGAGGACGACGCCGGGGCGCTCTCCCGGCTGGCCGCGCTGACCTTCCCGCTCGCCTGCACACCGCAGACCTCGGAGGAGGTCCTCACCGCCCACATCGCCACCCGGCTCGACCCGGCCACCTTCCGGACCCAGCTGGCGCACCCGTCGTACGCCGTGCTGGTGGCCGAGCCGGCGCCGGGCGAGGACCCGGTCGGCTACACGATGCTGATCGCCGGTGAGCCGGACGACCCCGACGTCCAGGACGCGATCCGGCTCCGCCCGACAGTCGCGCTGGAGCGGTGCTACGTGCATCCCGACCACCACGGCTCGGGCGTCGCGATCCTGCTCATGGAGGCGACTCTGGAGGCGGCGCGGGCGACCGGTGCGCGGGGCGTCTGGCTGGGCGTCAGCGAGGAGAACAGCCGGGCGAACGCGTTCTACGGACGCCACGGCTTCGAGGTCGTCGGCACCAAGCGCTTCCACATCGGGGACGCCTGGGAGCAGGACAACGTCCGCGAGCGGGCGCTCTAGAGATCGACCTCGCCGGTGATCCGGGTGACCGCGTCGCCGGAGACCCACACCTGGTCGGCCTCGGCCTCGATCCGCACCCGGCCCTCGCGGCCGATCACGCTCCCCTGGCGGGAGGTGTACGCCGACGGCAGCGCGCCGCTGCCGACCAGCCACTGCGCGAGCCCGGCGTTGGCGCTCCCGGTGACCGGGTCCTCGGCGAACTCGCGGCCGTCGGCGAAGAACGCCCGCACCTCGACGTCGGCGCCCAGCTCGGCGGCACGCACGGACGACCAGCGCCCGAGGACGGTGACCTTGAGGTCGGTGAAGGACGCGATGTCCGGCACGACGGCGAGCACCGCTTCCGCCGTCCCGAGGTCGACGCCGACCCAGCCGGGGCCGTTGTCGATCCAGGCCATGTCGTCGACCTCCGCGGCGCCGATCCCCAGCGCGTGGATGATCCGCGCCCGCAGCTCGCCCTCGACCGGCCCCGACCGCTGCAGCGGCGGCGCCGCGAAGCCGAGCCGCGGCGAGCGGCGTACGTCGACGAGGCCGGCGCCGCACTCCTGGACGACGACCTCGCCCTGCGGGACTCCCCCGGCCTCCAGCCACGCGTGCGCGCTGCCGATGGTCGGGTGCCCGGCGAACGGCAGCTCGCCGGCCGTCGTCCAGATCCGGACCCGGTAGTCGGCGGCGGGGTCGGTGGGCGCGCAGAGGAACGTGGTCTCCGACAGGTTGGTCCAGCGCGCGAACCGCGCCATCTGCCCGTCCGTCAGCCCGTCGGCGTCGTGGACGACGGCGAGCGGGTTGCCGAGCCACGGCTCGGCGCTGAACACGTCGACCTGGCTGAAGGTGCGCGTCATGAGTGGGCACCCCACCTGCGGGCCGCCTCGGCGGCCGCGGCGGAGACGAGCGCGGCCAGCTCGGGCCGGTCGGGGACCGGGAACGAGGTGTAGGCCCCGCGCCCGCCCGCGACGGGCTTGCCGTAGGCCTTCGCCGCGAGCGAGCCGTCCGGCAGCATCCGGATGGTCAGCGACTGGAGCTCGAACTCCTCGTCGCGCCGGCTGTCGCGCCACCGCAGGTCCTCGGGGATCGCGACGTTGATCGCGAGGGCACTCAGCTCGACGTCCATCCGCCGATCGTCGCACGAGGTCGTGGAACTGCGGCCGTACGACGACCCGGCGGGGCCTACGACCGTCGTGCGGCCGCAGTTCTGCACCAGCAGCCACTCCCACCCGGCGAACGCGTCGACCATGCGGTTCCCCAACGTCCGGACGAGCCAGGTCCCGCCCAACCCCCAGTAGAGGCTGAACGCGGCGTGCACGCTGCCGAGCAGTCCGGCGGCGAGGAGCGCAGGCCGGGCGGAGGGGGTCACCGCGAGGCGAGGAGCTCGAGCGCCTGGCGGTAGCCGTCGATCCCCTGCCCGGCGATCGTGGCGGCGGCATGGGGCTCGACGACGGAGGTGTGGCGGAACTCCTCGGCGCGCTGCTTCGGGTCGGAGATGTGCACCTCGACGAGCGGCGCGGTGAGCTGGGCGCAGGCGTCCCAGAGGCCCAGCGAGTAGTGCGTCCACGCGGCAGCGTTGAGCACGACCGGGGTGCCGTCGTCGGCAGCGGTGTTGAGCCAATCGAGCAGCTCGCCCTCGTGGTTGGTCTGGCGCACCTCGACCTCGAGGCCGAGACCGGCGCCCCACTCGACGCACTGGTGCGCGAGCTCGGCGTGGGTGGTGTGGCCGTAGATCTCCGGCTGCCGGCGGCCGAGGCGTCCGAGGTTGGGACCGTTGAGGACGAGGACCTTCGTCATGTCGGCAGCGTAGTGGCGCGCGCCTCGCGCACGAGCGGGGTGTCCGGGAGCGCCGGCGTGGCCCAGTGGGCCGGCGGCTGCCAGCGGGTCCACTCCTCGTGGAGCGGCCAGTCGCGACCCTCGACCAGCTCGGCGCGTGCCCACTCCCCCATCGCCCGGATCTCGTCGCCCTGGACCGACGTCAGGCGTCCCACGTCTACGGCCGCCTGGAGCTCGTCGGCATCCTTGAGCCACGCCTCGCCGGAGGGCTCGATCCAGAGGTCGAGCACCAGGTCGCGGGTGTTGGTCTCGTCACCGTGCCTGCGGTGCGGGAGCTCGAGGTTCACGTAGTGCCCGGCCAGCGAGCCGTCGTCCTCCCGGAACACCCAGACCGACCACGGCCGGCCCGTCGGCGCGATCCGGACCACGCCGCCTCCGAACCACGTGCCGATCGTCGCGACGCGCTTCCCGGTGAACCGCTCGGCCAGCGGCAGTTCCCGCAGCGCACGTCCGTCGTCGGGTGCGGAGGCGAGGATCGCGGTGTCGGCGGCCAGCCACGCCACGAGCCCGCGCTCGTCGTCCCGGACCACCCGCATCGGGTCGCACCGGCGCCCGTAACGCCACTGCACGACGTCGCCCTCGGCGAGGAACGGGGCCGCGCCGGCGGCCGACCACGGGCCGTCGCCCTCCGCCTGCCGGAGCGACGCCAGGGCGGCCAGGTCGACCTCGCGCGGATGCGCCGACCCGACGAGCCGGGTCATGGTGCCTCCGGAGCCGGAGACCCGGACGTCGGGATCGGACGAGGAGTCGGTCACCCGTCGGAGGCTAGCGCGGCGTAGGCCGCGCGCAGGTCCTCCTCGCTCGGCCCGGCGAGGATGCGCGGGCTGGCGAGCTCGTCGAGCACGACGAACCGCAGCTGCGAGCCGCGGGCCTTCTTGTCGATCCTCATCGCCTCGTGCAGGGCCTCGAAGGGGGCGTCGTACGACGTCGGCAGCCCGACGCGGGAGAACGCGGCGCGGTGCCGCTCCACCACCGCCGGGTCGAGCGAGCCCGCGCGCGCGGCCAGCTCGGCGACGTACACGCACCCGATGGCGACGGCCTCGCCGTGGCGGACGGAGTAGTCGCTGGTGCGCTCGATCGCGTGGGCGAGCGTGTGGCCGTAGTTGAGCACCTCGCGGCCGGGGTGGCCGTCCGTGCCGCCGGTCTCCCTGAGGTCGTCGACCACCACGTCGACCTTGACGCGGATGGCGCGCTCGACGAGCTCGCGCAGCTCCGGCGAGTCGACGGTCAGCGCCGCGGGATCGGTGCGCTCGACGAGGTCGAGGATCGCCGGGTCGGCGATGAAGCCGCACTTGACGACCTCCCCGAGCCCGGCGACGAGCTCCTCGCGCGGGAGCGTGGCGAGCAGCGAGAGGTCGCACAGCACGCCAGCGGGCTCGTGGAAGGAGCCGACGAGGTTCTTGCCGGCGCCGGTGTTGATGCCGGTCTTGCCGCCGACGGCGGCGTCGACCATGGCGAGGACGGTCGTGGGGACGTGGGCGACGCGTACGCCACGGAGCCAGGTCGCGGCCACGAAGCCGCCGAGGTCGGTGCTCGCGCCGCCTCCGATCGTCACGACCGCGTCCGAACGGGTGAAGCCGGCCTCGCCGAGCGCCTCCCAGCAGTCGGCCGCGACGGGTGCGGTCTTCGCGCGCTCACCCTCGGGGAGCCCGAGGGCCAGGACGTCGTAGTGCTCGACGAGGGTGTCCACGATCGGGTCGGCCAGCGCCCCGAGCGTGCCGGCGTAGAGCACCGCGACGCGCTCGACGGAGTCGCCGAGCACCTCCGGCAGTCGTGCTGCCAGGCCGTGGCCGACGACGACGTCGTAGGGCGAGGCGCCGCCGACGTGGATGACGGTGTCGTTCATGCGACGAGCTCCCGGATCGATCCCGCGACCTCGTCGGGCGTGCGGCCGTCGGTCTCGACGACGTGGGTGGCGACCGACTCGTAGATCGGCGAGCGCTCGTCGAGCAGCGCCTTGATCCGGGCGCGGACGTTGCCGAGCAGGAGCGGGCGACCGGTGCCGAGGCCGACCCGCTTCACGGCGTCGGTGAGCCCGACCCGCAGGAACACCACGGTGACGTCGGCGAGCAGCTCGCGGGTCTCGGGCCGGAGCACCGCGCCCCCGCCCAGGGCGAGGACGCCGTCGTGCTCGGCGAGGGCCGCCGCGACGGCCGCGGCCTCGAGGTCGCGGAAGACGTCCTCCCCCGACTCGACGAAGATGTCGGAGATCTCGCGCCCGGTGCCGGCGACGATGTCGTGGTCGGTGTCGCGCACCGCGACACCCCACGACCCGGCGAGGATCTCGGCGACGGTCGTCTTGCCGGCACCCATCGGGCCGACCAGCACCACGCGCGGAGCCACGGCGGTCACCGGAAGCGCAGGGTGTCGAGGTAGGACTGCGCGTTGCGGCGCGTCTCCTGCACCGAGTCGCCGCCGAACTTCTCCACGACGGCGTCGGCCAGCACGAGCGCGACCATCGCCTCGGCGACGATGCCGGCGGCCGGGACCGCGCAGACGTCGGAGCGCTGGTGGTGCGCCACGGTCGCCTCGCCGGTCGAGACGTCGACGGTGCGCAGCGCCTTGGGCACGGTGGCGATCGGCTTCATGGCCGCACGGACCCGGAGGACCTCGCCGGTCGACATGCCGCCCTCGGTGCCACCGGAGCGACCGGACGTGCGGCGCAGGCCTTCGTCGGTCGACACGATCTCGTCGTGTGCGAGCGAGCCGGGCGTGTCGGCGAGCTCGAAGCCGTCGCCGACCTCGACACCCTTGATCGCCTGGATGCCCATCAGCGCCTCCGCGAGCTTCGCGTCGAGGCGCCGGTCCCAGTGGACGTGCGAGCCGAGGCCCGGCGGCAGGCCGTGGACGACCACCTCGACGACACCGCCGAGCGTGTCGCCGTCCTTGTGGGCCTGGTCGATGCGGGTGACCATCGCGGCGCTGGCCTCGGGGTCGAGGCAGCGCACCTCGTCGGCGTCGAGCCGTGCCACGTCGTCCGGGCCGGGTACGACGCCCGCGGGCGCCTTGACGCCGCCGAGCGAGACGACGTGCGACACGATGCGCGCGCCGACGGCCTGCTCGAGGAAGTTGGACGCGACGCGGCCGAGGGCCACGCGCGCGGCGGTCTCACGGGCCGAGGCCCGCTCGAGGATCGGGCGCGCCTCGTCGAAGTCGTACTTCTGCATGCCCACGAGATCGGCGTGGCCGGGCCGGGGCCGGGTCAGCTTGGCGTTGCGGGCCAGCGCCTCGAGCTCCACGGGGTCGACCGGGTCGGCCGACATCACCTTCTCCCACTTGGGCCACTCGGTGTTGCCGACCTCGATGGCGACCGGGCCGCCCTGGGTCTCACCGTGGCGGACGCCGCCGAGCACCCGGACCTGGTCCTGCTCGAACTTCATCCGCGCGCCACGGCCGTAGCCGAGCCGACGCCGGGCGAGCGAGTCGGCGAGGTGGTCGGTGGTGACGCGGACGTGGGCGGGCAGCCCCTCGAGGATCGCGACCAGCGAGGGACCGTGGGACTCGCCTGCAGTGAGCCATCGGAGCATGGCTGAAGTCTCTCAGCCCCCGAGGGAGCCCGTGAGCGCAGTCCCCCAGACGAGACCCGCGAGGGCGCCCACGAGCATGAACGGCCCGAACGGGTAGGCCTTCTTCAGCACCGTGCGGTCGCGCCGCGCGACGGCCAGGCCGACCATCACGACGGAGAACGCGACGAAACCGACCCAGAGGCCCAGGACGACCGCCTCCCACCCGAACCAGCCGAGCACCAGGCCGACCGGCGCCGCGAGGCGCACGTCGCCGAAGCCCATGCCGGCCGAGCGGAGGAACCACAGGACCCAGAAGAACGACCGCGCGAGCAGCATCGTGACCAGTGCCCGGATGACCGCGTCGCGCTCGCCCGTCGCGAGCCCGACCACCACGACGAGGACGATCGCAGCCAGCGTCGCGGGTACGACGACGACCTTGGGCAGCAGGCGCGTGTGCCAGTCGACCACCGCGAGGGCGACGGCCACGGGCGTGAGGGGGACGAGCCAGAGCAGCGGCCAGTCGAGGCCGATGCTCCAGCCGAGCAGCCCACCGGCCGCTGCGGCGACCGCCGCGCTGCGCCACCGGAGACCGGGGCGCGCGGCCAGCTCGACGTAGGGCACCTTCTCCGGCTCGCCCTCGACCCGCTTGTCCTCGGCGACCGGGTCCGGCTCCGGGAGCCGCCCGACGAGCAGCGGGACCAGCAGCCCGCCCAGCCCGGCGAGGACCGCACCCAGCACGATCGCCAGGCCGGCGTCGCTCATGCCGGCCCCGGCGCGGCCAGCGCGCGGCGCCCGGCCTCGCGCATCTCCTCGAGCGGCGCCTGGACGCCGGTGAAGAGGCTGAACTGGAGCGCGGCCTGGTGCACGAGGAGGTCGAGACCGCTGACCAGCACCTGCTCCCCGGTCACCGACGCCGCCAGCGGCGTGGGCCACGGGTCGTAGAGCGCCTCGAAGACGACCGGCACGCCGCGGCACGCGTCGACGAGGTCGGGCATCTGGGCAGCCGCGGGGATCGTCGACACCACGACGTCGGCACGGACCGGCTCTCCGTCGAGCGTGGTCACGCGGACGTCGACGCCCGCCGCGTGCGTGCGGAGCACCTCGACCGTCCCGGCCGCGCGGGACGCCTCGCGCACCCGTACCTCGATCGAGGTCACCCCGAGGTCGGCCAGCGCCAGCCCGACGGAGCCCGCGGTCGCACCGCCGCCCAGGATCGCGGCCGACGACAGCGGCATCGTCGTACGCTCCCGGATCGCGGCGGCCGCGCCGGGCAGGTCGGTGTTGTCGCCGACCCGCTCCCCCGCCTCCTCCAGCAGCAGCGTGTTGACGGCACCGGCGAGCCGCGCGCGGTCGGTGAGCCGGTCGACGAGCGGCAGGACCTCACGCTTGAGCGGCATCGTCAGCGACAGGCCCCGCCAGGTGTCGTCGAGGCCGCCGAGGAACTCCTCCAGCCCGCCCGACGGCACCCGGTGGGCGTCGTAGGCCCAGTCGAGCCCGAGCGCGGCGTAGCCGGCGCGGTGCAGGACCGGGGACAGCGAGTGCGCGATGGGGTCGCCGAGCACCCCACAGCGCCGCGCGCTGCTCACCTCAGTCGGCTCAGCATCGGTCGGACGTCTCGCAATAGGCCTTGTACTCGTCGCGGCCCTCGAGGAATCCGTCGTAGGTCTCGTAGAACTTGGTCTCGCCGGTGGAGAGGTCGACGGTGACGTAGTAGTACCAGCCGCCCTCCGCCGGGTTGGCCGCAGCGGCGATCGCGTCGTCGCCGGCCGCCTCGATGGGGGTCGGGGGCAGCCCGGCGTTGATCCTGGTGTTGTAGGGCGTGTCCTCGGCCAGCTGGTCGGGCGTGAGCTCCGTCGAGCCCGGGGAGAGGCCCAGGCCGTAGGCGATCGCCGCGTCGATGCCGAGCGTGCCGTTGGTGCCGCCCTTGTCCCCCGGGCCGTCGAGCCGGTTGTAGATCACCCGGGAGATCTTCGGCATGTCGCTGCCCCGGCCCTCGGCCTGGATGAGCGAGGCGATGATCATCAGCTCGCCCGGCGTGTGGCCGAGCGCGGCGGCCTTCTCCTCGAGCCCGGCGGCGTCGGCCGCCTGCTGCCAGCGGGTCACCATCGCCTTGAGGATCGCGACCGGCTTCATGCCCGGCTTGATCTCGTAGGTGGCCGGGAAGAGGTAGCCCTCGGCGTTGCCTCCTGCGTAGTCGGGCAGCCCCAGCTTGGCGGGCTGGTCGAGCGCCTTGTCGAACTGCGCCTCGGAGAACTTCGTGTTCTTCGCGAGCGTCGACACGATCTCGGTGAGCCGCAGGCCCTCCGGGATGGTGACGGTGGGGAAGGTGATGAGGTTGTCCGGGTCGATGAGGACGTCGAGGGCGTCGGCGGCCTTCATCTCCTTCTGGAGCTCGTAGTCGCCGACCTGGATACCGCTCGAGTCGGGCTCGCCGTTGGCGGCGTCGATGAAGGCCTGCACGGACTTGGTGATGCCCTGGTCCTTCAGGTTGCGGCCCATCTGGGCGATCGTGTCGCCCTCGTTGACGGCGAACTCGACCTTGCCCGTGCCGGGCCCGGGATAGTCCTCGGGGCCCTGGAACTGGTCGGCCAGGACGGAGACACCCTTGGTCAGGGCGAAGTAGAAGCCGCCGGCCAGGACGGCGAGCGCGACGATGACGGCGAGGCACCCCTTGCCGCCGCGGCCCTTGCGCCGCTTGCCGCCGGGGACGTACTCGTAGTCCCGCTCCGACTCGACCTCGTCGGGTCCCACCTCGTCGGGGTGGGCCTCGTGCTCACTCATCTGTCTCCGTCACCTCGACGATCTCCCCCGGTGCCTGTCCGCTGAACCGCTCCGTGTCGAGGGCAGTCTGCAGGATCAGCACCGCGGCTGCCTGGTCGACCACGGCGCGTCGCCTCTGTCCGTGCCGGCCCTGCTCGCGCAGGATCGACTCGGCCGAGACCGTGGTCAGTCGTTCATCACACATCCTGACGGGTGTGGGGGCAACTCGGCGCGCGAGCCGGACCGCGAGGTCGCGCGCCTTCTCCGCCGCCGGGCCCTCGGTCCCGTTGAGGGACTTCGGCAGGCCGACCACGACCTCGACCGCCTCGAGCTCGGTCACGAGCTGCGCGAGGCGGCGTACGTCTCCCTTGCCGCGCCGCACCGTCTCGACGGGCGTGGCGAGGAAGCCGGACGGGTCGCTGCTCGCGACACCGATCCGGGCATCACCCGGGTCGATGCCGAGCCGCACGCCGGACCGCATCACGTCCCGCTCAGGCCTGGACCGCGACTCGGCCGACCTCGGAGGCGACCAGCGCCAGCGCCTCGTCGATCCGGGAGGCGTCGGTGCCGCCGCCCTGCGCGACGTCGTCCTTGCCACCGCCCTTGCCGCCGAGCAGCGGGCCGACGGCCTTGACGAGGTCGCCGGCGGACAGGCCGCGGCTCCGTGCCTCGTCGTTGGTCGCGGCGACGACGGACACCTTGCCGTCGGCGTTGCCGATGATCACGACCACGCCGGGCTCGCCCTGGGGCAGCCGGCCGCGCACGTCCATGGCCAGGTTGCGTACATCGCCCCCGCCGGCGCCGTCGGCGCGGTGGGCCACGACCTTGACCGGCCCGACCTGCGTCGCACCGGCCGCCAGGTCCGCGCTCGCGCCGAGGAGCTGGGCCAGGCGCGCCTTCTCCAGCTCCTTCTCGGCCGCGCGGAGGCGCTCGGTGAGGCCCTGCACCCGCTCGACGATGTCGTCGGGCTGGGTCTTGAGCAGGGTCGTCAGCTGGGAGACGACGTCACGCTCGCGGGCGAGGTAGCCGAAGCCCTCGACGCCGGTGAGCGCCTCGATGCGCCGGTTGCCCGAGCCCACGCTCGTCTCGCCGGTCACCACGACGGTGCCGATCTGCGAGGAGTGGTCGACGTGCGTGCCACCGCAGAGCTCGCGCGACCAGGGACCGCCGATCTCGACGACGCGCACCTTGGTGTTGTCGTAGGTCTCGCCGAACAGCGCGATCGCGCCCCAGTCCTTGGCCTGGTCGAGGGTCATGTAGTCCCACGAGACGGCGAGGTCGGCGCGCAGCGCCTGCTGCGACACCAGCTCGATGTCGCGCACCTGCTCCGGGCTGAGCGCCTGCGTCCAGCCGAAGTCGAGGCGGAGGTAGCCCGGTCGGTTGTAGGAGCCGGACTGCAGCGCCGTCGGGCCGAGCACCTCGCGCAGCGCGGCGTGCACGACGTGGGTGCCGGAGTGGGCCTGGCGGGCGCCGATGCGCCACTCGGGGTCGACGCGCGCGTGGACCCGGCTGCTCGCGTCGAGCTCGCCGTCGAGCACCCGGACCTGGTGCACCACGAGGCCCTTCACCGGGCGCTGGACGTCGATGACCTCGAGCTGGCCACCGTCGAAGACGATCGTGCCGGCGTCGGCCACCTGCCCGCCGGACTCGGCGTAGAAGGGCGTGCGGTCGAGCACGACCTCGCCGATCTCGCCCTGCGCCAGGCGCGGGACGGACGCGCCCCCGCTGAGGAGCGCGAGCGGGCGCGACTCGGTCTCGAGCGTCTCGTAGGCGAGCCACTCGGTGGGACCGTGCTCGTCGAAGATCCCGCGGTAGACCGCGGTGTCGCCGTGGGCGCCCTTCTTGGCGCGGGCGTCGGCCTTGGCGCGCTCGCGCTGCTCGGCCATCAGCCCGCGGAAGCCCTGCTCGTCGACGGAGAGACCGGCCTCGGCCGCCATCTCGAGGGTGAGGTCGATCGGGAAGCCGTAGGTGTCGTGGAGCGCGAAGGCACGCTCGCCGGACAGGGCCGAGCCGCCCGACTGCTTCACCTCGGTCGCGGCGGTGTCGAAGATCTGGGTGCCCGCCTGCAGCGTCTTGCGGAAGGCGTCCTCCTCGGCGAAGGCGACCTGCGAGATGCGCGCCCAGTCCGTGAGGAGGTTGTCGTAGGTCTGACCCATCACGTCACGCGAGACCGGCATCAGCTCGGGCAGCACCCGGTCCTCGCAGCCGAGCAGGCGCATCGAGCGCACCGCGCGGCGCAGCAGGCGGCGCAGGACGTAGCCGCGGCCGTCGTTGCCGGGCGTCACGCCGTCGCCGATCAGCATCATCGAGGAGCGCACGTGGTCGGCGATGACCCGGAAGCGGACGTCGTCGCCGGGGTCGTCGCCGTAGCTCTTGCCGGTCATCTCCTCGGCCTTGGCGATCACGCCGTACATGACGTCGATCTCGTACATGTTCTTCTTGCCCTGCAGGAGCAGCGCGACGCGGTCGAGGCCCATGCCGGTGTCGATGTTCTTCTTCGGCAGCGAGCCGGCGATGTCGAAGTCGGACTTGGAGCGGACCGCGCTGAGGTCGTCCTGCATGAAGACCAGGTTCCAGATCTCCAGGAGCCGGTCCTCGAGCTCGAACGGCATGTCCGGGCCGAGCGTGGTCGGGTCGAAGTCGGGGCCGAAGTCCGGACCCCGGTCGTAGAGGATCTCCGAGCACGGACCGCCCGGGCCGGGCACGCCCATCGACCAGTAGTTCTCCTTGTTGCCCAGCTGGACGATGCGCTCGCGCGGCAGGCCGGTGACCTTCATCCAGAGCTCGATCGCCTCGTCGTCGCCGGCGAGCACCGACGGGTAGAGCCGGTCGACCTCCAGGCCGAAGCCGCCGTCCTCGACCGGCTTCGTGATCAGCGTCCACGCCAGCTCGATGGCGCCTTCCTTGAAGTAGTCGCCGAAGGAGAAGTTGCCGCACATCTCGAAGAAGGTGCCGTGCCGCGTGGTCTTGCCGACGTCCTCGATGTCAGGCGTGCGGATGCACTTCTGCACGCTCGTGGCGCGGTCGTAGGGCGGCGTCTCCTGGCCGAGGAAGTAAGGCTTGAACGGCACCATGCCGGCGTTGACGAAGAGCAGGTTCGGGTCGTCGGCGAGCAGCGAGGCGGAGGGCACCACGGCGTGTCCGGCGGCCTCGAAGTGCGCGAGGAAGCGGCGGCGGATCTCGGCGGTGTCCATCAGTGCTGGTCCTTCTGGGGATCGGTGGAGCTGGTCAGTTGGGGACGTCCGTCCCTGGTCACATGGGGCCGCAGGCCCAGCTGTTCGCGCAACTCGGTTTCGCGCTCGGTGCGGCCCTGGTGGACCTCCTCGGCGAAGAGCCGGGCGCCGGCCTGCCACCCGCGGAGGCGGTCCCGCATGCCGTCGGCGGTGAGGGACTCGGCGGCACGGCGGGCGCGGGCGGCGGCGTAGACCCCGACCCCCGCCCCGGCGACGAACCAGAGTGGTCGACCCATCAGGCGACGTCCTCCGCGGGCTTGGTGGTGACGGTGCGTCCGGCGTCGCGCTCGCGGGCGCGGAACTCGCGCAGCGCCTGCTTCATCTCGGCGCGGCGCTCGCGCCCGGCCTGCCTGCTCTCCTGGCGCACCTGGAACCGGATGCGGTTGCGGCTCTCGGGCGACAGCGCGCGCCGCACGCCGTGGGTCCACGACGCCGCCTTGACCACGGTCTCGCGGGCCACGATGTCGGCGAACAGGCGGCCGTCGATCGGTCGCGCGACGGGGTCGGGCACGCGGTCGGTGTCGTCGTCGACGCCGATCCCCGTGATGACGTAGGTCGTCGCAGCGGCGTCCGGGGCCGGCGTGGGCGGCACCGCGGCGGGCGACTCGAGGACGGCGATCCGGTCGGCGAGTTCGGCGAGGGACGACTCGGCGTGGCGCGCGCGACGGCGTGCGAGCAGGGCCAGCACGAGCGCGGCGAGGGCCACCAGGCCGGCCGCGACCAGGCCCACCTGCACCCACTCCTGCTGCGTCGTCACCGGGACACCCTATAAGCCGCCCGGGTCACGGGACGACGAAGAGGTCCTTGTAGTTGGGAGCACCGGCGGCGCCGTCACCGGTGGGATTGCCGACCCGGTCACCGAAGGCGAAGAGCTGGTTGAGGTAGCCGACGGGGATGATCGGGAAGTAGTCGTCGAGGATCCGCTCGTCGAGCGCGCCCCACGCGTCGGCCTGGCGGTCCATCGGCAGGCGGGCGATGTCGTCCATCTCGGCGTCCACCGACGGCTCGTCGAAGTGCGCGGTGTTGAAGGGGGCGTCAGCGGCGAGGAGCGGCGGCAGCAGCGCCGAGCCGGCCGGCCACGGTGGGCACCAGAGGACGCCGCGCAGGTTGAGCTGCTGGTTGACCTCGTTGCCGGGGTCGAGCCAGACGTTGTAGATCGACTGGTGCACCGGGATGCTCCGCACCGAGAACCCGCCCGCCTGAAGGCCCTTCTCCACCTGCTCCTGCATCGCGGTGGCGCGCGGGTCGGTCTGGTTGTAGGCCATCGTGATCTCGTAGGGCTCGTCGGCGAACCCGGCCTCGGCGAGTAGCGCCCGGGACCGCTCGGGTGCGTAGGTGATCGGCTCACCGTCGACGTGGAAGTCCTTGCGACCGACCATCCCGGGTGGCATCAGCGACCCCGCACGCATACGGGTCACGCCCGGGACGTCGCCCCCGGCCATCCAGACGTCCTCGTAGGGGTAGGCGTACGCGAGCGCCTTGCGGACCCGGATGTCGGTGATCTTGCGGTAGTCGGGGGTCACCGTCCCGACGCACTGCGACGCCTGGTGCACCAGCCGGTCACCGAGCACCTCGTCCGCCTCGACGTAGCGGTCGACGCCGAGCGAGGTCGTCAGCGCCGTGCGACCGGCGTCGCGGCCCGACAGGATCATCTCGGTGACCTTGGCCTGGTCCTGGCTGAACTTGAACACGAACCGGTCGGCGTACTGGTGGCGCGCCGGGTCGGAGTCGGCGTCCCAGGCGTCGTTGCGCACGAGGACGAGCTCCTCGTCCGGGGTCCAGCTCGCCACCTTGTAGGGGCCCGTGGCCATCGGGCGCTGGCGGTAGCGCGTCGGCTCGGAGGCGTCGCCCAGCGGGGCGGGTCCCATCGCCATCACCGCGGCGTAGTAGTCCATGTCGGGGAACGGGACGGCCATCTCGATGACGACGTCGCGACCCTCGACCGAGATCGCGTCCCAGTCCTCGCACGCGGCGTCGTCGCCGGTGTAGGGACCGTCGTAGTCGTCGGTGCCGGCGAAGAAGTGGGTGGAGTACTCCGCTCCCGGGCCTGCGGGGAAGACCTCGGTGTCGAGGGAGCGACAGATGCCGAAGGCGACCTCCTCCGGGGTCACCGGACTGCCGTCCTCCCACGTCGCGTCGTCGCGGATGGTGAAGGTCCACTCGGTGTAGTCGTCGTTCGGGCGGCCGAGGTCGGTGGCGAGGTCGGGCACCAGCACCGACTCTCCGTCGGGGCCGCGGGCGTACTGGGTCAGCGAGCGGCTCACCAGCGAGCCCTGGATCGCGTTGCCGGGCGCGGACCACGCGCCGGTCGGGTCGAGCGTGTCGGGGCCCGGCGCCGCCGGCAGGTAGACCGTGAGGGTCCCGCCGACCTCGGCGCCCTCGATGGGCGCCGCCGGGCCGGTGCGTCCCGGGTCCTTGGCTCCTGCGACCGGGGCGCCGAACGAGGCCGGCGGGTCGTCCTCCACCCGCGGGTGGGGCGCACCCGGGCTGGCCGTACAGGCGGCAAGGGTCACCAACAGGACGCTGGCCCCCCAGGCCAGTCCTCGAGCGTCGCGCATGATCAGGCCCTGCCCCTGACGATCCGCTTGATCCGCTCCCAGCGCTCCTTGACGCCGGCCTCGGCGCCGAGCGTGGTCGGCACGTAGTAGGCCGCGTCGGCCAGCACGTCGGGGAGGTACTGCTGCTCGGCGACGCCGAAGGCCTCGTCGTGGGGGTAGCGGTAGCCCTTGCCGTGGCCGAGGTCCTTGGCGCCTCCGTAGTGGGCGTCGCGCAGGTGCGGGGGCACCTGGCCGATCTTGCCGGCCTTCACGTCGGAGATGGCGCCGTCGATGCCGACGATGACCGCGTTGGACTTCGGCGCGATCGCGAGGTGGATCGTGGCCTGGGCGAGGTTGATCCGGGCCTCGGGCATGCCGATGAGCTGCACGGCCTGCGCGGCGGCGACGGCGGCCTGGAGCGCGGTCGGATCGGCCAGCCCGATGTCCTCGCTCGCGTGCACGACCAGGCGACGGGCGATGAAGCGCGGGTCCTCCCCCGCCTCGATCATCCGGGCGAGGTAGTGCAGGGCGGCGTCGGGGTCGGATCCGCGGATCGACTTGATGAACGCCGAGATCACGTCGTAGTGCTGGTCGCCCTGGCGGTCGTAGCGGACGGCCGCCTGGTCGACGGCGGTCTCCGCGGTGGCGAGGTCGATCGCGTCGAGCCCGTTGCTCGCCGCGGCGCCCGCGGCCGCCTCGAGGTAGGTCAGTGCCCGCCGCGCGTCACCGCCGGCGAGGCGCACGAGGTGGTCGCGCGCCTCGTCATCGAGTCCCGTCGCGCCCGCCAGGCCGCGCTCGTCGGTGAGCGCCAGGTCGATCACCTCGGCCACGTCGTCGTCGGTGAGCGACTGCAGCCGGAGCAGCAGGCTGCGCGAGAGGAGCGGGCTGATCACCGAGAAGAACGGGTTCTCCGTGGTGGCCGCGATGAGCGTCACCCAGCGGTTCTCCACCCCGGGCAGCAGGGCGTCCTGCTGGGCCTTGCTGAAGCGGTGGACCTCGTCGACGAACAGCACCGTCTCCTGCCCGCTGCGGACGAGCTCGGCGCGGGCGCCGTCGATCGCCGCTCGCACCTCCTTCACGCCGGCCGAGACGGCCGAGACCTCGACGAAGCGGCGGCTCGTCTGCTGGCTCACGATCGCGGCGATGGTGGTCTTGCCGGTCCCGGGCGGACCCCACAGCAGCAGCGACATCGACTGGTCGCCCTCGATCAGCCGGCGCAGCGGCGAGCCGGCGGCCCGCAGCTGCTGCTGGCCGACGAGCTCCTCGATGGTGCGCGGACGCATCCGGACCGCGAGCGGTGCCGAGGCATGCGTGTTGGCCCCGAGCGATCCGCCCCCGGGTACGACGCCGGGCGCGGGTTGCCCCGCGCCCGGAATCTCGAACAAGCCGTCCACGTCGGTGAGTATCTCCCGCCCCGCCGACAGCGGCGGCAGGAGGCTCGGGGTCAGACGCCGGTGGTCTGCTTGGTCGTGAGGTCGTACCAGGTCTTCTCGTAGCCGGGGATCGTGAGCTGGGTGTTGCTGGGCACGACTCCCGGCACCGAGCTGCCCTGGTCGTCGACGCCGAGCAGCTCGGTCGTCACCGGGGTAGCCGGGTGCGCCCCGAGCTCGCCGGCGAAGTGGCAGGCGACCTTGTGGCGCTTGCCGATCTGGAGCAGCGGCGGCTCGACCTTGGCGCAGATCTCCTGCGCGAACTGGCAGCGGGTGCGGAAGCGGCAGCCCGACGGCGGGTTGATCGGGCTCGGCACGTCGCCCTCGAGCCGGATCCGCTCGCGCCGGCCACCGATGGCGGCCTGCTTCACGTCGGGCACCGCGGACAGCAGGGCCTGCGTGTAGGGGTGGTGCGGCTTGCCGTAGATCGTCTCGCGGTCGCCGATCTCCACGATCTTGCCGAGGTACATCACGGCGATCTCGGGGCAGAAGTGGCGAACGATCGCGAGGTCGTGGGCGATGAAGAGGAAGGCCACGTCGAACTCGGACTGGATGTCCTGGAGCAGGTTGACCACCTGCGCCTGGATCGACACGTCGAGCGCGGAGACCGGCTCGTCGGCGACGAGGACCTTCGGGTTGAGCGTCAGCGCCCGGGCGATGCCGATGCGCTGGCGCTGGCCGCCGGAGAACTCGTTGGGGTAGCGGTTGTAGTGCTCCGGGTTGAGGCCCACGACCTCGAGCAGCTCCTGGACCCGCGACAGGACCTTGTTCTTCGGGACGATCTTGTGCACCTCGAGGGGCGCACCGACGATCGTGCCGACGGTGTGGCGCGGGTTCAGCGAGGTGTAGGGGTCCTGGAAGATCATCTGCACGTCGCGCCGCAGCGGCTTCATCTGGCCGTTCGAGAGCTTGGCGAGGTCCTGGCCCTCGAACATCATCGAGCCGCCGGTCGGCTTGTAGAGCCGGGTGATGAGCCGGCCGGTGGTCGACTTGCCGCACCCGGACTCGCCGACCAGGCCGAGCGAGCCGCCCTTCGGGACCTCGAACGAGATGCCGTCGACCGCCTGGACGTGGCCCACCGTGCGGCGCACGACCCCGGACGACTTCACCGGGAAGTACATCTTGAGGTTGTCGACGGTCAGCACCGCCGGGGCGTCCGGGTCGAGCTCGGACGCGACGTGGCCCATCTCGGCGACGGAGGCGAAGTCCAGGTCGACCGGCACCTCGTGGTCGGCCGTGACGTCGTGCTCGTCGACCAGCTGCCGCTCCCCCGACTCGGCCGCGTTGGCGCCGATCTCGGTGGGCTCGATCTCGGCGCGGGCGTTGGGGTCCTGGGTCATCGGGTCTCCTCGACGAGCTCGGGGGCGATCTCGGGCAGCACCTCGGTGCGGTAGACCCCCACGGGGTCGGCGAGGTGGCACCGCTTGAGGTGCGCCGTGCCGGAGCTCGCCGGCAGCAGCTCGGGTCGCTCGGTGCTGCACAGGTCGCCGGCGACCTTGTCGGAGTGCACGCACCGCGGGTGGAAGGAACATCCTGACGGCGGCCGCAGGAGGCTGGGCGGGTTGCCGGGGATGGGGATCAGCCGCGCGTCGGTCGAGGCGTGGACGTCCGGGATGCTCGAGAGCAGGCCCCACGTGTAGGGCATCTCCGGCGAGGTCAGGATCTGCTTGGCGGTGCCGTACTCCACGCAGCGACCGGCGTACATCACGAGCACGTCGTCGGCCATCTCGGCGATCACGCCGAGGTCGTGGGTGATGATGATGACCGCGGAGTTGAACTCGCGCTGGAGGTCCTGGAGCAGGTCGAGGATCTGCGCCTGGACGGTCACGTCGAGCGCGGTGGTGGGCTCGTCGGCGATGAGCAGCGAGGGGTCGTTGATGAGGCCCATCGCGATCATCGCGCGCTGCCGCATGCCGCCGGAGAACTGGTGCGGGAAGTCGTCGACGCGACGGTCGGGCTGCGGGATGCCGACCCGGTCGAGCATCTCGATGGCCTTGCGGCGGGCGTCCCGCTTCGACGCGCTGGAGTGGTGGACCAGGTAGGCCTCCTCCAGCTGCTTGCCGATCTTGTAGAACGGGTGGAGCGCCGCGAGGGCGTCCTGGAAGATCATCGCCATCGAGTTGCCGCGCAGGGCACGCATCCGCGACTCGCTGAGGCCGACGACCTCGGTGCCGCCGACGCGGATCGAGCCCTCGATCTGCGCCGACTTCGCGTCGTGCAGGCCCATCACGGCCATGCTCGAGACGGACTTGCCCGAGCCGGACTCGCCGACGATGCCGAGGGTCTTGCCCTTCTCGACCGTGTAGCTCAGGCCGCTCACCGCGGTGACGGGACCGTCCTGGGTCGGGAAGGTGACCTTCAGGCCCTCGACCTGGAGGTAGGGACCGGACGCCTGGTCGTCGGCAGCAGCAGAGGACGGGGTCATGGGAACACTGGTCACGAGAGCCTCACCCTCGGGTCGAGGACGCTGTAGACGACGTCCACGAGCAGGTTGGAGATGATGAGCACGACGGCACTGAACAGGGCGGTCGCCTGGACGACGGGCAGGTCACGGCCCTGGACCGCCTGCAGGCTCCAGTAGCCGATGCCCTGGATCTCGAAGATCCGCTCGGTGAAGATGGTGCCGGCGAGCAGGGTGCCGAAGTCGATGCCGAAGATGGTCACGACCGGCACCAGCGCCGCGCGCAGGCCGTGCTTGTAGACGATGGTGCGGGCGGGGAGGCCCTTGGCCTTCGCGGTGCGGATGTAGTCCTCACTGAGGGCCTCGACCATCGCACCACGCGTGAATCGCGTGTACTGGGTGCACCCGAAGATGCCGAGCGCGACCCAGGCGAGGAACAGCCCGGTGAACCACTTGACGGGATCGTCGGTGAGCTTGAAGTAGCCGGTGTCGCCCACGACGGGCAGCGGGTAGGTGATCGTGAGGTAGAGCCAGGTCAGCAGCGCGAAGAGGTAGTAGGGGATCGAGCTGATGAACAGGAAGCTCGAGACCAGGGCCTTGTCGGCCACGGTGCCACGCCGTCGCGCAGCGGCGACGCCGATGGGGACACCGAACAGGAGGTAGAGGAATGCACCGCCGATGGCCACGGAGAAGGTCGCGGGCATGCGCGAGACCAGCTCCTCCTTGACCGGCTGCTTGGTGCGGTAGCTGACGCCGAGGCACGGCGCGTCGCACTGGTACTCGTTGGAGGCGATGGTGAGCGTGCGGCCCACGAAGATGCCCTTGACGTACTTGCCGTACTCCTCGTAGACGGGGTTGTCGTAGCCCAGGGTCTTCTCGTAGATGTCCAGCTTGGCCGCGGTGCAGCGGTTGCTGGTCTCTCGGTCGCAGATGGGCTGCGCGGGACTCGACGGGCCGAACCAGAACAGCAGGAAGATCGCCATCGAGACCAGCGTCACGACGAGGACTCCCGAGATCAGGCGCTTCACGACATACGCGAACATCGCAGGTCACTCTCCGGGGATGGTGGATGAGTCGGAACCCCCGGGCAGACAGACTACTCGTCGCCGCGGTGGAAGGTCCGGGCTGGCGAGTGGGGGCCCCCGGTCAGGGAGCCCCCACTCGTCAGTGGTTGCTACTGGGTACTACGTGGTGGTCCGGGCCCGAGCCCGGGTGGTCACCAGGATCACTGCATGACGTACAGGTCCTTGTAGTTCGGCGCACCGATGGAACCGTCGCCGGTCGGGTTGCCGACCTTCGTGCCGAAGACGAACAGGTCGTTGCGGAACGCGGTCGGGATGATCGGGAAGTAGTCCGTCATGATTTTCTCGTCCAGCGCACCCCAGGCGTCAGCCTGCTCCTCGAGCGGCAGCGTCGCGATGTTGTCCATCTCGTCGTTGACCGAGGCCTCGTCGAAGTAGGCGGTGTTGTAGACAGCGCCACCCTTCAGCAGCGGCGGGAGCATGGTCGAACCGGCGGGCCAGTCCGAGCACCAGTTGACGCCACGGAGGTTGAGGGTCTTGTTGACCTTGTTGTCGGGGTCGAGCCAGATGTTGTAGGGCGACTCCTGGACCGGGATGGCCTTGACCTTGAAGCCGGAGGCCTCGAAGCCCTTGGTGATCTGGTCCTGGCCGGCCTTGGCCAGCGGGTCGACCTCGTAGTAGACCATCGTGATCTCGTACGGGTTGTCGTCGCCGTAGCCGGCCTCGGCCAGCAGCTCCTTGGCCTTCTCCGGGTCGTAGGTGATCTGCTCACCGTCGACCTGGAAGTCGTTGACCTTGCCCGCCATGCCGGGGGGCATGACCGAGTTGGCCGGGACCCGGGTCACGCCGGGAACCTCACCGGTGGCGATCCAGACGTCCTGGTACGGGTACGCGTAGGCGAGCGCCTTGCGGACGTTGATGTCGGTGATCTTCGTGTAGTCAGGCGTCAGCGTGGAGACACACTGTGAGGTCTGCTGCACGAGGCGGTCGCCGAGCTGGCCGTTCGCGTCGTTGTACTTGTCCGAGCCGAGGCCGGTGGAGACGGCGGTCTGGCTGTCGGAGTTGTCCGAGAGCATGATCTCGTCGACCTTGGCCTGGTCCTGGTTGAACTTGAACACGAACTCGTCGGCGTACTGGTGACGGGCCGGGTCGGAGTCAGCGGACCACTGGTCGTTCTTGACGAGGACGAGCTCCTCGTTGGGCTTGTAGCTGTCGACCTTGTAGGGGCCGTTGGACAGCGGCTTGTTGCCGTAGTTCGGCGGCTTGGAGGCGTTGCCGAGCGGGGCCGGGCCCATCGCCATGAAGGCGCCCCAGTAGTCCATGTCCGGGAACGGCTTGGCCATCTTGATGGTGACGTCCTGGCCGTCGACCGAGATGCCCGTGTACTTCTCGCAGTTGGGGTCCTTGCCCGTGTAGGGGCCGTCGTAGTCGGCCGCACCGTCGAAGTACGTCTTGGAGTACTCCGTGCCGGGGCCGGACGGGAACGCCTCGGAGTCGAGCGAGCGGCAGATGCCGAACGCGACCTCTTCGGCGGTGACGGGCTTGCCGTCCTCCCACGTCGCGTCGTCACGAATGGTGAAGGTCCACTCGGTGAAGTCGTCGTTGGGGGTGCCCAGGTCGGTCGCGAGGTCCGGGACCAGCACCGGCTGGCCGTCCTCGTCGCGTGCGTACTGGGTCAGCGAGCGGCTCGTGAGCGCCTGCTGGATCGAGTTGCCCGTGACGGACCAGCCGGCCGTCGGGTCGAGCGAGTCGGGACCGGGGTCGCCGGGGAGGTAGACCGTGATGGTGCCACCAGCGGCGGCGCCGTCGATGTCGGCGGCGGGGCCCTGACGCTCGGCGTCCTTGGTGCCACCGGTCTGGTCGCCGAACTCCCTGTCCGTGCCACCGCTGCTGCCGCTGTTGTCCGACGACCCGCCGCCACAGGCGGCGAGGGTCAGGAGCGCGGCACCAGCAATGAGTGCGAGCGGCTTGTTCCGCTTCATGCTGTCCAGCCTTTCCTTTTTGTTCTCACCGAGGACGGCGTCTCCGGCGACGTGCGTGGAACCTGGGGCCGAGCTGGTGCTCAGCGCCGGGTCTTGGGGTCGAGGGCGTCGCGGATCGCGTCACCCAGGAGGTTGAGGGAGAGCACCAGCGCGACGATGCCCAGGAGCGGCGCCCACAGGAACTGCGGGTACTCGCGGAAGTAGGTCGGCGTCGCGGCCTTGAGGATCACCTGGCCCCACGAGATGCCGTCGGTGACGCCGATGCCGAGGTAGGCCAGGCCCGCCTCGAGCGCGACGAACGTCGGCAGCATCAGCGAGACGCTGATGATGATCGGCGCGGCGAGGTTGGGCAGCAGCTCCTTGAACAGGATGCGCGAGGTCGGCATGCCCATCACGCGGGCCGCCTGGACGAACTCGCGCTCGCGCAGCGCGAGCACCTCACCACGGATCAGCCGGGCGGTGCCCATCCAGCCGAAGAGGGCCAGGACGGCGACCAGGCTGAACTTCTGGATGGTCTGGTAGCTGTCGTAGAGGTTGAAGCGCTCGTTGAGGATCGGCGCCAGGGTCAGCGCGGCGAGCAGGAACGGGATCGTGAGGAACATGTCGATGAAGAACGACAGGATCTTGTCGACCGCGCCGCCGAGGAAGCCGGCGAGCAGGCCGATCACGACGCCCACGACGCTGGCGACCACCGTGGCGACCGTCGCGATGAGCAGCGAGGTGCGGCAGCCGTAGAGCCAGTAGGCCAGGTTGTCGTTGCCCGTCTGCGGCGCGACGCCCAGCGGGTGGTCCCAGGTGAAGGGACCGAAGGGCGGGCCCATCTCGGGCTTCGGCATGTTGTTGTTGAGCCCGTCGACGCGCTCGCTGGCGAGCGGGGTCTCGAGGCTGACGCCGAAGAGGTGGCTGATCGGGCCGGCGAAGACCGCGCACACGATGAAGAACAGCACCACGAGCGCACAGACGACCGCGATCTTGTCCTTGGCCAGGCGGCCCAGGGCGATGCGGAGCGGAGACTTGCCGGAGATCTCCTTCGCCTGCTGGCTGTTGGGATCCTGGTGCTCCGGCTCGTCAGTCAACGAGCCGAGCGTCTCCGGCCCTGCGGTGTCTGCCGACATGCTCTCCCCATCTGGTTCGGGACTGTCCCGGCGGCCGCTCCGGAGGTCTCCCGGGGCCGTCGCCGGAAACGGACTCTATGTGACCTGCGACGCGGGAACGATCACTGCCGCGTAACGATCCAGTTACGACCGGTTCACCTGGAACCCCCGGCAAACCTCCGGAGGATCTCGTGATATTCGGGATGTCCTCCGCGCCCGAGGCCTCCTCGGCGACGTCCCTTCCCGCGTGATCGGCGTACGACGAAGGGACGGTGACCACCGAATCGGTGGTCACCGCCCCTTCCGTGCGTGGGATCAGGCCTCGGCCGCAGCGGCTGCCGGGTCGCCCTTCGGCTCGGGCCGGGCGTCGACGCCGGCCTCCTTGCGCTGCTCCGGGGTGATCGGCGCGGGCGCGGCGGTGAGCGGGTCGTAGCCGCCACCGGACTTCGGGAAGGCGATGACGTCGCGGATCGAGTCGGTGCCGGCGAGCAGCGCCACGATCCGGTCCATGCCGACCGCGATGCCACCGTGCGGGGGCGCGCCGAACTTGAAGGCGTCGAGCAGGAACCCGAACTTCTCCTGGGCCTCCTCCTCGCCGAGGCCCATCACGGAGAAGACCCGCTTCTGGACGTCGCCGCGGTGGATACGGATCGACCCGCCGCCGAGCTCGTTGCCGTTGCAGACGATGTCGTAGGCGTAGGCCAGGGCGCTGCCGGGGTCGGTGTCGAACGTGTCGAGGAACTCCGCCTTCGGGCTGGTGAAGGCATGGTGCACCGCCGTCCAGGCGCCGGCGCCGACGGCCACGTCGCCGCTGGCGACAGCGTCGGAGCTGGGCTCGAACAGGGGCGCGTCGACGACCCAGGTGAACGCGAACTCCGCGTCGTCCAGCATGTCTCCGCGGCGGCCGATCTCGAGACGGGCCGCGCCGAGCAGCGCGCGGCTGCTCCTGACCGGGCCGGCGGCGAAGAAGATGCAGTCGCCGGGAGCCGCGCCGACGTGCGCTGCGAGGCCCTCGCGCTCGGCGTCGGTGAGGTTCTTCGCGACCGGGCCACCGAGCTCGCCGTCCTCGGCGACCGTGACGTAGGCCAGGCCCTTGGCGCCGCGCTGCTTGGCCCAGTCCTGCCAGGCATCGAACTGGCGGCGCGGCTGGCTGCCGCCGCCGGGCATCACGACCGCACCGACGTAGTCGGCCTGGAACACGCGGAAGGTGGTGTCCTTGAAGTACTCCGTGCACTCGACGAGCTCCAGGCCCATGCGCAGGTCGGGCTTGTCGGAGCCGTACCTCGCCATGGCCTCGGCGTACGTCATCCGCGGGATGGGCCGCTGGATCGTCTTGCCGGCCTGCGCCCACATCGCCTCGAGGACGCTCTCCATGAGCTCGATGACGTCCTCCTGGTCCACGAAGCTCATCTCGATGTCGAGCTGGGTGAACTCGGGCTGCCGGTCGGCGCGGAAGTCCTCGTCGCGGTAGCAGCGCGCGATCTGGTAGTAGCGCTCCATGCCGCCGACCATCAGCAGCTGCTTGAACAGCTGCGGGCTCTGCGGCAGGGCGTACCAGCTGCCGGGCGCGAGCCGGGCGGGCACCAGGAAGTCGCGGGCACCCTCCGGCGTCGAGCGGGTCAGGGTGGGCGTCTCGATCTCGACGAACGCGCGCTCGTCGAGCACGTCGCGCGCGGCCTTGTTGATCTTCGAGCGCAGGCGCAGGGCGGCGTTGGGGCCGGAGCGGCGCAGGTCGAGGTAGCGGTGCTTGAGGCGCGCCTCCTCACCGACCTCGCCGCCCTTGTGGCCGGACGCGTCGTCGATCGGGAACGGCAGCGGGTCGGAGGTGGAGAGCACCTCGACGTCGGTGGCCACGACCTCGATCTCGCCGGTGGCCAGGTTCGGGTTCTCGTTGCCCTCCTTGCGGGCGACGACCTCCCCGGTGACCTTCAGGCAGTACTCGCTGCGGAGGCTGTGGGCGACCTCCTCGTCCCGGACGACGACCTGCACCACGCCGCTGGCCTCGCGGAGGTCCAGGAACGCGACGCCGCCGTGGTCGCGGCGCCGCGCCACCCACCCGGCGAGCGTGACGGTCTGGCCGACGTCCGTGGCGCGCAGGGCGCCGGCGTCATGGGTGCGGATCACTGGTTCTCCTCGATGGTGTTCTGGGTGGTGACGATGATCGGACGGAGGTCGGCCGGAGGTGGGGTCCAGGTGGCCGGGTCGGCCTCGACCTGGTCCCCCGAGCGGATGTCCTTGACCTGGTGGCTGCCGTCGGCCTGGACGAACCAGACATAGGGGATGCCGCGCCGCTCGGCGAAGCGGATCTGCTTCCCGAACTTCGCAGGAGCGGGGGCGACCTCGCACGCGACGTCGCGGGACCGCAAAGCGGCGGCGACCGCCGTGCTGGCGGCCCGGTCGTCCTCGGTGTTGAGCGCGACGAGCGCCACGCTGGGCACCGGCCGGCTGCCCGCCAGCACGCCGTCGGCGATCAGCGGGACGAGCGTGCGGGAGACGCCGAAGGACACCCCGACGCCGGGATAGGTCGTACGACCGTCGCTGGCGAGCGCGTCGTAGCGCCCTCCCCCGCCGACCGACTTGAGCCGTTCGTAGCCCGCCATGAAGATCTCGACGACGGTGCCGGTGTAGTAGTCGAGGCCGCGCGCGATGCGGAGGTTGGCCTCGACGCTCACCCGGTCGCCCGCGACGGCGCGACAGCCGTCGACGACGGCGGCGAGCTCCTCGAGGCCCTGCTCGAGCAGCTCGTCGGTGACGCCGAGCGCGCGGACCTTCTCGACGAACGAGGTGTCGGCGACCCGGATGGTGGCCAGCTCGAGGCACCGCTGGGCCTGCTCCGGCGTCGTACCGACGCGCTCGACCAACATCGTCGCGACCTCGTCGGCCGGGAGCTTGTCGAGCTTGTCGATCACCCGGATCGCGTCGGTGACGTCGTCGATGCCCAGGCCGCGGTAGAAGCCCTGGATCAGCTTGCGGTTGTTGAACTGGAACGACACCGGCGGGATGGGCAGCCGGCCGAGGGCGTCCACCATCACTGACATCACCTCGACGTCGTGGTGGAACGGCAGCTCGTCGCGCCCGACGATGTCGACGTCGGCCTGCGTGAACTGGCGGTAGCGGCCCTCTTGCGGGCGCTCGCCACGCCAGGCCGGCTGGACCTGGAACCGGCGGAACGGGAACTCGAGGTGACCGGCGTGCTCGAGGACGTAGCGGGCGAACGGCACCGTCAGGTCGAAGTGGAGGCCGAGCTCGGCCCGGGCGTCCGCCTCCGCGTTGATCCGCTGGAGGACGTAGATCTCCTTGTCGACCTCGCCGCCCTTGGCCAGCCGGTCGATCGGCTCGACGACGCGCGTCTCGATGTTGGCGAAGCCGTGCAGCTCGAAGGTGCGCGACAGCGACGCGACGACCTCGCGCTCGACGGTGCGCTGCGCAGGCAGCAGCTCGGGGAACCCGCTCAGCGGGGCGATCTTGCTCATCTCTTCTTTCCTCAGAGTCCGCGGGTCACCCGGCCTGCTCCGCCGCCGTCCAGCAGCTCGAGCAGGTAGGGGTTGGTGGCGCGCTCGCGCCCGATGGAGGTCTGGTTGCCGTGGCCGGGCAGCACGACGATGTCGTCGGGCAGCGTCAGCACCTTGTCGGTGAGGCTGCGCAGCATCGTCGCGTGGTCGCCGCCGGGCAGGTCGGTCCGGCCGATGGAGCCCTCGAAGAGCAGGTCGCCGGAGAACATCACCTCCGAGACGTCCTGCTGCGCGTAGGGCGTCCGGAAGGTCACCGAGCCCTCGGTGTGCCCCGGCGTGTGGTCGACGACGAACCTCAGCCCGGCGAGCTCGAGCTCGGCGAGGTCGGAGAGCTCGCGCACGTCGTCGGGCTCGGCCCACGAGTAGTCGCCGCCCAGCAGCATCTGGGTGGACTCCTTGCTCATGCCGGCCATCGGGTCGGTCAGGAGGTGCCGGTCGCTGGGGTGGATCCAGGCCGTGGCGTCGTAGGTGCCGGCCACCGGCGCCACGCACCACATGTGGTCGACGTGCCCGTGCGTGACCAGGACGCTGACGGGCTTGAGCCGGTGCTCGCGGACGACGTCGGCGACGCCGCCGGCGGAGTCCTTGCCCGGATCGATGACGACGCACTCCGTGCCGGGACCGGTCGCCACGACGTAGCAGTTGGTGCCCCACGGCCCGGCGGGGAAGCCGGCGATGAACACAGGCGTCAGTCCTTGCTTGTCTCGTGCTGGAGCTCGGGTCAGATCTCCGGTCGGATCTCCTCAGGAGGGAAGCCTACCGAGGCCGGTCGCGGCCATGACTACGATGGGCGACCATGAGCGCCGACCAGCAGTCCCCAGACGACTCGGCCCAGGCGGCGACGCCGTGGGGGCGGGTGGCCGAGGACGGCACCGTCTACGTCCGCACCGCCGAGGGTGAGCGATCCGTCGGGTCCTACGAGGCCGGCACGCCGGCCGAGGCCCTGGAGTTCTTCACCAAGCGATTCGAGGAGCTGGAGGGCAAGGTCCACCTGCTCGAGCAGCGCGTGGCCTCGGGCCGCCTCGCCCCCGAGGAGGCGACCTCCTCGTCGAAGGCGCTGCGCGAGCAGGTCGTCGACGCGCACGCGGTCGGTGACCTCGTCAGCCTCGCGGCCCGCCTCGACGCGCTGGCCCCGGTGATCGCCGTGCAGCGCTCGGCCCGCAAGGAGGAGCGCGCGCAGAAGACCGCGGAGTCGAAGGCGGAGAAGGAGAAGCTCGTCGCCGAGGCCGAGCGCCTCGCCGAGAGCTCCGACTGGCGCAACGGCGCCAACCGCCTGCGCGAGCTGCTCTCGACGTGGAAGGAGCTGCCGCGACTCGACCGCGCCACCGACGACGCGCTGTGGCGGCGTTTCTCCACCGCCCGGACGACCTACACCCGCCACCGCAAGGCGCACTTCGCCGAGGAGCACGAGCGCCGCGACAGCGCCCGGGTCGTCAAGGAGCGGCTCGTCAAGGAGGCCGAGGCGATCTCGGCGTCCACCGAGTGGGGTCCGACCGCCGGCAAGTACCGCGACCTGATGCGCGAGTGGAAGGCCGCAGGTCCTGCGCCCCGCGAGGTCGACGACCAGCTCTGGCAGCGGTTCCGCGGCGCCCAGGACACCTTCTTCGGTGCCCGCGACGCGGCCAACGCCGCCCTCGACGAGGAGTTCACCGCCAACGCCGAGGTCAAGGACGCGATCCTGGTCGAGGCCGAGGCGCTCGTGCCCGTCACCGACCTCGACGCGGCCAAGAAGGCCTTCCGCGACCTCGCCGACCGCTGGGACGCTGCCGGGAAGGTCCCGCGCGACCGGATGAAGGACCTCGAGGGCCGGATGCGCAGCGTCGAGCAGGCGATCCGCGCGGTCGAGGACGAGCAGTGGAGCAGGAGCGACCCGGAGAAGTCCGCGCGCGCCGACGACATGATCGGCAAGCTCGAGGCCGGCATCGCGGAGACGCAGGCGCGCCTCGACAAGGCGACGGCCGCGGGCGACGCGCGGAAGGCCAAGGACCTCGAGGGCGAGCTCGCCAACAAGCAGGCGTTCCTCGACATGGCGAAGAAGGCCGCAGCCGACTTCAGTTGAATGGCGCTCGCTCCGCTCGCGCGTGCTCACCGCCCCTGAGGACGTCGTCCTTCCTCCTCGCTCGACCTGCGCTGCCTCGCTGCGCTCGTCACGCTTGCTCGCTCGTCGTCACGACAACGTCGGGCGGCGAGCGCGGTGACTGAGCGGGGCGCTCGGCTGGCCGGCCTCGGTCGAGCACCCGGTCAGGCGAGCGGAGCGAGCGCCATTCAAGCAGTGACTCTGTAAGCGTCGAAGACGCCGGGCACGGCGCGCACGGCGCGGAGCACGCCGTCGAGGTGGGCGGCGTCGGCCATCTCGAAGGAGAACCGGCTCTTGGCCACGCGGTCGCGGGTGGTGGAGAGCGTCGCGCTGAGGATGTTCACGTGGGCGTCGGAGAGCGCCATCGTGATGTCGGAGAGCAGCCGGGCGCGGTCGAGCGCCTCGACCTGGATGTTGACCAGGAAGGTCGACTGCGAGGTCGGCGCCCACTCGACCTCGAGCACCCGCTCGGGCTGGCCGAGCAGGCTGGCGGCGTTGGTGCAGTCCTTGCGGTGGACCGAGACTCCCCCGCCCTTGGTGACGAAGCCGAGGATCGGGTCCGGGGGCACCGGGGTGCAGCACTTGGCCAGCTTGACCCACAGGTCGTCGACGCCGGGGACGATCACGCCGGAGTCGGTCGGCGCCCGCTTGGCGCGGGACCGGCCGGTGATGGTGACGCCCTCGGAGAGGTCCTCCTGGGCTCCCTCGTCGCCGCCGTGCAGGTCGATGACGCGCCGTACGACGGCCTGGGCGCTGAGGTTGCCCTCGCCGACCGCCGCGTAGAGCGCGGAGACGTCGGCGTGGTGGAAGTGCTCGGCCACGAGCGCGAGCACGTCGTGCGTCATCAGGCGGGTGAGGGGCAGGCCCTCCTTGCGCATGAGCTTGGCGATCTGGTCCTTGCCGTGCTCGATCGCCTCCTCGCGCCGCTCCTTGGTGAACCACTGGCGGATCTTCGAGCGGGCGCGCGGTGACTGGACGAAGTTGAGCCAGTCGCGCGACGGCCCGGACGTCGGCGACTTGGAGGTGAAGACCTCCACGACGTCGCCGTTGTCGAGCCGCGACTCCAGCGGCACCAGGCGGCCGTTGACCCGCGAGCCGATCGTGTGGTGGCCGACCTCGGTGTGGACGGCATAGGCGAAGTCGACCGGGGTCGCACCCATCGGCAGGGGGATCACGTCACCGCGCGGGGTGAAGACGTAGACCTGCTGCTGGTTCATCTCGAAGCGCAGCGACTCCAGGAACTCGCCCGGGTCCTCGACCTCGCTCTGCCAGTCGAGGAGCTGGCGCAGCCAGGTGAGGTCGTCCTTGTCGCCGAGGCGGTCGGTGTCGACCCCGGCCTTGGAGTTCTCCTTGTACTTCCAGTGCGCGGCGACGCCGTACTCCGCCCGGCGGTGCTGGGCGAAGGTGCGGATCTGCACCTCGACCGGCTTGCCCTGCGGACCGATGACCGTCGTGTGGAGCGACTGGTACATGTTGAACTTCGGCATCGCGACGTAGTCCTTGAACCGGCCCAGGACCGGGTTCCAGCGCGAGTGGATGACGCCGAGCGCGCTGTAGCAGTCACGGTCCTCGTCGACGAGGATGCGGATGCCGACGAGGTCGTAGATGTCGGAGAAGTCGCGACCGCCGACGATCATCTTCTGGTAGATCGAGTAGTAGTGCTTCGGCCGGCCGGTGACCTTCGCGTTGATCCGCGCGGTCTTGAGATCCTGCTCGATCTCGTCCACGACCTCGGCGAGAAACTGGTCGCGCGAGGGCGCCCGCTCGGCGACCATGCGGACGATCTCGTCGTAGATCTTGGGGTGCAGCGTCGCGAAGGCGAGGTCCTCGAGCTCCCACTTGAGCGTGTTCATGCCGAGGCGGTGCGCCAGCGGCGCGTAGATGTCGAGGGTCTCGCGCGAGGACCGCTCCTGCGAGGCGGCCGGGACGTAGCGCAGCGTGCGCATGTTGTGCAGCCGGTCGGCGAGCTTGATGACCAGCACCCGGATGTCGCGCGACATCGCCACGATCATCTTGCGGATCGTCTCGGCCTGCGCCGAGGCGCCGTACTGCACCTTGTCGAGCTTGGTCACGCCGTCGACCAGGAGCGCGACCTCGTCACCGAAGTCGCCGCGCAGCTCGTCGAGGGTGTAGGGGGTGTCCTCGACCGTGTCGTGGAGCAGCGCCGCGACCAGCGTCGGCTCGGTCATGCCGATGTCGGCGAGGATCGTCGTCACCGCGAGCGGGTGGGTGATGTAGGGGTCGCCGCTCTTGCGCATCTGGCCGGTGTGCCACTTGTCGGCCACGGCGTACGCGCGCTCGAGGAGGGCGAGGTCGGCCTTGGGGTGGTTGGCGCGGACCGCGCGGAAGAGCGGCTCCAGGACCGGGTTCTGGGCAGGCGGGCGGGTGCCGACGCGGGCGAGGCGCGCACGCATGCCGCGCGCGGTCAGGGGCGCCTTCGCCTCCTGGGCGGGTGCCTGCTCCTCTGCCATGGACCGAGTCTAGTTGTCGGCTGTGCGGGTCAGATCGTCAGCAGGGTGCTGACCGGGAGGTCACCGGTGACCTTGCGCGGGTCGAGGAAGCCCAGCTCCATCAGCACGGCCACTCCGGTCGCGACGCCGCCGCACCTCTCGACCAGCTCCCGGGTGGCCACGACGGTGCCGCCGGTGGCGAGCACGTCGTCGACGAGGAGCACCCGCTCCCCCGGTGCGATGGCGTCGCGGTGCACCTCGAGGGTCGCCTCGCCGTACTCCAGGGAGTACGACACCGCGTGCGCCGCGCGCGGCAGCTTGCCCGCCTTGCGGACCGGGACGAAGCCGATGCCGAGGGCCAGCGCGACCGGGGCGGCGAGGATGAAGCCCCGCGCCTCCATGCCGACGACCTTGTCGACCGCGACGTTGCCGTGGTCGTCGCGGCCGGCCGCGGCCAGCGCGTCGATGACGGCTGAGAAGGCGTGGTGGTCGGCGAGGACCGGGGTGATGTCCTTGAACGTGACGCCGGGCTCGGGCCAGTCGGGGACGTCGACGGTGAGGCGGGTCAGCGCCTCCTGCGCTGCGGAGCGATCAGGCATCGCCGGGCTCCTCGATCCCGGGCAGCGCGGACTCGACCTTCGCGATGGCCGCGCGGGCGATCTCGATCCGGGTGCCGGCGGCGATCTCGAGCGTCGCCCGGTCGTCGTCGATCGAGGTGACGGTGCCGAAGATGCCGGACGACATCATGACCCGCTGGCCGACCTCGATGCTGCTCTGCAGGGCAGCGACCTCCTTGGCCCGGCGCTGCTGGGGACGGATCCCCACGAAGTAGAAGAGGGCGAGGATGGCGGCGAGGGGCAGAAGCGCGGCGAGGTCGTTCACGGCAGGGTCTCCTAGGGGTCGGGGGAGATCATGGGTCTGGTCGGCGTGTGCCTGAGCCCGTGGAGTCTACGGGGCGGCCCGCGCCCGGCCCATCCTCCGTCGGTCGCCCTCAGTCGTCGAAGAGCGTGGAGTCGACCGTGGGCATCGGCGGAGGCGTCAGCCCGAGGTGGTGCCACGCAGCGGGCGTCGCGACGCGACCCCGCGGCGTCCGGGCGAGGAAGCCGTTGCGGACCAGGAACGGCTCGGCGACCTCCTCGACGGTCTCGCGCTCCTCGCCCACGGCGACGGCCAGGGTGGAGACGCCGACCGGTCCCCCGCCGAAACGGCGGCACAGCACGTCGAGCACGGCCCGGTCGAGGCGGTCGAGGCCGGACTCGTCGACCTCGAACAGCTCGAGCGCGGCCTGCGCGACCGGCAGCGTGAGGACGCCGTCGGCGCGGACCTGGGCGTAGTCGCGGACGCGGCGCAGCAGCCGGTTGGCGATGCGGGGCGTGCCGCGCGAGCGACCGGCGATCTCCTTCGACCCCTCGGCCGTGAGGTGCACGCCGAGGAGGCCGGCGCTGCGGTGGACGATGCGGTCGAGCTCGTGGGGCTCGTAGAACTCGAGGTGGGCGGTGAAGCCGAACCGGTCGCGCAGCGGGCCCGGCAGGAGGCCGGCGCGGGTGGTGGCGCCGACGAGGGTGAAGGGCGGGATCTCCAGCGGGATCGCGGTGGCCCCGGGGCCCTTGCCGATGACGACGTCGACCCGGAAGTCCTCCATCGCCATGTAGAGCATCTCCTCGGCGGGGCGCGACATCCGGTGGATCTCGTCGACGAAGAGGACGTCGTTCTCGTTGAGGCCCGACAGGATCGCGGCGAGGTCGCCGGCATGGGTGATGGCCGGTCCGCTCGTGAGGCGGAGCGGGGTGCTCATCTCGGCGGCGATGATCATCGCCAGCGTGGTCTTGCCGAGCCCCGGCGGGCCGGACAGCAGGACGTGGTCGGGCGCCCGGCCACGACGACGGGCGGCCTCGAGGACCAGCCCCAGCTGGTCGCGCACGCGCACCTGCCCGACCACCTCGTCGAGCGTCTTGGGGCGCAGCGCCGCCTCGACCGCGCGCTCGTCGTTGTCGGCGTCGGCGTCGGTGAGCCGCTGGAGGTGGGCGTGCTCGGCCGCCGTCAGCTCGACGTCCTCGTCGGTGTCGTCCCAGTTCATCGCTGGCTCACGCCTTGCTCAGGGTGCGCAGCGCGGCGCGCAGGAGGGCGCCCACGTCGGGCCGGTCGCCCGCGTCGGGGGCCACGGCCTCGACGGCCTTCTCCGACTCCTTGGCCGACCAGCCGAGGCCGACGAGCCCCTGCTGGACCTGGTCGCGCCACGCGTCGTGATGCGGGAGGCTCGCGGCCGGCTGGTGGACGCCGACCGGAGGCCCGATGCGGTCCTTGAGCTCGAGGATGATCCGCTGCGCACCCTTCTGGCCGATGCCCGGGACCCGGGTGAGCGCCTTGACGTCCTCGGTGGTGATCGCCCGGCGCACGTCGTCGGGGCTCATGACCGCGACGATCGCCTGGGCGACCTTGGGTCCGACCCCGGAGGCGGTCTGCACGATCTCGAAGATCGACTTCTCGTCGTCGTCGAGGAAGCCGAAGACCGTCAGGCTGTCCTCGCGCACGACCATGCTGGTGGGCAGCGTCGCCGGCTGGCCGACGCGCAGGGTGGCCAGCGTCCCGGGCGTGCACATCAGCTCGAGCCCGACTCCCCCGACCTCGAGGACGGCGCTGTTGAGGGTGACGGCGGCGACCTCGCCGCGGACGAAGGCGATCATCGGGTCCTCATCTTCTGCTTCTGGGCCCTCACCAGGGCCTGCTGCTGGGCCACGGCGGCCTCGAGCCGGTTGCTGGCCGAGCCGCGCCAGACGTGGGTGATGGCGAGCGCGAGCGCGTCGGCGGCGTCGGCGGGCTTCGGCAGCTCGGTGAGCCGCAGGATCCGCACCACCATCGCCCCGACCTGCGCCTTGTCGGCACGACCGTTGCCGGACACCGCGGCCTTGACCTCGCTGGGCGTGTGCATCGCGATCGGCAGCCCCCGCCGGGCCGCGACCACCAGGGCGATGCCGCTCGCCTGGGCGGTGCCCATGATGGTGCTCGAGTCGGACCGGGCGAAGACCCGCTCCACCGCCACCGCGTCGGGCCGGTGCTCGTCGAGCCAGGCGTCGAGGCCCTTCTCGATGGTGACCAGCCGCTCCGCGACCGGGAGGTCGGAGCTCGTGCGGATCACGCCGACGTCGACCATCGACAGCGGGCGCCCGACGCTGCCGTCGACCACGCCGACGCCGCACCGGGTCAGGCCGGGGTCGATGCCGAGCACCCGCACGCGCCTCACCCTCCGCCTCGCACTGACCGGTCCGTCCGAACATGTGTTCGTGCGGTCACGCTATCCCGCGGCGGATGCGGGACGGCGTACGACACGCGGCGCGGCGCGGCTGGCGCGGTCAGCGCCCGCCAGCCCCGTGCCGGGCGCCGAGCCGCTGTAACGCCGGGTTGGCGCTTGTAGGCACCCCCTCCGGAGATGGGTAGAACAAGCAACAACCGGGCGTTGCAGCGGGCGCTGGCTCTGGGCGATCGACCCAGGAGCGGGCCAGGAGCGGGCCAGGAGCGGGCCAGGAATCATCCACAGGAGCGCAGCCCGACGCGTTCTCCACAGGGCCGGACGTGCGGGAGCGCGTGGTGGCGGCGCGGCAGGTCATCGTCGTGCGATGTACCTGCCCGCCTTCGCACTGATGCACCGCCAACACGGCCTGGTCAGCCACCGCCAGCTGGCCATCCTCGGACTGGTCCGCAGCGACATCGAGCGGCTGGTCCGCTCGGGGCGACTCGTCCGGGTCCGACGCGGCGTGTACGCCGATGGCGAGGCGTGGGCAGCGGCTGAGCCGTATCGAGCACGTCCCCTGCTGCGAGTGCGCGCAGCCGCGATCAGCCTGCAAGCACCTGCCTACGCGTTCAGCCACGACTCGTCGAGCATCGCGCTGGAGATGGGTGCTCCTTCCCCGACCACGGCACTGGTCCACGTCACGCGCCGCAAGGTGCACGGCGACGCGGAGCGAGCAGGGGTCAAGCACCACCGGGCGCCGTTCCAGGACCAGGACACCTTGGACGTCGAGGGACTGCGGATCCTCGGGCCTGCTCGTACGGCGCTGGACATGGCTCGTGAGCACGGCCGCGCGGCGGGACTGGCCGCGTGCGACGCCGCGCTGAGGCGCGGGGTGACCCGCCAACAGCTGCGGAACGTGCTCGAGGAGATGTCGTGCTGGCCGGGCTCCACTGTCATGCGGTGGTGCACCGAGCATGCCGACCCCGGCGCCGAGAGCTATCTGGAGTCGCAGGGCCGCGAGCTCGTTCTCGAGCTCGGCATCGGTCGGCCGCGCACCCAGCTCGGACTCGGCGACGGTCGTCGCGAGGTGTGGGTCGACTTCCACGTGGGTCGGCAGATGTTCGAGGTCGACGGGCTCGGGAAGTACCCCGACGATCCCGCGAAAGCGCGAGCCGCGCTGCGCAAGGAGAAGGACCGCCAGGACTTCATCAGCGGCTTCAAGCTGGGCGTCGCTCGGATCACGGCGTACGACTGTGGCCCGGGGCGGGCTGCCGCACTGGCGCGGCTGCGGCGCGAGCATGCCGAGACGTGCCGTCTGTTCGGGACCGCGATCGACGACCTTGCCCCCTACATCCTCGCGCCCGAGCGCCGGCGCTCCGCCTGAGAGGCGTACCTCCGCGCCGACTCGCCGACCCTCCTACTGGCGGTCTGGCGGCAGCACGCGCTGTAACGCCGGGTTGCCGCTTGTAGGCACCCCCTCCGGAGATGGGTAGAACAAGCACTAACCCGGCGTTACAGCGGCGAGCCGGACGCTCAGGCGTCGGCTTCCTCGAGCTCGGCCATCACGTCGGCGGGGATGTCGACGTTGGTGAAGACGTCCTGCACGTCGTCGAGGTCCTCGAGCGCGTCGAGGAGGTGGAGCACCTTGCCGGCGCCGGCGGCGTCGACCGGGATCTCGAGGCTGGCGACGAACTCCACGTCGGCGGAGTCGTAGTCGATCCCGGCGTCCTGGAGCGCGGTGCGCACGGCCACCACGTCGGTGGCCTCGCTCTGCACCTGGAAGGCCTCGTCGAGGTCGTTGACCTCCTCCGCGCCGGCGTCGAGGGTCGCCTCGAGGACGTCGTCCTCGGTGACCTCACGCACGGTGCCGTCGTGGTCCTGGGTCTTCGGCACGACGACGACACCCTTGCGCGTGAACAGGCGCGAGACCGACCCCGGGTCGGCCATCGTGCCGCCGTTGCGGGTGACCGCGGTGCGGACCTCCATGGCGGCACGGTTGGTGTTGTCGGTGAGGCACTCGACGAGGAAGGCGACGCCCTGGGGGCCGTAGACCTCGTAGGAGATCGTCTTGTAGTCGACGCCGCCCGACTCCGCACCGGAGCCGCGCTTGAGGGCGGAGTCGATGTTCTTGTTGGGGACCGAGCTCTTCTTCGCCTTCTGGATGGCGTCGTAGAGGGTCGGGTTGCCGGCGGGGTCGCCGCCGCCCTGCTTCGCCGCGACCTCGATGTTCTTGATCAGCTTGGCGAAGAGCTTGCCGCGCTTGGCATCGATCGCGGCCTTCTTGTGCTTGGTCGTTGCCCACTTGGAGTGGCCTGACATGGGTCCTCTATCTGTCGCGTGTCGTGAGGTGCGGTCACCGGACCGAGCGCACCAGGTCCACGAACATGCCGTGGACCCGGTCGTCGCTGCCGACCTCCGGATGGAACGAGGTCGCCATCAGGGGGCCCTGACGCACCGCGACGATCCTACCCACGGCCGGTCCCGAGCCGACCCGAGCCAGCACCTCGACGTCGTCGCCGACCGACTCGACCCACGGCGCACGGATGAAGACCGCCCGCACCGGGTCGGCCAGGCCGTCGACGTCGAGGTCCTCCTCGAACGAGTCGACCTGGCGGCCGAAGGCGTTGCGGCGCACCGTGATGTGCAGCCCGCCGATGGTCTCCTGGCCCGGCGCACCGTCCTCGATCCGGTCGGCCAGCATGATCATCCCGGCGCAGGTCCCGAAGACCGGCAGCCCGCCGGCGACGGCCTCGCGCAGCGGCTCGAGCAGCTCGAAAATCCGGGCCAGCTTGGCCATCGTCGTGGACTCCCCGCCCGGGACGACGAGGCCGTCGCAGGCCGCGAGCTCACCCGGTCGGCGTACGGAGACCGGGTCCGCGCCCAGCGAGCGCAGGGCTGCGAGGTGCTCGCGGACGTCGCCCTGGAGGGCGAGCACGCCGATGGTGGGGTGGGCTGCAGGCACACCCGGAGGGTAGGACCTGCGCGGCTCGGGCCGGGCGAGGGGTACGGACTACCAGCCGCGCTCGGCGAACTGGATCGACCGGGCGGGCTCGTCGACGTTGATGCCGACCATCGCCTCGCCGAGGCCGCGCGAGACCTTGGCGACCACGTCGGGGTCGTCGAAGAAGGTCGTCGCCTTGACGATCGCCTCGGCGCGCTGGGCCGGGTTGCCCGACTTGAAGATGCCGGAGCCGACGAAGACGCCCTCGGCGCCGAGCTGCATCATCATCGCGGCGTCGGCCGGGGTGGCGATGCCGCCGGCGGTGAAGAGGACGACCGGCAGCTTGCCCGCGACCGCGACCTCCTTGACCAGCTCGTAGGGCGCCTGCAGCTCCTTGGCCGCGACGTAGAGCTCGTCCTCGGCCATGCCGTGCAGGCGGTTGAGCTCGGCGCGGATGGTGCGCATGTGGGTGACCGCGTTGGACACGTCACCGGTGCCGGCCTCGCCCTTGGAGCGGATCATCGCCGCGCCCTCGGTGATCCGGCGCAGGGCCTCGCCGAGGTTGGTCGCGCCGCACACGAAGGGGGCGGTGAACGCCCACTTGTCGATGTGGTTCGTGTAGTCGGCCGGGGTCAGCACCTCGGACTCGTCGATGTAGTCGACACCGAGCGACTGGAGCACCTGCGCCTCGGCGAAGTGGCCGATCCGGGCCTTCGCCATCACCGGGATGGAGACGGCCTCGATGATGCCGTCGATCATGTCGGGGTCGCTCATCCGGGACACGCCGCCCTGGGCGCGGATGTCGGCGGGGACGCGCTCGAGGGCCATGACGGCGACGGCCCCGGCGTCCTCGGCGATCTTCGCCTGCTCGGCGGTCACCACGTCCATGATCACGCCGCCCTTGAGCATCTCGGCCATGCCGCGCTTCACGCGGCTGGTGCCGTGCTCGAGGGGGGTCTCTGCAGTCTGCTCAGCCATGGTCCGATCGTAGTGCGGACTCATCCGAAAGGAGGCACCGGGACCGGTGCTCGATCAGGCCTGCGCGGCCGCGCGGGCGAGCGCCTGGCGGCGTACGACCCAGATGCGCTGCACCACCGTCACGGTGGCCGCCGCGGCGAGCGCCCACAGCGAGACGTAGAGCAGCCACCACAGGTCGAGCAGGTCGGCGAAGAAGGCCGGCACGAGCATGCCGACGAGGCGGTCAGGGCGCTCGGCGATGCCGACCTTGGCGTCGTAGCCGAGGTGGTCGGCCTTGGCGCGGGCGTAGGACGTCACGGCGCCCATCACGAGGATGACGAGGCACAGCACGAGGTAGAGGTGGCTCTCGCGGTGCCAGGCGAAGAAGAGGGCGAGGCCACCGAAGAGGGCGCCGTCGGCGATGCGGTCCAGCGTCGAGTCGAGGAAGGCGCCGAAGTCGTCCTTGCGCCCCGTCTTGCGGGCCATCGCGCCGTCGATCAGGTCGCTGAAGACGAAGGCGGTGATGAACAGGACGCCCTGCCACACCCAGCCCTGCGCGAAGAAGAACAGCGCGCCGAAGCTGACGCCGAGCGTGCCGACCAGCGTCACCACGTCGGGGCTGATGCCCAGGCGGATGAAGAGGTTGATGAAGGGCGCGAGCATGACGCCCTGCCAGAACTGCTTGAACCGATCGAGCACGGCCGAAGGCTACCGGGCGCCGGGCTCGTCGATCAGCGCGGCTCGGACGTCCGCGACGGCCCGGGGCGCCCCGGTCACCGTCCAGTCCACGCCGGCGGCGGGTACGACGACGGACTCGCCGCCCGCACCGCGGACGATCGCCGCTCCCGGGAGCCGGTCCCAGTCGGCGACGGAGTGCTGGAAGAGCACGTCCCACTGGCCCGAGGCGATCGCCATCGCGTCCATCGTCCCGGAGCCGAGCATCCGCAGCGTGCCGACCTGCCCGAGCGCCCGGGAGAAGGCGTCACCGACCTCGCTGCCGAAGAACGGCGGGTGCAGGTAGGTCGTGGCGCACCGCGACCCGGTGGCCGTGTCGGGCAGGTCGGCGAGGCGTACGTCGTCGCAGGTGCTGGGCAGGTCGGGCCCGCCGACCCAGGTCCGGTGGGTCGCGGCGTGGTGCACCGCGCCGAGCAGCACGTCGTCCTCGCCGGTCAGCGCGATCGCGCTGCACCACCAGTCGCTGCCGCGGGAGAAGTTGTAGGTGCCGTCGACCGGGTCGATCACCCAGGTGCGTCCCGAGGTGCCGGGTCGTGACGTGCCCTCCTCCCCCACGATCGCGTCGTCCGGTCGCTCGGCCGCCAGCCGGTCGACGATCAGCCGCTCGGCGGACGTGTCGGCCTGGGTCACGATGTCGGAGCCGCTGGACTTGAAGTCGATGTCGAGGCCCTCGGCGCGGATCCGGGCTGCGAGCGTCGCGGCCTCACGGACCAGGTCGGCCGCGAGGGCGGCGTCGGCTGCGAGGGACTCGTCGGACAGGGAGGTGTCGTCCACGGGAGCCACGTTAGTGGGAGCGCGTAGTGTGGCGAGACGGAGCCATCCAGGCTTCCGACGAGGGAGCCCCGATGAGCGACAAGTCGCCGCGGCAAGGCATGTCCAAGAAGTCCGGCAAGTCCATCAAGGAGAAGCGTGCCGAGAAGCACGCGAAGGCCGCCGGGAAGGGCGACTCCACCGAGCCGTTCATGCCGAAGAAGAAGTGAGCCCGCTCAGCCTCGGCATCGTCGGGACCTCGGCCAAGGAGAACGAGCACCGTCTCCCCCTCCACCCCGAGCACCTGCACCGGCTCGCGCCCGAGGTGGCCGCGAGGACCACGCTCGAGCACGGCTACGCCGCCCGCTTCGGCATCGACGACACCGACCTCGCGGCACACGTCGCGGGCTTCGCCTCGCGTGAGGAGATCATCGCGACCGCGGACGTGGTCGTGCTGCCGAAGCCGCAGCACGAGGACGTGGCCGCGATGCACGCCGGGCAGGTCCTGTGGGGGTGGCCGCACTGCGTGCAGGACACCGAGCTGACGCAGCTGGCCATCGATCGCGAGCTGACGCTGATCGCCTTCGAGGCGATGAACCACTGGACCCGCGACGGCTACGTCGGGCTGCACGTCTTCCACAAGAACAACGAGCTGGCTGGCTACTGCTCGGTGCTGCAGGCCATGGAGCTCGTCGGCATCACCGGCGACTACGGGCGCCGGCTGAGCGCGGTGGTGATCGGCTTCGGGGCGACCGCCCGCGGGGCCGTCACCGCCCTCAAGGCCCACGGCGTCGGTGACGTCGCGGTCCTCACCACCCGTGGTGTGGCGGCGGTGGGCTCGCCGATCCACTCGGTGCTGATCCGCCAGTTCGACCACGACCCCGACGACCCCGGCGCCAGCATGGTGATCACCGACCGCGGCCGCGAGCCGCTGGCGGCGTACCTCGCCGAGAACGACATCGTCGTCAACTGCACGCTGCAGGACACCGCGGCGCCGCTGACCTACCTCCGCACCGAGGACCTCGCGGGGTTCCGGACGGGCAGCCTCATCGTCGACGTCTCGTGCGACGAGGGCATGGGCTTCTCGTGGGCGGTGCCGACGACCTTCGACGAGCCGATGTTCACGGTTGGCGACGGCGTCCACTACTACGCGGTCGACCACAGTCCGTCCTACCTGTGGAGCTCGGCGACCTGGGAGAACAGCGAGGCGCTGCTGCCGTTCATCGACACCGTGGTGGGCGGCCCCGAGGCGTGGGCCGACGACGAGACGATCACGCGGGCGATCGAGATCCAGGACGGGCGGATCCGCAACCCCGCGATCCTGGCCTTCCAGGGGCGCGGCGCGGAGCACCCCCACCCCATCGCCTGAGCCCGCGACGGGTCAGGCGTCGGCCCACGCCCCCGCGATGAGGTCTCGGGTGTCCTCGAGCAGCTGGGGCAGCATCTTGGTGCCGCCGACGACCGTGATGAAGTTGGCGTCCCCGGTCCACCGCGGGACGACGTGCTGGTGGAGGTGCTCGGACAGCGAGCCGCCTGCCGAGCGGCCGAGGTTGAGCCCGATGTTGAAGGCGTGGGGGCTGCTGACCGCCCGGATCGCGCGCAGCGAACGCTGGGTCATCGCCATCAGCTCGCTCGACTCGGCCTCGGTGAGGTCGGCCAGGTCGGCGACGTGCCGGTAGGGCAGCACCATGAGGTGGCCGGGGTTGTAGGGGTGCAGGTTGAGCACGACGTAGGTCGACTCGCCCCGCGCCACGACGAGCGACTCGTCGTCGGGGTGCCCCGGGATCGCGCAGAACGGGCAGCCCTCGTCGTCCGCGGACGTGCGGACGTAGGCCATCCGGTGCGGCGTCCAGATCCGCTCGAGCCCGTCGTTGTCCATGCCGACGATCCTAGGGTGGTCGCATGACGTCGATCCGACCGGCCAGTGGTGCCGACATGGCCGCTGTGGCCGACCTGTGGCACGAGGGCTGGCACGACGGGCACGCCGGTCGGGTGCCCGAGGGCCTCACCGCGGCCCGGACGATGGAGGCCTTCCACGAGCGCACGCCCTCGCGGGTGGCCGACACGACTGTCGCCGTGTCGGACTCCGGTGAGCTGCTCGGCTTCGTGATGGTCGCCGGTGACGAGGTGGAGCAGGTGTTCGTCGGCCGCGGTGCGCGCGGCAGCGGGGTCGCCGGCGTGCTGCTCGACGAGGGCGAGCGGCAGGTTGCAGCGGCCGGCCACGACGTCGCCTGGCTCGCGGTGGTCGAGGGCAACGCCCGCGCCCGGGCGTTCTACGAGAAGCGTGGCTGGCGTGACGGGGGCGAGCTGCCCTACTCGGTCACGGCCGCGGGTGAGGTCTTCGTCTCGCCGTGCCGCCGCTACGAGAAGGCGGTCGGGGCTCAGGGGCCGAGGCTGTAGGAGACCCCGGGTCGGCTCAGGGAGCCCAGCGTCACGCTGCTCCCCCGGCCGCTCGCAGCCACCTCGACCGTGACGCCGACCGGCTGCGACCAGGTGACGTCGACCTGGTCGCTGATCCGGCCGCTCCGGTGGACGCGGAAGGTGGCCCCGGCGACATCGGTGTGGTCGTCTCCCGGTCCGTGCCTGGTCCAGGCGATGACGCCCCGGCCGTTGGTGGCGACGGAGAGGTCCATGGCCTCGCCGGCGGCCGCCGCCGTCGTGGTCGTCGTACGCCACGCGAGGTCGTGCACCCGGGGCCTGCTCCGCGAGGGCGGCCAGGTCGCGAACCGGGGCGTCGCGACCCGCGGCTCGACCAGCGCCTGCCACGACGCGAGCCCGACACCGGCGCCGGTGATCGCGGCGTCGGCCGTCAGCACGCCGCGGGTCCAGCGCGAGGACCAGGTGCGTGGGTGACCGGCCCTGCCGCTGAGCAGGACGACCCGCTCGTCGACGCCGTTGACCTTGCCGGTCGAGCGAGTCTCGACGAGGGTCACGGCGAGGCGCTGGCCGACGAGGTCGATGGCTGCCGGACGGATGCCGCCGTCGGGGAACCGCTGCGCGAACCGCTCGGTCCAGCGTCCGGTGTCGCCGTCGTACGACTCCAGGGCGAGGCGGCCGCCGAACCAGTAGCCGGGCTCGTCCTCGAAGCCGGCGCCCCGCAGGGCGACGACGTCACCCCGGTCGTCGATCGCGGCGACCATGGTGTCGCCGTTGACGCCGCGCTCGCGGCGTCGGACGTCGCGCCACCCGAGGTCGGGGTGGTAGCTCGTGACGTGGTGCGGGCGGCCGTACTGGCTGTTGCTCGTGAAGGCGACGAACTTTCCGCGGGGCGAGAAGTCCAAGGACCCGAGGACCCCCTCCCGGCGGACGTGCCAGGCCCAGCCGCCGTCACCGGTCCAGACGAGCTCGGCCAGCGTGGTCGGCGGGTCCTCGAAGTCGGTCTGCTGCTGGCACTCGACTGCCACGGCGAGGCTGCCGGCGGCGGCCGCCGCCTCGACCGGGCGGCAGTAGTCGGCGTCGGGCACCGTCAGCACCTCGGTGACCGGACCGAGGGTCCCGTCGGGCGCGCGCCGCTGGTCGTAGACCGTCGCCTCGTCCGGTCCGCCGACGCTGACCAGCGCGGTGGTCCCGTCGCCGACCGCGATTGCCAGGGCGTGTCCACCCGCTTCCTCGAGGGTGGCCCAGCCCTCCGCGGCGTCCGCCCGGACCGGTACGACGACCAGCGCCGCGGCGAGCGCGACGGACAGGTGGCGGAGCTGCGGCACTGCGGACCTCCCAAGCACGGTGGTCCTCGACCGTACTCGTCACCGCTTCCTAGACTCGGCGCGTGAGTCGAACGATCCGGCGCGTCGCCGTCTTCTGTGCCTCCAGCCCGGGCGTCGACCCGGCCCTCGCGCGCGCGTCGTACGACGTCGGGCGGGCGCTGGCCGAGCGCGGCATCGGGCTGGTCTACGGCGGTGGTGGGCACGGGCTGATGCACGAGGTGTCGCAGGGTGCCCTCGACGCCGGTGGCGAGGTGATCGGCGTGATCCCGCACTCGATGGTCGCGCGCGAGTGGGGTCGCGACGACCTCACCGAGCTGCACGTCGTCGACACGATGCACGAGCGCAAGGCCCTGATGGCCGAGCTCGCCGACGCGTTCCTGTGCCTGCCCGGCGGCCTCGGCACGCTCGAGGAGATCATCGAGGTGTGGAGCTGGCGCTACATCGGCTTCAACGACGACCCGGTCGGCTTCCTCAACCTCGGCGGCACCTGGACGCCGTTCCTCGACTCGCTCCGCGGCCTCGCCGATGCCGGCTTCATGCGGCCCGAGGTCCTCGAGGACGTTGTGGTCGCCGACGACGTCGACACCGCGCTCGCGGGGCTCACCTCCCGGCTCGGGGCTGCGTTCGGCGACAAGCTGCGAGGGTGAGTCGAGGTCGGCCGCTAGGCCCGAGGACGGCCGCCCTCCAGCAGCGCGAGCACCTGTCCGGCCAACGAGTCGGCGTCGAGTGGCTCCTCCGTGTCGACGCGGACCAGCTCACCGACGCGCAGCGGGCCGCGGAACGCTTCGCGCATGGCTCGAACGCCCTCCGCCAGCTCATCCGGCGACCGGACCGGGTCGTGGTGGCCAGGGTGACGGCTCCGACCCGCGAACCTCGCCGTCGCGACCTCGACCGGACACTCGCAGAACACCTCGACGATCGACGAGGCGATGCCGCGCAACCTCGCTGGTGACGCGCGGTGGTCCCACCAGTTCACGACGACCGCCGCCTGAGATGCCGCGGCGAGGGCGTACAGCACCTCGTCGCTCGCCCGGCTGAGCCGGTGCCGCTCGTCCCGATCGGGACACCCGAGACTGTCGAACAAGGCTTCGAGGATCGCGTCCTTGTCGATGAGCGGCAGGCCCAGTCGTTCGCTGAGAGCCGTGCCCACCTTCGTCTTCCCACTCGCCGGAAGACCCGAGATCACGACGAGTCGAGCCTGCACGGTCTCATCTTGGCAGGTGGTTCGGCCGTGCGGGCGGACAGAGCCTCACTCCGTGAGGCGCAGACGCATCGCGGCAGATCCGGACGTTCAGGGCGCGTGGGCGGTCAGTGCCGAGGCTTCCTTCTTGGCGGTCGTTCAGTGGGCTCCGGCCGCCTCATCAGCCGCACGCGATCGACTCCGTCCCGTCCACACACGACGTCGATCCGAAAGTCTTCCTCGCGGTACTCGCGAAGGTCTGGATGCTTCTCGCGCAGGTACCTTCCCCAGTCTCGTGACCGCGCATCTGGCCCTTCGAGCCATTCGATCTCGATCCATTCGTCGCGCTCCATCCCGACAGGATCGCAGCACCGTCCGGCGGCAACGTCGGAATCGCGCACAACCGCTCATCGGCTACTAGGAGACTTCCCTGCAGGATCGGTGTCTGGCCAGACTCTGGTCTAGGTGATCGGCGGGACGCTCTTTTATCGGCTGCCCACCGGCTGGTGTGGCTCTCATCTGGACTGCGACCCGTCGACCACCGTGACGAGGAGTGGCTCCAGAGGGGTCTGCCCAGCTCGTAGTAGCAATGCCCACCTCGTCGACTCTTCCGATTTCCAAGCGAGGACGAGGTGAGCACATGAGCAGCACGAAGGCAGTGATCATCGGGGTTGATCCCCACAAGATGTCGGTGACGATCGAGGTCGTCGACACCCGCGAACGGTTGCTCGGTAGGGCTCGGTTCGACACCGACAAGGCCGGGTATGCCGCGATGTGCCGTTATGTGAAGCAGTGGCCTGCCCGGCTGTGGGCGGTCGAGGGAGCCAACGGTGCCGGCCGTCCGTTGGCTCAACGGCTCCTTGCCGCCGGGGAGCAAGTGGTCGATGTCCCGGCCAAGCTCGCGGCGCGGGTGCGGCTCTTCGACACCGGCCACAACCGCAAGACCGACGCCCTGGACGCCCACTCCGTCGCCGTCGTCGCGGTCCGCACCGACGGACTGCGGGAGCTGACCGAGGACGGTGAGCTCGAAGCGCTGCGGATGCTCACCGACCGCCGCGATGAGCTGGCCCACCAGCGCGTCCAGACCGTCAACCGGTTGCAGCGCCTGCTCAGCGAACTGCTGCCTGGCCAGCGCAAACGCGACCTGTCCGCCACGCAGGCCAAAGCCATTCGCCACCATCAGGCCTCGTGACATCGCAGGCAAGACCCGACGGCGGATGGCTGCCGAAGAGGTCGCGGACCTGGTCGCGGTCGACGCCAAGCTCAAGCGCATTAAGGCCGAGTTGAAGGCCGCGGTCACTGCTCGCGGCTCACACCTGATGGACCTCTACGGAGTAGGACCGGCTGGTGCGGCCCGGGTCCTGGCTGATGTCGGTGACGTGGCCCGGTTCGCTGATCGCAACCGGTTCGCGTCCTGGACCGGGACCGCGCCCCTGGACGCCTCGTCCGGTGAGCAGAACCGCCACCGACTCTCACGTGCGGGGAACCGGCGGATGAACCACGTCCTGCACGTCGCGGCGATCGTGCAGATCCGTCACGACACCGAGGGCCGCGCCTACTACCGACGCAAACTCGCCGCCGGCAAGACACCGATGGAAGCACTGCGGTGCCTGAAACGACGCCTGTCCGACGTCGTCTATCGCCAGCTCGTCGCCGACGCCCAGCAACTCGCTGGAGCGGGTCCGGGAGGGCACTGCGGGGCGACACTTCAATCCAGCGCGGCCGACTCACACCCGCTCATCGACACTTCGGATCAGCCACTTCCCGGACCCGCGAAGCCGACGCTACGCCGACCATCAGCCGGCCGGAAGACCCTCACCAAAGCCGCTCCTTGACACAGAGGGGTGCCAGATCCGGACGTTGCCACGGGCGGGAACAACGTCCTGCTCTACGCCGTCGCGGCCGCCGTCATCGGTGGCACCAGCCTCTTCGGTGGCCGGGGCCGGGCGATCGACGCCGTCATCGGCGGCCTGGTGATCGCGACCATCTCCAACGGTCTCGGCCTGCTCAACCAGGCGGCCACCGCTGAGGCTGCGCTGCGCGCGTGTCGGTTTGAAGAGCAGACCCGCCTCCGTTCTGGCGAGGCCTGGACGTGACCGCGGCCCCGCCATCGTGGTGACTGGCGGGGGGCGGGTCATGGTCGTTCGGGTGGCTCGGGCTCGGCCGGGTTCATCGGGTTGATCTGCGTGGTGCCGGTGCGGTCGCGTCGGAACTGGTGGCCGTGGGGGCTGGTCCATTCGAAGACGCCGGGCGCGACCATCTGGTAGTGCCAGGTGGTGAAGGTCTTGAGCCGGTGGTGGGAGCGGCACAGGCAGGCGAGGTTGTCGGACCGTGTGGGTCCGGGTTGTGGTCTGCCTTCTGCTTCGGCGTGATGGTCGTACGCGGTGACGTGGTCGATGTCGCAGCCACGGGCGGGTCGGGTGCAGTGGGGGAAGACGCAGGTGCGGTCGCGCAGGATGACCTGTTCGCGGATGCGGTCGGGGATGTCGTAGCCGGGCGTGGCGAGGTTGTGGTTGAGGTCGATGACCGGCTTCACGGTCACCTTCGTCCGGCTGTCGCCGCACCAGGACTGAAGCTGTTCGAGGAGCAGGAGCTTCTGCCGGTTTTCCATCCGTCCGGTGGGCCCGAACACCGTGCCCTCGGCGGTGATGTCTGCGTCGAAGTGGGCGTGGAGGACCACCTCTCGCGCCGGCGGGAAGGTTGGGGAGGTCGGGTCTCGATACGCCTCCTCGTTCCTCGTCGGCCACTCGACCACCTGAAGAGAGGTCGAGGGCGGTCTGGGTGCGGGCGAGGTTGCCGAGGGCCTTGGCGCGGCGCACGTCGAGGGTCTCGGTGGAGCCGAGGGCTTTCTGCGTCGCGGCGTCACGGCTGAGGGCGTGGTCGAGGTCGATGCCGTCGGCGAGGTCGAGGTCGGCCTCGACGTGGACGGTGCCGGCGAAGTGCACGTCCTGATCCAGGACGGTGACGTGCCGCGGGTCGACGTACAGGTACCCGTCCTCCGGGTCAGCCGCCCGATCCGGTTGAGCGAGCTGGAACCTCTTGATGGCTTCTGCGACGAGGCGGTCGAGCTGCGCGACACCGACCTTTCCCGCGACAGCCGTGACCTGGTCGTCGACCCACCCGGCCGCCTCACGCGTCAGCGAAGGAACCGCGTGGATCGTCGCTTCCGCGATGGACCGGGCACGCCACGCCGGAACCGTGCCGACGTGGACCTGACCCCACAGCCTGGGGAGGCGGTGGCGGAGCTCGAGGGCGTGCCCGATCAGCTTCTTCGCTGACGTGGTGGAGATCCCGAGAACGGCTCCGAGCTCGGCCACACAGAACTCGGCCACCAGCGGGCAGCCGTCCCCAGCGATCGGCTCCTCGTGCTCGGAGCCGGGGGTGGTGAACGCTGCGGCGAGGTGGGTCGACTCGGGCGGGTGGAGGTCGGCCCAGCGGGCGGAGGTCACCAGCAGGTCGGCTGCGGCCCGGTTCTCGGCTGCATTCTGCGAGCGTGCGTGGCGCAGGAGGTCGGAGGCGGTGAGGTCGTCAACCTTCGCCTGCTCGACCACTGCTAGCGCTTCGCTCATGTGTTCGATTGTAGGCGACGGGTCCGACAGTGGCCACGGACGGAGGTGCGAGGTTCGGTCAAGAGGAGGTCTGGTCTCGGGACGAGCGCGGGCGCCCTCCTCGACCAACGGTGGATAATTGATCGGCCTTGGTTTCGACACGCTCGCTGGCGCTCGCTGCTCAACCAGCGGCCGGGGCTCAACCAGCGGCGGGCTGGCGGGGCGCGTGACGGGTCGTCAGGTCCAGGCCTTGGCGAGCCGCTCGATGACCTCCGTGAGCCGGTCGGGCGAGGTCGCGATGTTGAGGCGGACCTGGCTGCCGGCGCCAGGGGCGTAGGAGGTCCCGGCGCTCACCATGACGCGGCCGCGCTCGAGCGCGACGGCTGCCGCGTCGTCGTGGCCGTAGGCGGAGGCGTCGAGCCAGGCGAGGTACGTCGCCTCCAGCGGGCGCATCCGCACCTCGGGCAGGTGCGCCTCGAGCAGGTCGCCGAGGAGCGCGCGCTGCTGGTCGAGCCGCTCGACGAGCGAGGCGAGCCACGGGTCGCCGTCGTCGTAGGCCGCCTTCGCCGCGACGATGCCGGCGCTCGAGTAGGACTCGTTGCGCGACATCGGCTGGTCGAGGAGCCGCTGCCGGGCGTCGGGGTCGGGGACGACGAGCTGGGCACACCGCAGGCCGGCGGTGTTGAACGCCTTCGACGCGGCGACCACGGCGATCGCGTGGTCGTGGGTGCCCTCGATCGACAGGTAGGAGACGTGCTCGGCACCCGGCAGGACGAGCGGGGCGTGGATCTCGTCGCAGACGACCCGGGCTCCGTGGCGCACCACCACGTCGCGGATGCCCTCGAGCTCGGCCCGGGTGAAGACCCGGCCCCACGGGTTGTGCGGCTGCGTGAGGATCAGCGTCTGCGCGCCGTCGGCGAAGGCGCGGTCGAGCCGGTCGAGGTCGATCTCCGCACGGTCGGCGGAGGCCGGGACCTCGAGGTGGACCTCCTCGCGACCGGTGACCGAGGCGAGCCCGTGGTGGGCGTTGTAGCCCGGGATCGGGAGGATCACGCCGCCCGGTCCGCTGAACACCTCGATCGCGATCCGCACCCCGGCCGTCACGTCCACGACGGGGTGCACCGCCTCGGGCTCCGGCGCCCAGCCGAAGTGCCGCGCCGACCAGCCGGCGTACGACTCGGCGAGCTCGGGGTCCCACCCGAAGAGCGGGTAGCCGGTGATCCCGTCGGCCACCATCCGCGCCAGCGCGTCGAGCACCACCGGGTCGACGGCGTAGTCCATCTCCGCGACCCAGGCGGGCAGCACGTCGGCCGGCACGCCCCACTTCAGCGGCAGCTTGCGGCGTGCCTCCTCGTCGGTGAGGTCGACGATCGGCCGGCGTCCCAGGTCTGTCACGAACTCGTCTCCTCAGTGCCAGTTCACGGTCTGCAGGATGCTGACGACCAGCACCTCGCGGTCCTGCATGTCGCGCGCCTCGGCGAGCGCTCCTGCGTAGGAGTCGTGCTCGTGGCTGATCCAGTGGCCGTCCGGCCCGCGCTCGCTGCCGTTGCCGTCGAGGGCGGCGTAGGGGCCGTCCACCGCCTCACTGGTCCCGGCCCACTCGCGCACCACGGTGCCGCGGTCGACGACGGCCAGTCGCTCGGCCAGCTGGATCACCTTGTAGCCCATCGGCACGCGCTTCTCGAAGTCGCCCCAGTCACCGAAGTCGCGCCGGTCGCCGGCCGGCCAGGTGCGCCCGAAGCGCATGCCCGCCACCAGCACCCAGCGCGTCTCGTCGGCGGCCGCGTCGAACGGCGCACCCCCGCCCTCGGGCCAGTCGTAGGTGACCTGGTCGTCGGACGGGGGCACGCGCGGCTCAGACCTGCTCGCGGCTCGCCACGGCGGCGGCGACCCGCTCGATCGCCTCCGCGAGGGGTACGCCGTTGTCCTGGCGGCCGTCGCGGTAGCGGAAGCTGACCGCGCCCTTCTCGACGTCGTCGTCACCGGCGATCAGCATGAACGGCACCTTCGAGAGCTGCGCGTTGCGGATCTTCTTCTGCATCCGGTCGTCGGAGTCGTCGACCTCGACGCGCAGCCCCTGTGACTTCATCTGCTTCGCGATGTCGAACAGGTAGTCGTTGTGGCGCTCCGCAATCGGGATGCCCTGGACCTGGACCGGGGCGAGCCAGGGCGGGAAGGCGCCGGCGTAGTGCTCGACGAGCACGCCGATGAACCGCTCGATGGAGCCGAACTTCGCGGAGTGGATCATCACCGGCTGCTTGCGGGTGCCGTCGGCGGCGACGTACTCGAGGTCGAAGCGGTCGACGGCGGGCTGGTTGAAGTCGTACTGGATGGTCGACATCTGCCAGGTCCGGCCGATGGCGTCCTTGGCCTGCACCGAGATCTTCGGGCCGTAGAAGGCGGCACCGCCCGGGTCGGGGACGAGGTCCACGCCGAACTTGCGCGCGGCGGTCTCGAGCACCGAGGTGGCGGTCTCCCACTGGTCGTCGGAGCCGATGAACTTGTCGGGCTTGGAGTCGTCGCGGGTCGACAGCTCGAAGTAGTAGTCGTCGAGGCCGAAGTCCTTGAGCAGGCCGGTGACGAAGGTCAGCAGGTGCTCGACCTCGGCCGGTGCCTGCTCCGGGGTGACGTAGGAGTGCGAGTCGTCCTGGGTCATCGCGCGGACGCGGGTCAGGCCGTGCACGACACCGGACTTCTCGTAGCGGTAGACCGACCCGAACTCGAAGAACCGCAGCGGCAGCTCACGGTAGGAGCGCTGCCGCGAGCGGTAGATGAGGTTGTGCATCGGGCAGTTCATCGCCTTGAGGCGGTATTCAGCGTGCTCCATCTCCATCGGCGGGAACATGGTGTCCGCGTAGTAGGGCAGGTGCCCGGAGGTGTGGAACAGCCCGTCCTTGCTGATGTGCGGGGTGCCGACGTAGTCGAAGCCCTCCTCGAGGTGCCGACGGCGGACGTAGTCCTCCATCTCCCGCTTGATCACGCCGCCGCGGGGGTGGAACACGGCCATACCGGAGCCGATCTCGTCGGGGAACGAGAACAGGTCGAGCTCGCGGCCGAGCTTGCGGTGGTCGCGGCGCTCGGCCTCCTCGATGCGGTGCAGGTGCTCGTCGAGCGCCTCCTTCGACTCCCAGGCGGTGCCGTAGATGCGCTGGAGCTGCTTGTTCTTCTCGTCACCGCGCCAGTAGGCCGCCGCGCTCCGCATGAGCTTGAACGCGGGGATCCGCTTGGTGGTCGGCAGGTGCGGGCCACGGCACAGGTCGGACCACTTCGCCTCGCCGTTGCGGCCGATGTTGTCGTAGATGGTGAGCTCGCCGGCGCCGACCTCGACGCTGGCACCTTCGGTGTCCGCGGTGCCTGCACCGCCCTTCAGCCCGATGAGCTCGATCTTGTAGGGCTCGTCCTTGAGCTCGTCGAGCGCCTCGGCGTCGGTGGTGACCCGACGCTCGAAGCGCTGGTTCTCCTTGATGATCTTGCGCATCGCGGACTCGATCTTGACCAGGTCCTCTGGCACGAACGGGGTCTCGACGTCGAAGTCGTAGTAGAAGCCGTTGTCGATCGGCGGACCGATGCCGAGCCTGGCCTCCGGCCAGATCTGCTGGACGGCCTGGGCCATCACGTGCGCGGTCGAGTGGCGCAGGATGTCGCGGCCGTCGGCGCTGTCGATGGCGACACCCTCGACCTCGTCACCGTCGGAGAGCTCGTAGGCCAGGTCCTTCAGGCTGCCCGCCACGCGAGCCGCGACCACGTCGGCGTCGTCGCGGAACAGCTCCCAGGCCTTGGTGCCCGTCGTGACGGTGGTCTCCGCACGCTGATCGGCGTGGATGCGGACGACCTTGATGTCGGACACGAGAGCTCCTGTGAGTGGTGGTGAGAGATGGGGCGGATGTCACCGCGAGCCTATCGGCCGCCCGCCGGTCGACTCACCCCGGTTTCACCCGGCCTGCGGCTGCTCGGTGAGCTCGCCGGTCTGCACGCGCCAGAGGGCGGCGTACGCCCCGTCGTGCTCGAGCAGCTGGTCGTGGGTGCCCGCCTCGACGACGCGGCCGGCGTCGAGCACCCAGATGCGGTGCGCGTGGCGGACGGTCGAGAGGCGGTGGGCCACCACGATCGCCGTGCGCCGGGCCGTGGCCTTGCGCAGCGAGCGCTGGATGGCCGCCTCGGTCTCGTTGTCGACGGCGCTGGTGGCCTCGTCGAGGACCAGCACCGCCGGGTCGCGCAGCAGCGCCCGCGCGAGGGCGAGGCGCTGGCGCTGGCCGCCGGACAGGGTGACCCCGCGCTCGCCGACCCAGGAGTCGAGGCCGTCGGGCATCGCCTCGATGAAGTCGAGGGCGGCCGCGCCCTCCGCCGCCGCGAGGATCTCCTCGCGGGTGGCCCCGGGGCGGCCGTAGGCGATGTTGTCGGCGACGGATCCGGCGAACATGAAGACGTCCTGGGCGACGTAGCCGAGCGAGCCGCGCAGCGAGTCCCAGTCGAGGTCGCGGACGTCCTGGCCGTCGAAGTGCACGGTCCCGGCGCGCGGGTCGTCGAAGCGCAGCACGAGCCGGAGGAGGGACGACTTGCCGGAGCCGGTCGACCCCACGATCGCGTGGGTCTCCCCCGCCGGCACGACCATGTCGATGGCGTGGAGGACGTCGGGACCGTCGGCGTAGCCGGCCCGTACGCCGCGCAGCTCGACGCGGCCGCGCACCGGCCGCTCGAGGGCGGTCGAGCCGGCCGGCACCGTGACCGGCACCTCGAGCAGGCCGAGGATGCGGGCGGCCGACGCGCGGCCCCGCTGGTAGAGGTCGAGCACCTCGGCGACCTCGGTGAGCGGCCAGAGCAGGCGCTGGGTCATGAAGACGAGCACGGAGTAGAGGCCGATCGCGAGGTCGCCGCGCAGGGTCGCCCAGCCGCCGAGCAGCAGGGTGCAGGTGAAGCCGGTGAGGATCGCCACCCGCACCAGCGGCACGAACGCCGCCGAGGAGCGGATGGCGGCGGTGTTGGCCTCGCGGTAGGCCTGCGACACCGCGGCCACGCGGTCGCGCTCGCGGTCCTCGGCCGTGAACGCCTTGATCGTCGCGATGCCGGAGATGTTGGACGAGAGGGTGCTCGAGAGGTCCGCGACCGCGACGCGAACCCGGTCGTAGAGCGGCTCGAGGCGCCTCTGGAAGACCAGCGAGCCGACCACGATCACCGGGATCGGCAGGAACGCGAACAGCAGCAGCTGGCCGGACGCCGCGGCGAAGACGGCGCCGACGAGCAGCACGTTGAGCGTGGTCTGCAGGATCGCCGGTGCGCCGACGTCGAGGAAGCGCTCGAGCTGGTTGACGTCGTCGTTGAGGGTCGCCAGCGTCGACCCGGCCGGCCGGCTCTCGTGCCAGCCGAGGTCGAGGTGCTGCACGTGGTCGTAGGCCTCGACGCGCATGTCGTGCTCGACGCCCTGGGCCAGGCCGCGCCACAGCACGCTGGCGACGTACTCGCTCAGCGACTCGATGATCCACACGACCGCGTTGATGACCGCGAGCCAGCCGAGCTGGGCGAAGCGCGACTCGACGCCGAGCACCTCGCCGACCAGCGACTGGTCGCCACGCACCACGACGTCGACGGCGGCGCCGATGAGCAGCTCGGGCACCACGTCGGCGACCTTGTTGACCGTCGAGGCGACGACGGCGCCGACGAAGCGGGAGCGGTAGGCGCCATAGCGCTGCCAGAGCGAGCGCAACGGCTGGACGGCGGCGGGGAGGTCCTCGGGCACACGAGGAGGTTAGGTGACCCTCACCTGTCTCAGCGCATCGCCGTCGCGTCGAGGTAGTCGATCATCCGGTCGAAGAGATCGCTCACGCGCCGCAGGTCGTCGGAGGCCGGGACCGGTTCTCCCAGCGGCTCCGGGTCCGCACCCTCGCGCCAGTCCGTGCGGAGCTCGTCGGCCAGGGCGCCGCACAGGGTGCTGGCGTCGCGCACGACGACGGGGTCGACCGACCACACGGCCTCGAACACGCGCTCGCCGTCGGCCGGCTGCCCGGGCCGCTCGACGGCGACCAGGCACGCCGGCAGGTCGGCCGCGTCACACACCACGAACCACTCCCGCTGCAGGGGGGACTCGTGCGGGAGCGGGATCTCGACGAGGACCTCGTCCGCCGGGGCCTCGCCGTGGAGGTCGACGAAGACGGTGGTGAGGCGGGCGGTGCGGGCCAGCTCGCGCCACCGGGCGTAGGAGGGGCGCAGGAAGGTCTCGCGCTGGAAGCCGCCGAACAGCACCGGGTCGGCGGCCCGGGCGCAGCACTCGTCCTCGATCGCGTGGCTCATCGAGACCAGGGTCCGGCGCGAGAGGAGCTGGGGACGCAGCACCGGGTGGCGCCTCCTCAGCTCGGCGAAGAGCGAGCCCGACCGGGTCGGCGGCTCGACGCCGCGCTGCACGGCCGCTGCGAGCGACAACCCGCTGCGGCGCCGCTCCAGCACCGCGTGCACCGCGTCCACGTCGGACTCCGAGTAGCGGCGGTGCCCGCCCGGCTGGCGACTCGGGCGCGGAAAGCCGTAGCGCTTCTCCCAGCTGCGCAGCGTCGCGACGGGTACCCCTGTCCTGGTGGCCAGGTCGCCGATGGTGAGGGAGACGCGAGAGCTGGTGTCCACGGATCGAGTCTCCTTTGCACCTTGCCTAGATTTAGTTGGAAGTGTTGCATAGATTCATCGGCATCAACAGGACGCCTGCACGACCCCACCACGAATCCACGCCACCACTGGACTGCGGGAGGACCACATGACCGGCACGATGACCGAGAGCGGGACCGAGATCAGCGTCGACATCCGGACCCCTTCCCCCAGGAACGGGCCCGACCAGGCGCTCGAGCGCGTGCTGGCCGCCGGCCGGCGTCGCGCCGGCGCGATCGACCCCCACCACGCGCTGCTCTGGGAGTCGCTGGTCCGCGCCGCCGCGGGCGGCAAGCGGTTCCGTCCCGCCCTCCTCGTCGCGACGCACGACGCGCTCGGCGGCACTGCCCCCGGGCCTGCCGCCGAGGTCGCCGCGGCGGTCGAGCTGCTCCACACCGCGTTCGTGGTGCACGACGACGTCATCGACGCCGACCACGTGCGTCGCGGCCGCCCCAACGTGAGCGGCACCTTCCGCGCCCTGGCCCGCGTCGACGGCGCCGGAGCGGCCGGCGTCGACGGCTACGGGCTGACCGCCGGTGTGCTCGCCGGGGACCTCGCGATCGCGGCTGCGGTGCGGACGGTCGCCACCTGCGGCGCCGAGCGTGGCGTGGTCGAGCACCTCCTCGACCTCTTCGACGCCGCCCTGCACGCCACCGCGGCCGGCGAGCTGGCGGACGTACGCCTGGCGCTGGGGGTGTCGCAGGCCTCGCTCGCCCAGAGCGTGGAGATGGAGGCGCTCAAGACCGGCGCCTACTCCTTCTCCCTCCCGCTGCAGGCCGGTGCGGTCCTCGCCGGCGCCGATGCCTCGACGGTCGAGCGGCTCGGCCGCGCGGGCCGGGCGATGGGCGTGGCCTTCCAGCTCGCCGACGACCTGATCGGAGTCTTCGGCGACCCCGCCCGGTCCGGCAAGAGCGCCACCTGCGACCTGCGCACCGGGAAGCAGACACCGCTGATGGTCCACGCGCGAGAGACGCTGCAGTGGGGCCGGATCAGCTCCTACCTCGGTCGCCAGCTGCGGGACGACGAGCTCGACGAGGTACGCGCGCTGCTCGTGGAGTCCGGCTCGCGGGACTTCGTCGAGGACCTCGCCGACCACTACCTCGAGGAGGCGCGCTCGGTGCTGCGCTCCGCGGGCCTCCCGGTCGAGATCCTGGACCGGGTGAGCACGCGGCCGCTGACCGCGGGCGACGACGGCGAGGTCGCGGCATGACGCTGTTCGTCAGCCGGTCCGGCACCCGCACCCTCTACGACTCGGTCTCCGAGGCCAGCTCGGCCGTGGTCATCCGCCGCTACTCCAGCTCCTTCGGGCTGGCCTCCCGGCTGCTCGCCGAGCCGGTCCGCACCCAGGTGCGCAACATCTACGCCCTGGTCCGCGTGGCCGACGAGATCGTGGACAACCCCGACCAGGGGCTGGCGCGCGAGGCTCGCGCGACGATGCTCCACTGGCTCCAGGAGGACGTGCGCCACGCCCTCGCGACCGGCTACAGCGGCAACCTCGTGGTGCACGCGTTCGCACGCACCGCCATCGACGTCGGGATCGAGGACGACGTCGTCGCCCCGTTCTTCGACTCCATGCGCATGGACCTCGACACCCGCAGTCACACGCAGGAGTCCTTCGACCGCTACGTGTACGGCTCGGCAGAGGTCGTGGGACTGATGTGCCTGCGGGCGTTCCTCGCCGCTCCCGACGCCCAGGGGCCCACCACCGCGTCCTACGACGAGCTGGCCCCCGGCGCCCGCCGTCTCGGCGCTGCCTTCCAGAAGCTCAACTTCGTCCGCGACCTCACCGACGACCACGACCTGCTCCGGCGCGACTACTTCCCCGGCCTCGACGTCGAGACGTTCTGCGACACCGACCGCGACCGCATCCTCGACGACATCGACGCCGACCTCGCCGCCGCTGCGGCCGTCGTACCACGGCTGCCCTCGAGCAGCCGCCGGGCCGTCCTCGCGGCCCACGCGACCTTCGCCGAGCTCGCCACGCGGCTGCGCGCGACGCCCGCGGAGCAGATCCGGCGTACCCGCGTCCGCGTGCCGGCAGCAGTGAAGCTGAGGCTCGTCGCGAGTGCGCTGCACGGAGGCGCCGCGTGACGATCCGCCTCCCCGAGCGCATGGCCGACGTGGTCTCGCGCCGCAACGCACCCGCCGGCGCGGGCGGTCCACGCCACGTCGTGGTCGTCGGCGGCGGCGTCGCCGGGCTCGCCACGGCCGCCCTGCTCGCCTCGCGCGGCCACCAGGTCGACCTGCTGGAGAAGAACGCCGACCTCGGTGGCCGGGTCGGCAGCGTCGAGCGCGACGGCTACCGGTTCGACACCGGTGCGTCCTGGTGGCTCATGCCCGAGGTGTTCGAGCACTTCTTCGAGCTCCTGGGCACGACGGTCGCGGCCGAGCTCGAGCTGACCGTGCTCGACCCGAGCTACCGCGTCTTCTTCGAGGGTCACCCCCACCCGGTCGACCTGCGCCCCGACCGCGAGCACAACCGGGCGCTCTTCGAGTCGATCGAGCCCGGCGCCGGCGATGCCTTCGACGCCTACCTGCGCTCGGCCGAGGACACCTACGACATGGCGCTGCGCCGGTTCCTCTACACCAGCTTCGACTCCCCCGGCGCCTTCCTGCACCCCGACGTGCTGCGCCGCGCCCCGCGGCTGGGCCGGCTGCTCACCCGGTCGCTGGAGAAGCACGTGGCCGCCTCGTTCCGCGACAACCGGCTGAGGCAGGTCCTCGGCTACCCGGCCGTCTTCCTCGGCTCGTCCCCGGACCGGACGCCGAGCATGTACCACCTGATGAGCCGCCTCGACCTGGGTGACCAGGTGCTCTACCCGCAGGGCGGCTTCACCCGCCTCGTCGAGGTCCTGGCCTCCCTGGCCAGGCGGCACGGTGCCCGACTGCACACCGGCACCGAGGTCACGCGGATCCTCACCCGGTCCGACGCCCGCGGGCGCGCCCGGGTGGCGGGCGTCGAGCACACCCGCGCCGACGAGGGCACCAGCACGGTCACCGCAGACCTCGTGGTGGGTGCCGCCGACCTGCACCACCTCGAGACGGCGCTCGTCGACCCGGAGCACCGGACCCACCCGGAGCCGGCGTGGAAGAAGCGCTCCCCCGGTCCCGGCGCGGTGCTGGCGCTGCTCGGGGTGGAGGGCCGCCTGCCGCAGCTGCCCCACCACTCGCTGTTCTTCACCGCCGACTGGGCGCAGAACTTCGGTGACATCTTCGGCTCCCGCGCCCGGGTTCCGGACCCCGCCTCGATCTACGTGTGCAAGCCGTCCGAGACCGACCCGACCGTCGCCCCCGAGGGCTGCGAGAATCTCTTCGTGCTCGTACCCGTGCCCGCCGACCCCGGCATCGGTCACGGCGGTGACGACGGCGGCGGCTCACCCGCCGTGGAGCAGGCCGCCGACCGGGCGATCGACCAGGTCGCCGCGTGGGCCGGCATCCCCGACCTCCGCGACCGCATCCGCGTGCGCCGCACCATCGGCCCGCGCGACTTCGAGACCGGCTACCACGCCTGGCGCGGCGGCGCGCTGGGCCTGGAGCACACGCTCCGCCAGAGCGCGTTCCTCCGGCCCGGCAACGCGAGCGCGAAGGTCGACGGGCTGCTCTACGCCGGCTCCACGACCGTGCCCGGCGTCGGCCTGCCGATGTGCCTGATCAGCGCCGAGCTGGTGCTCAAGCGGGTCACCGGCGACCTCTCCAGCCTCCCCGTGCCACCGCGGACGGTGCCATGAGCCCGGAGCACTTGGCCTACGTCGCGATGCTCGCGTTCTGCCTCGCGGGGACGCTGCCGCTGGTGCCCGCGTTCCGGTTGACGGTGCTGCGCTCGCCCGGGCGGCTGCTGCTGACCGTGCTGCTCGCCGGCACCCCCTTCCTGCTCTGGGACGTGTGGGCGACCCACGAGGGGCACTGGTGGTTCGACGCCGACCAGACGCTGCCCTGGCGGGTCGCCGGCCTGCCGCTGGAGGAGGTGGCCTTCTTCGTGGTGATCCCCGTCGTGTCGGTGCTGACCCTCGAGGGCGTCCGTGCCGCCAGGAGCGGCGTACGTCCGGGTGCCCGGCGCGCAGCGGCGCGCGACAGCGAGGCGGCCCGATGAGCTACACCGCCATCGCCGTGCTGTGCGTGCCGCTCGCGGTCGTGCTCGACCGCTGGGTGGCTCGCACCCGGCTGACGTCGAGCGGGGACTGGTGGGCCGCCTACGCGATCATCGTGTTCTTCCAGCTGCTCACCAACGGCTGGCTCACCGGACGCGGGATCGTGCAGTACTCCGGCGACGCGATCATCGGCAGCGGAGACCGGGCCTTCATCGGTGACGGCAGGCTCTTCTTCGCCCCCGTCGAGGACCTCGGCTTCGGCTTCGGGCTGGTGCTCGCGAGCTGCGTCGCGTGGACCTGGCTGGGCGGGCGACGTACGGCCGTGGCCGGACGCGGCGACGAATACCGACAGGGACAGCCGCGCGGATGAGCCTCGCCACCCGGCTGCAGGCGATGCAGCCCACCGACGTCGGTGTCCCCGGTCCCACGCCCCTCGACATGGCACGTGCCTTCCGGTCCGTGCGCGCCGACCCGCTGTCGTTCCTCGTCGCCGCGCGCGAGCTCCACGGCGACACCGTCTCCTTCCCGGTCCCGGGACCACCCGCGCTGCTGCTGACCGACCCCCTCGACGTCAAGCGCGTGCTCCAGACCTCGGCGCGCAGCTGGTCCAAGGAGACGGTGCAGTACGCCGCCCTCGCGCGGGTCACCGGTCCCGGCCTGCTCGCGTCCGCCGAGCCGAGCTGGATCGAGCACCGGCGAGTGGCCGCCCCCGCCTTCCACCACGAGCGCCTCGCGGCCGTGGGCGACCAGGTGCGAGCGGCAGCGCGCGAGAGCATCGAGTCCCGGCTGCGCGACGTCCGCGACGGTGACGTGGTCGACGTCGCCGCCCTCACCCACACCATCGGGCTCGACGCGGTGGGTCGCGCGCTCTTCGGCGCCGACCTCTCCGGCCAGGCCCAGGACCTGCTCGCGGCCACGAGCTCGTCGGCCGACATCGTCGTCCGGCTCGGCCGTTCGATCGTGCCGACGGCCGAGTGGGCACCCTCGCGCACGAACCTCCGGCTCCGCTCCGCGCGACGCCGCCTCGACCGCGGGGCGGCCGAGATCATCGCCCAGCGCCGCGCCCGGCACCGGACCGGCGGGACGACCACCCACGGCGACGACCTCCTCGGCCTCATGCTCGACAGCGGCATGGACGACCGTGGCATCCGCGACGAGCTGGTGACGATGGTGATCGCCGGGCACGAGACGGTGGCCGCGGCGCTGGCGTGGACGCTGATGCTGCTGGCCGAGCACCCCGTCGAGCAGGAGCGGGTCGCCGCCGAGCTCGCCGCGCACCCCGGCCCGGTCTCCCTCGTCGGACACCGCGAGCAGCTGCCCTGGACGCGCGCCGTGGTCGACGAGGCACTGCGCCTCTATCCGCCGGCGTGGGTGATCTCCCGGCGCTCGCGGGAGCCCGACGTGCTCGCCGGTCGCGAGGTGCCGGCCGGCACGCTCGCGATCATCAGCCCGTGGCTCGTGCACCGTCGCGCCGACCTCTTCCCCGACCCCCTCGCCTTCCGCCCGGAGCGGTTCGTCGACGGACCTGTCCGCACCGGCTACCTCCCGTTCGGACAGGGGCCACGGCTGTGCATCGGTCGCGAGTTCGCGCTCGGCGAGATGGTCGTCGTGCTCGCCGAGCTGCTGCGCGGGTCCCGCCTCGAGACCCCGCCGGGCTGGGTGCGACCCGAGCCCCAGGCGCACGCTGCGGTGCATCCCCGCGGCGGGATGCCACTCGTCGTACGTCATCGCGGAGCCGCATGAGCGCCGTCGCGCTGGCCACCGACCTGGTCCTGCTCGCCGTCCTGGTCGCGGTGGCGGCCGCGGCGCACCGCTGGGTGGCGGACCTCCGCACCCTGCCGCCGACGCCCGCTCCGGCGGTCGGGCCCGCCCCCTCGGTGTCGGTGGTCGTGCCGGCTCGCGACGAGGCGCTCGCGCTGCCCCGCCTCCTGCGTGCCCTGGCCGAGCAGTCCGTGCCGCTGGCGGAGGTGGTTGTCGTCGACGACGCGTCGAGCGACGACACCGCGGCGGTCGCCCGCGACCTCGGCGCCCGCGTCGTCCCGGCCGGGCGTCCGCCCGCGGGCTGGACGGGCAAGGCGTGGGCGTGCCACGTCGGCGCCGCGACGACCACGGGTGATCTGCTGCTTTTCCTCGATGCCGACGTGACGCTGGCGCCCGACGCGACCGCACGCCTGCTGGAGGCCCACCGACGGCACGGCGGACTGGTGTCCGTGCAGCCGCACCACCGCGTGGTGCGGCCCTACGAGCAGCTGTCCGCCTGGTTCAACCTGGTCGCCGTGATGGCGAGCGGCGCCTTCACCCGCACACCGCGCGGCACCCCGATGGCCTTCGGGCCGTGCCTCCTGACCTCCCGCGACGACCTCGCGCGCAGCGGCGGCCACGAGGCCGTGCGCGGCGCGATCCTCGACGACGCCGCCCTCGCCGGTGCCTACGACCGGGTCGGCCTGCCGGTCTGGTGCGCTGTGGGCGGCGACGCCGCCCGGATGCGCAGCTACCCGGGCGGACTGCGCCGCCTCGTGGCGGGGTGGTCGAAGAACATCGCGTCCGGCGCGACCGCCGCCGACCCGCGGGCGGCGGTGACCACTGTCGCCTGGGTGGCGACGCACCACGCCGTCGCCGTCGGCGCCGTCCTGGCCCTGCTGGCCCCCGTGACCTCCGCGGAACCTGTCGGCAGCCCCGCCCTGTGGGCGATCGCCTACGCCGCCACGGCACTGGACGTCCGCAGGCTGCTGCACCGCGTCGGCACCTTCCGCTGGTGGACGTGGCTGCTGTTCCCGGTGCCGCTGCTCGCCTTCGACCTCGTCTTCGCGCGCTCCCTCGTGGACACGACAGTCCGTCGCTCGGTGCGGTGGCGCGGGCGCGAGGTCGACCTCCGCCGGTCGCCCGAGGAGGCCGCCTGATGCTGCAGCTGGTGATGCCGCAGACCTGGACCGTCGTCGTCGACGTGATCGCGTGGGGTCTCTTCCACGCGCTCACCGGCTACGCCGCGCACCGGCTGCCGGACCGTCGGTTGGCCCGTGACGGCTGGGGCCTCCGGCAGCGCCGCTTCGAGGACGGCGGCCGGTGGTACCGCCGTCGGCTGCGGATCCACCGGTGGAAGGACCGGCTGCCGGAGGCCGGTGCACTGTTCGCCGGCGGCATCAGCAAGCGCGAGCTGCCGGCACTCGACGTGGACGGGCTCCGGGTCTTCGTGCGCGAGACCCGGCGCGCCGAGCTCGCGCACTGGTGGGCGCTCTGGTGCGGTCCGCTCTTCGTGCTGTGGAACCCGCCGCTGCCCGCGGCGCTCCTCGTCACCTACGGCGTGCTGGTCAACCTTCCCTTCATCGCCATCCAGCGTCACAACCGCTTCCGCACCCAGGCGCTGATCGAGCGGCTCGAGCAGCGTCGGACGCGCGCATGACCACCCGGGACGAGGCACCACCACGCCCCTCGCCACCCGCCGAGCAGGCGCCCTCGCGGCACGGACCCATCGCCCAGCTGCTCATCGCCTGGTCCCCGCTGAGCCTGATCCTGGTCTGCTACTGGGTCGCGCAGTGGGTCACGGCCCCGCTGGGCACCGGTGACGCCGCCGACACCAACCGCCTGGGGGCCGGCCTGCACGTCCTGGGGCCGGCGCGGGGCGACGAGGCCCTGTTCGGCACGGTGCCGACGGTGTGGCTGCAGGCGCAGGTGGTCGACGGGACGGCCCACTGGTGGGACGCACTGGCCGCCCTCGTCTACGTGACGCACTTCCTCACCATCCCGCTCATCACGGCCGTGGCCTGGTTCCGGCTGCGCGACCGCTTCGGGGAGTGGCTGACGGCCGTTCTCACGATGTCGGTCCTCGGCATCGCCGTCTACCTGGCCTACCCCGCCGCCCCGCCGTGGCTGGCTGCCGATCTCGGCGCCGTCGGGCCGGTGGAGCGCATCTCCTCGCTCGGGTGGCACTCGCTCGGCCTCGACCCGGTCGCGCGGCTGGTCGAGTCCGGGCAGTCCGGCAGCAACCCGGTCGCCGCGATGCCGTCGCTGCACGCGGCGGCGGCGCTGCTCGCGGCGCTCTTTCTCTGGCGCTCGGTCGGCACGGCCTGGCGCATCACCCTGGCGGCGTACGCCCTCGCGATGGCGCTGACGCTGGTCTACACCGGCGAGCACTACGTCGTCGACGTGGTCGCCGGCTGGACCGTCGCCGCGATCGGGGCGGCGGCAGGACACCTCGTGCGCTCCGCCACTCGTCCCCCTCACCCACCCCGTCCGTCCCGCAGGAGGACCTCATGACCTCGCACACCGACCCCACGACGACGACGCTCGAGCCCGAGCAGGTCGTCCTGCTCGACGAGCAGGGCCGGTCCATCAGCACCGCGGACAAGGCCACCGTGCACCACGCGGCGACCCCCCTGCACCTCGCCTTCTCCTGCTACCTCTTCGACGCCGACGGGCGGGTGCTGGTCACCCAGAGGGCGTTGCACAAGGCGACCTTCCCCGGCGTCTGGACCAACAGCTGCTGCGGCCACCCCGCCCCGGGCGAGTCGATCTCCGAGGCGGTGGGCCGCAGGGTCGAGCAGGAGCTCGGCACCTCGATCTCCGGCCTGCGCCTGCTGCTGCCCCGCTTCCGCTACCGCGCCGAGCAGGACGGGGTCGTCGAGAACGAGATGTGCCCGGTCTTCGTCGCGACCACAGATGGCCCGGTCGTCCCGGACCCGGACGAGGTGGGCGACGTCGCGTGGGAGCCGTGGGCGCAGTTCCGCGCCGCCGTCCTGGACGGTTCCCGGCAGGTCTCGGTGTGGTGCCGCGAGCAGGTCGCCCAGCTCCCGGAGGACCCGCGCAGCGCTGCACCGGCCTCTCCGGACGACCTGCCCCCGGCTGCTCGCGCCTGACCACCCCCCGCGGGCGCCTCCCCGCTTGACGTGGTTCGAACACGTGTTCGATCATGGGTGCATGTCGTCCAGCCGGTCCGTCGCAGCGCTCGATCCGCGGCGATCGGTGGTCGAGCAGCTGCGTGAGCGGGTCGCCCAGATGGAGGACAAGCCTGCCGGACAACCGGTGCCGACGTTGCCCGGTCTCGCAGACCTGGTCCCCCTGCACGCGGGACAGACCTATGCCGTGGACAGCGCGTCGCTGGCGCTCGCACTGGCGGCCGGCGCCTCGCAGGCGGGCGAGTGGGTCGGCTTCGCGGGCTGTGCCGACTTCGGTGCGGAGGCGGCCGCGGAGCTGGGCGTCGAGCTCTCCCGCACCGTGCTGGTGCCCGACCCCGGCGAGCACTGGCTCGAGGTCGCGGCTGCCCTCGTCGACGTGCTCCGGGTGGTCGTGCTGCGCCCACCCGCCTCCGTCGACGAGCGCACCGCCGGCATCCTCGACTCGCGGCTGCGCACGCGCTCGTCGGTGCTCGTGGTGCACGGCGACTGGCCGCGGGCGACCGCACGGGTGTCCGTGGAGGGATCTGCGTGGACCGGTCCCGTGGCCGGCACCGGACAGCTGGAGGAGCGCCGGGCACGCGTCGTCGTACGCCGCGGGGCACGGCCCGCGCAGCACGCCGACCTGACCTGGCCCGGACTGCGCCGGCTCGAGGCACCGGTCCGTGAGCTGCGCCAGGCATCCGGGTGAGGGTCGGATGAGGGTGATGGTGGTGTGGTGCCCCGACTGGTCGGTGGTCGCCGCGCTCGACGAGGCGGAGCGCTCGCCCCGCTCCCCCGCCGCCGTGCTCTCCGCCAACGTCGTCGAGGTCTGCAACGGGCCCGCCCGGTCCGAGGGGGTGCGCCGTGGGCAGCGGCGCCGCGACGCGCAGTCCCGCTGCCCGAAACTGGTGCTGCTGCCGGCCAACGCCGACCGCGACGCCCGTGCCTTCGAGCCCGTGCTGTCGGTGGTCGAGGACCTGCGGCCCGGGGTAGCCGCCCTGCGTCCCGGTCTGCTCGCCGTCCGCGCGCCGGGCAGCTGGTACGGCACGGAGTCCGACGCCGCGGCGACGGTCTGCCAGGCGCTGGTCGAGAGCGGCGTGTGGGACGTGCGGATCGGGATCGCCGACGACCTCTTCACCGCCGAGCAGGCAGCCCGCACGGCCGAGGTGCAGGCGTGGGAGGTCGTCCCGGCGGGAGGGTCGGCGGCCTTCCTGCGGGTGCTGCCGGTGCACGTCCTGCAGGGCGACGGCGCGCCCGGTCGCGACCTGGTCAGCCTGCTCCAGCGGCTGGGGCTCCGCACGCTCGGCGACCTGGCCGACCTGCCGGGCGACGCCGTCGAGCACCGGCTCGGCACCTACGGCGCGGCAGTACGACGCCGGGCTCGCGGCGAGGACCCGACCCTCTTCGCCGCGCGCACCCCGCCGCCCGAGCTCGAGGCCGACGTCGTCTTCGAGCCGCCGCTCGACTCGGTCGAGGCGATCACCTTCAGCGTCCGCACCACGGCCGAGGCCTTCCTCGACCGGCTCGCCCACCACCAGCTGGTCGCGACCGGCGTGCAGGTGGTCGCCGAGACCGACGCGGTGGTCTGCTCGTCGCGGGTGTGGCTGCACCCGCGCCACTTCACCGCCCGCGACCTCGTCGACCGGGTGCACTGGCAGCTCCAGTCCGCCGGGACGACGAGCGGTGCCGGCAGCATGCGGGCCCGCAAGTCCGTCGGGCGCGTGCGGGCACCGATCGACCGGATCCGCTTCGTCCCCGAGGTCGTCGAGCCGGCAGCCGCGCACGGCGAGGCCCTGTGGGGCGCCGCGTCCGACGACCTCGTCGAGCGCGGTGTGGCGCGGGTGCAGGGGATGGTCGGCTTCGACGCCGTGCGCCGACCCGTGCTGCAGGGCGGTCGCAGCCCCGCGGCGCGGCAGGCGCTGGTGCCGTGGGGCGAGCGCGCCGTCGACCTCCGGCCCGTCGACCGGCCCTGGCCGGGACGGGTGCCCGGACCCGCCCCGGTGCGGGTCTTCGCCACGCCGCCCGCGGCCGAGGTGGTCGACGAGACCGGGCGCGAGGTGCGGCTGACCGACCGGGGCGTCGTCACCGGGGACCCGCGGCGCTTCCGGGTCGGCTCCGGTGTCCTCCCGTGGCAGCCGGTCACGGCCTGGGCAGGACCGTGGCCGATCGACGAGGGCTGGTGGGCCGGCGGCTCCGGGATCACCGCACGCTTCCAGGTGGTCGGCGCGGACGGGCGCGCGTGGCTGCTGGTGCGCGCCCCCGAGGGCTGGTCGCTGGAGGCGGCATATGACTGAGCGATCTCGTGAGCTCGGAACGCGGGCCCGACGTGGGCACCTCCCCGTGTGGGACAGCGCTCGGTGCCCGCGATCGTCTGGGCGGACGAGCACGGGCGTGGAGCGAGGAACGAGCGGAGCGTTCGCGCGCAGGGGGGAAGACGATCGCTTCCGGGGCAGCGAGCACGCGCCGGAGCGAGGAACGAGCGGAGGCGCCACATAGTGGGCTGGAACAACCCGGCCATGCACTGGAAGGAGCTCGAGCGGAGGCTGAGCGGCCTGCCCGGTGCCGACGACGCCCCGGTGTCACGCCGCAAGCACGCACCCCCCGACGCCCGGGCGATCGAGCGTCCGGCCGACGTGACGCCCTACGCCGAGCTGCACTGCCACAGCAACTTCAGCTTCCTCGACGGCGCGAGCTCACCCGTCGAGCTGGTCGAGGAGGCGGTGCGGCTCGGCCTGCACGCCCTTGCGATCACCGACCACGACGGCTTCTACGGCGCCCCGCTGCTCGCCGAGGCCGCGGCCGTCCACGGCCTGACCACGGTCTTCGGAGCCGAGCTCTCGCTGGGCCTCCGCGGTCCGCAGAACGGCGTACCCGATCCGGAGGGCAGCCACCTGCTCGTGCTCGCGCGTGGCGTCCAGGGCTACCACCGGCTGGCCGCCGCGATGACCGACGCGCACCTGCGCGGCGACGAGAAGGGGCGTCCGGTCTACGACCTCGCCGAGCTCGGCGAGCAGGGGCGGGGCCACTGGGTGGTGCTGACCGGGTGTCGCAAGGGCACCGTCCGCCAGGCGCTGGCCCACGGCGGCGAGCCCGCCGCGGCGGAGGAGCTCGACCGGCTGACGTCGCTCTTCGGTCTCGAGCACGTCGTGGTCGAGCTGTCCCCCCGCCCGGGTGCCGACGCGACCAACGCCGCCCTCGTGCGACTCGCGGGCGTGCACGGGCTCGACGTGGTGGCCGCCGGCAACGTCCACCACGCGACGCCCCGGCAGCACCGGCTGGCCTCCGCGATGGCCGCGATCCGCTCGCGTCGCAGCCTCGCCGACCTCGACGGCTGGCTCGACCTGTCGGCCTCGGCCCACCTGCGCAGCGGCGCGGAGACGGCCGCCGCGCTGTCGTCGTACCCCGACAGCATCGGCGACCGGGCCGTCGCGCGCAGCGTCACCCTCGCCGACGAGCTCGCCTTCGACCTGCGCAAGGCCTCGCCCGCACTGCCCAAGCGGCAGATCCCGGAGGGACACACGGCCGACTCGTGGCTGCGCGTGCTGGCGGAGCAGGGCTTCGCCGAGAGGTACGCCGGCGTGCCCCACGAGGCCGCGGCACGCGAGCGGATGGAGCACGAGCTGCGGGTCATCGGCGAGAAGGACTTCGCCGGCTACTTCGTGATCGTCCACGACATCGTCGCCTTCGCACGTAGCCGCCGGATCCTGTGCCAGGGGCGCGGGTCGGCGGCAAGCTCGGCAGTCTGCTTTGCCCTCGGCATCACGGCCGTCGACGCCGTCTTCTACGACCTCCCCTTCGAGCGGTTCATCTCCGCGCACCGCGACGAGGAGCCCGACATCGACGTCGACTTCGACTCCGACCGCCGCGAAGAGGTGATCCAGTGGGTCTACGACACCTACGGTCGGCGCAACGCCGCGCAGGTCGCCAACGTGATCGCCTACCGGCCGCGGATGGCGGTGCGCGACGCGGCCAAGGCGCTCGGCCACTCCCCGGGCCAACAGGACGCGTGGTCCAAGCAGATCGACGGCTGGTCGTCGGTGGTGGCCGGTGACGCCGGTGACACCAGCGCCCACGACGTCCCCGCTCCTGTCGTGGCGCTCGCCGAGGAGCTGATGGGCGCTCCGCGCCACCTCGGCATCCACTCGGGCGGGATGGTGCTCACCGAGCAGCCGATCGGCGAGGTCTGCCCGATCGAGCGCGCCCGGATGGACAGGCGCACCGTGCTCCAGTGGGACAAGGACGCCTGCGAGTCGATGGGGCTGGTGAAGTTCGACCTGCTCGGGCTCGGGATGCTGGGCGCGCTCGACCACATGATGCGGCTGGCCGGAGACCACCTCGGCGAGCGGTGGGACCTCGCGACGATGCCGAAGGAGGAGCCGGCCGTCTACGACATGCTCTGCCGCGCCGACTCGATCGGCGTCTTCCAGGTCGAGAGCCGTGCCCAGATCGGCACGCTCCCCCGCCTGCGTCCCCGCGAGTTCTACGACCTCGCCATCGAGATCGCGCTGATCCGTCCCGGCCCGATCCAGGGAGGTGCCGTACACCCCTACGTCCGGCGCGCGACCGGGCAGGAGGAGGTGACCTACGACCACCCAGAGCTCGTGCCGGTGCTGGAGCGGACCAAGGGGGTGCCGCTCTTCCAGGAGCAGCTGATGGCGATGGCGGTGACCCTCGGCGACTGCAGCCGTGACGACGCCGACCTGCTCCGACGGGCGATGGGCTCCAAGCGCGGCGTGGAGCGGATCGAGTCGGTCAAGGCCACCCTCTACACCGGCATGGCCAAGCGCGGCATCACCGGCGACCTCGCCGACTCCATCTACGTGAAGATCCTGTCCTTCGCGAACTTCGGCTTCGCCGAGTCGCACGCCCTGTCCTTCGCCCTGCTGGTCTACGCCTCGTCGTGGTTCAAGCTGCACTACCCGGCGGCGTTCCTGGCCGGGCTGCTGCGCAACCAGCCGATGGGGTTCTACTCCCCGCAGTCGCTGGTCGGCGACGCGCGCCGGCACGGGGTCGACGTACGCCGTCCCGACATCACGCGATCGGCGGCCCAGGCCGACCTCGAGCCCGTCGTGGTCGGGCCGGTCGCGCCGACCGGGCCCGCAGCGTGCTGCGAACCGCACCACTCCCGCGTCGAGTGGGTGCCGGGCACCCCCGACCCGGTGCCCGTCCACCGCCGCGACGGGATGCTCGCCGTACGCCTCGGGCTCGACTCCGTGCGCGGCATCGGCCTCGACGTGGGGCGCCGGATCGTGGCGGCGCGCGAGGAGGCCCCCTTCACCGGGGTCACCGACCTGTCGCGTCGCGCGGGGCTGACCACGACCCAGCTGGAGGCGCTGGCGACCGCGGGGGCGTTCGAGCCGTGGGGCCTCGACCGCCGCGAGGCGCTGTGGACCGCCGGCTTCTCCGAGGCCGCCGACCACCTCCCCGGCACGACCCCGGCCCCCGCCGCGCCGATGCTCCCGGGAATGAGCGCGCCCGAGATCACGCTCGCCGACCTCTGGGCCACCGGGGTCTCCCCCGAGCGGCACCCGGTCGAGCACCTGCGCGACGACCTCCGCCGGGCGGGGGTCCGCTCGATCGCCGAGCTCGAGACGGCGGAGTCGGGTCGCCGGGTCCACGTGGGCGGGCTGATCACGCACCGCCAGAGACCCGGCACGGCCATGGGCGTCACCTTCCTCAACCTCGAGGACGAGACCGGCATGCTCAACGTCGTGGTCTCGGTCGGCGTGATGAAGGCCCACCGCCAGGCGGCTCGCAACCGCGTCGCCGTCGTCATCCGCGGCCGCCTCGAGCGCAACGAGGGCGTCACCAACCTCGTCGCCGACAAGGTCGAGGGCATCGACGTGGTCGTCCCCGGCGCCGGTGCCGTGCTCCAGGCGCGCGCGTCGTCGCGCGACTTCCGATGACGGCTCAGCGGGCGAAGGGACCCCGCAGCGCGGCCCACTGGAGCAGCATCACGGTCTTGGCGTCGAGGATCGTCGTGCCGATCCCGTCGAGCGCCACGTCGAAGTCGAGCTCGACGGTCTCGATGTGCTCACCCTCCGCCTCGACCCCGTGCCGGGTGCCCGACAGGTCGCCGCGCGTGTAGGGCGCGGCGAAGAAGAGCAGCTTCTCGGTGACCGACCCGGGGCTCATGTAGACGTCGAAGAGGTGCTCGACCTCACCGACCTCGACGCCGGTCTCCTCGAGGGTCTCGCGGCGCATCGCGCTCTCGCCGTCCTCCTCCTCGATCAGCCCGGCCGGCGTCTCGAGCAGCATCCCGTCCGGGTGGTCGTTGACGTAGACCGGGAAACGGAACTGCCGGGTCAGCAGGACCGTGCGGCGGGAGACGTCGTGGAGCAGGATCGTCGCGCCGTCGCCGCGGTCGTAGGTCTCGCGCCGCTCGGTCTGCCAGGTGCCGTCGGCACGCTGGATGTCGTACGTCGTCGCCCGCAGGACATACCAGTCCGAGCTCAGCAGCTCGACGTCGCGCACCACGACGGCGGGGTTGCGGTCCAGGTCGCGGCCAGTGAGGTGCAGGCCGGTGCGACCGCGGCCGTCGGGAACGTCGGCGCCAGGGGTGCCGGCGCCGGGGATGTCGTTGCTCATGCCTCTGGGACGCGGTCGGCGGGTGAGCGGTTGTCAGGCATGTGAAAGGCCCCGGACCAGCGATCCGGGGCCTGCACTCGGGTGGGCGATACTGGGTTCGAACCAGTGACCTCTTCGGTGTGAACGAAGCGCGCTACCACTGCGCCAATCGCCCGAGCTCGGGTGAACGTTAACGCATGGGGTCGGCCGAGCAGGAATCGGGTCGGCCCGGCCGGGTGCGGGTCACCGGCGGCCCTGTCGCTCGCGGTCGCCGCGGTCGTGGTCAGCGGTCTCGATCTCGCGCGTCAGCTCCTCGAGCGCCTCGGGCTTGCCGTGGAAGCGGCGGTAGCTGTAGACGATCAGCGCGGCAGCGATGATCGCCGACCCGATCTGCGTGATGCCGGTCCACATGCCGCCCGGGAGCCACCAGGAGTCGGAGAGGGGCCACCAGCCGGGAGCGGGCGGGTAGACGATCCAGAGCACGCCGCACGCGACGAGCGCGAGCGCTCCCAGGCACGAGGCGATGATCCGGGGCCACGACTCGACGCCCTCGGCCGCGCCCTTGAGGGCGCGCAGGCGGACGGGCTCGACGCGGCGCTCGGCCCAGTCGTACTGCTGGGACAGGAGGGCCAGTCCACCGAAGATCCCGAGCAGCCCGGGGCCGGGCAGGAAGATCATCGCCACGCCCAGGAGCAGCAGGAGCCACCCGAGACCCTCGAACACGATCCGCCTGGCTGCGCCTGTCATGGCCACAACCTATCCAGAGGCTCCCCACACCCGTCTGGACCAGTCGGATGAGGGCAATCCGTATCCCGGCCGTCTCCGAATCGTTAAGCAATTCTCAAGACTCGCACGAGTCATCACGAAGGGCCGGTCCAGACCGGCCCGGGTCATATTTGGCCGTTTCGCATCATCAGGGGGTTCGCATGCCGTCTCATGAGCAACACCAACCCGGGAGCCCCCGCCCCGGGAGACACCTAGGAGACCCGATGAACATGTCCGGAGGCGGCCACACCCTGTCCGACGTCGCGTTGGACATCACGGTCGAGTGCATGGACGACCGCGGCATCCGGCACGAGATCGACACGGTCCTCGGCTACCGCAGCGGCGACCCGTTCGCCGTGGCGATGACCTTCGTCACCGCCGACGGCAACCTCGTGTGGACGTTCGGTCGCGATCTCCTCATCCGGGGCACCGAGAAGCCCACCGGCGAGGGCGACGTGCACGTGGCACCCGCCATCGGCCTGTCGGGTCGCGCCATGGTCAGCATCGAGCTCAGCTCGCCCGACGGCCACCTGGTCCTGCTGGCCCGCTCCTCCGACATCAACGACTTCCTCGACCGCACCGCCGCGATCGTCGCGCCGGGCGCCGAGTCCGACTTCTTCGACGCCGACCTGCTCATCAGCCAGGTCCTCTCCGCCTGAGAGCCCGCCTGGTCTTCCTCTGGACCCGCTCGCCCGGCCTCCGCGCCTCAGGCGCGGGAGTGCTGCGCGATCCAGCTCGCGTGGAGCCCGGCGTAGACGCTGCCGTCCTGGGTGACCAGCTCACGGTGCGGCCCACGCTGCACGACCCGGCCCTTGTCGACGACGATCACCTCGTCGGCGCTCTCGGCCGTCGACAACCGGTGCGCGATCGTGACCGAGGTGCGCGACTGCATCAGCCGCTCCAGCGCCCGGCCGATCTGCATCTCCAGCGCGGGGTCGACGGCGCTGGTGGCCTCGTCCAGCACCAGCAGGTCGGGGTCGGCGAGGTGCGCCCGCAGCAGGGCCACGAGCTGCCGCTCCCCCGCTGACATCGACTCGCCGCGCTGGCCCACCGCTGTGTGCAGCCCGCGCGGCAGGCCGGCCAGCCACTCGTCCAGGCCGAGCTCGGTCGCCGAGGCCCGGATCTCGTCCTCGGTCGCTTCGAGCTTGCCGTAGCGGACGTTGGCGGCGATCGTGTCGTCGAAGAGGAAGCCCTCCTGCGGCACCAGCACCACGCTGCGCCGCAGTGAGCGCGCGTCGATGCGGCGCACGTCGACGCCGTCGAGCATGACCGCACCCTCGACGGGGTCCATCAGGCGGGTCAGCAGCTTGGCGAAGGTCGACTTGCCGGAGCCGGTCTCGCCGACGATCGCGATGCGGGTGCCGGCGTCGATGGCGAGGTCGACGTCGCGCAGCACCGGCGGACCGCCGGGGTAGGAGAACGTCACGTCGGCGAACCGGACGTCGATCGGGCCGCGCGGGAGCGCCTCGCCCTCGGGGCCGGGGTCGACCAGGTCGGCCGGCGTCTCGAGGATGCCGAGCACCCGGCGCCAGCTCGAGATGGCGTTCTGCGCGTCGGTGAGGATCTGCGTGCCCATCTGCACGGGGCCGACGAACAGCGACACGAGGAACGCGAAGGCGAGCACCTTGCCTGGCGTCATGTCACCGGTGAAGCCGAGCCAGACGCCGATGACGATGACGCCGGCGTTGGCCAGCCCGGCCGAGATGCCACCGAGCGAGAACGACGTGACGGTGTACTTCTGGGCGTTGATGTAGGCGTCCTGCCAGTCCTGGATCGCGGTGTCGATGCGCGCCTGGGTGCGGTCCTCGACCCCGTTGGACCTGACCACCGCGGCGCCGACCACGGGCTCGGAGATCGCGCCGAGCAGCACGCCCACCTGGTGGCGTACGACGGTGTAGGCGGCCGACAGCTTCTTCTGGAACCAGCGGATCGAGAGGAACAGCGGGGCGAAGGCGATCCACACGACCGCGGCGAGCTGCCAGCTGTAGACCAGCATCAGCACGGTGGCGACCAGCATCTGGCCGATGCTCACCACGAAGATCAGGCCGCCGAAGACGAGGAACTGGCTGACCTGGTCGACGTCGGTGGTGACCCGGGAGACCAGGGCTCCGCGTCGCTCGGTGTTCTGCGTGAGCAGGGGCAGGTCGTGGACGTGGCGGAACGCCTTCGCGCGCAGCGTGGCCAGGCCCCGCTCGGAGGTGGTGAAGAGCCGGCGCGTCATGGCGTAGGACGCATAGCTGGTCACCGCGATCGCGAGGGCCGCGAGCACGCCCATCCAGAGGACGTAGTCGAGGCGGGGCCCGCCTGCGGCACCGAGGCCCTTGTCGAGGGTCTGCTGCACCGCGATGGGGACGACGACCTGGCCGCACGAGGCGAGCACGGCGAGGACCAGCGTGAGGCGGAGTCCCTCGCGGAGCTCCGGTGAGTACTTCATCCCGAGGCGGATCGTCGCCATGGCGCCGATGTCCTCGCCGGAGTCCATCGTCGTGCCGGCGGTGGCCGTCGGCTCGGTCGACGTGGTGCTCATCGGGCGCTCCCCTCGGTGGTCTCGGCAGCCTCGGCCGGCGTCTCGTAGGCGTTGACCAGCTGCGCATAGGCCGGGCTGGTGGCGAGCAGGTCCTCGTGGGTGCCGCGCCCCACGATCCGGCCGTCCTCGAGGTGGAGCACCTCGTCGGCCAGCGAGATCGTCGCCTTGCGGTAGGCGACGACCAGCAGCGAGGCCGCTGCGGCGTCGTCGCGCTCCTCGCGCAGCGAGGCGAGGATCCGCGCCTCCACCTCGGGGTCGACGGCGGAGGTGGCGTCGTCGAGGATCAGCAGGCGCGGCCGACGCACGAGTGCGCGCGCCAGGGACAGCCGCTGGCGCTGCCCCCCGGAGAGCGACGTGCCCCTCTCCCCCAACCGGGTGTCGAGTCCCCCGGGCAGCGCGGCGACGAAGCCGTCGGCCTGCGAGGTGCGCAGCGCGTCCCAGACGACGTCGTCGGGGACGTCGGCGCCGAGGGTGACGTTGCCGCGGACGGTGTCGTCGAACATGAAGGCGGTCTGCGGCACGAGGGCGACGTCGCGCGGCAGCTCGCCGCGGCGCAGGCCCTTGAGGTCGTGGCCGTCGATGCGGATCTCCCCTGCGTCGGGGTCGACCAGGCGGGTCATCAGGCTGGTGAGCGTGCTCTTGCCCGACGCGGTGGCACCGACGAGGGCGACCGTGCGGCCCGGCGTGACGTCGAACTCGACGCCGCGCAGCAGCGGGGTGTCGGCGTCGTAGGAGTAGTGCAGGCCGTCGACCTCGAGCAGGGCGCCGGTCGAGGTGCGGGGCAGCGTGTCGTCGCCGTAGGCCATGTTGCCCTGCGCGTCGAGCACGGCCTGGGCGCGGCGGTAGCCGACGACGGAGCGGGGGAACTCGCCGAGCAGCCAGCCGATGGCCCGGATCGGGAAGGCGACGATGGTGAGCAGGTAGGCGATCGTCACGACGTCGCCGGCGTCGGTGGCACCGCTGGTCACCCGGGCGACGCCGACGGCGAGCACGACGAGGACGCCGAGGTTGGGCAGGCTGGCCAGCGCGGGGTCGAACACCGCACGGATGCGACCGGCGCGGACGTTGACGTCACGAAGCTCGTCGACCTTGACCCGGAACCGGCTGGTCTCCTCGACCTCGCGGCCGAGCGTCTTCACGACCATGGCGCCGTCGAAGGACTCGTGGGCGATCTCGCTGACCTCGGCGCGCAGGCCCTGCGCCCGGGTCATGAGGGGCGAGGAGTAGTGCTGGTAGAGCAGGTTGGCGAGGACGACGGCGGGGAAGACCAGCAGCCCGACGATCGCCATCACGACGTCGGCGACGAACATCTGGATGACGGCGATCACCATCATCACCACGGTGCCGAGCGCCATTGCCAGCGGCATGATCGGCGCCCAGGCGGCCTCGACGTCGGAGTAGGCGTTGGACAGCAGCTGGCCGGTCGGGTGGCGCTGGTGCCACTCCATCGGCAGGGCGAGGTACTGGCGGGTCACCCCGCGCCGGGTGTGCGACTGCATCCGGTAGTACATGATGCCGCCCCCGAGGCGTCGCGCGACGATGCCGACGGCCCGCAGCAGCGCGACGCCCATGAAGAGCGCGACCACCCAGACCAGCATGCCGGCGCCGATCTCGCCGTCGTCGAACGCCGGGATCAGCACGTGCTGGGTCGACCAGCCGAGGACCCACGCGTCGGCGACCGTGAGCACCCCGAAGAGGACCGCCCCGGCGACGGAGACCGCGAAGATCCTGGGCTCGCGCTTGACGGCGACCCTCAGGACCCGGAAGCCGTCGAGTGTGGTGGTGCCCCGCAGCTCCGCGTCGTCGCCCACCTGTGTCGCCCGCCTCCTGGATCAGCCCTGCCACCGCCCACGGAGGTGGACGGTTGCTGATCACAACCGACCAGCCGAGTCAGGCTATTCCTCGCCACCGACAGCGGGCGAATCACCTCTGCCGCGTTCGCTGCCGGCGTACGGTCAGGCGCGGATACGCGAGAGGAAGGCGCGGGTGCGCTCCTGCTGCGGGTCGCCGATCACCTGGTCGGGGCTGCCCTGCTCGTGGATGCGGCCGTCGTGGAGGAAGCAGACCTGGTCGGCCACGTCGCGCGCGAAGCCCATCTCGTGGGTGTTGAGCAGCATCGTGACGCCCTCGCCCTTGAGCTCGGTGAGCAGGTCGAGGACCTCGCCGACGAGCTCGGGGTCGAGCGCGCTGGTGACCTCGTCGAGCAGCATCAGCCGGGGGTTGGCCACGAGGGCGCGGGCGATCGCCACGCGCTGCTGCTGGCCACCGGACAGGTCGTCGGGACGGGCGCCCGACTTCTCCGCCAGGCCGACGCGGTCGAGCATGGCCAGCCCGCGCGTGCGGGCCTCGTCGGCGCCGACGCCGTGCACGAGCCGCAGGGCGAGCGTGACGTTGCCGATGACGTCGAGGTGCGGGAACAGGTTGTAGGCCTGGAAGACCATGCCCATCCGGGAGCGGACCTCGTCGCCGTCGACCTTCGGGTCGGTGATGTCGCGGCCCTCGAAGGTGATGACGCCGTCGTCGACGACCTCGAGGAGGTTGACGCAGCGCAGGAGCGTCGACTTGCCGGAGCCCGACGCGCCGATCAGCACGACGCACTGGCCAGGCTCGATGGTGAGGTCGACCTCGCGGAGCACGACGTGGTCGCCGAACGACTTCCGCACGCCGTTCAACGACAGGAGGTCGGAGGTCTCGGGGTCCCCGCGGCGTTGTTCGGGGGAGCGCAGCGGAGGAGAAGAACGTCGTGGGGTGAGTCTCACAGGTGGCCTCCTGCTCCGTGGTAGCCCTTCTTGCGGGCGTAGCGGTCGGTCAGCCGGGCCATCGGGATGGTGAGACAGCAGAAGAGGAAGCCCGCCACGACGTAGGGGGTGTAGTTGAAGTCGATGGCCGTCTCGATCTGCGCGGCGCGGATCGCGTCGACGACGCCGAGCACGGCGATGAGGCCGGAGTCCTTCTGGAGCGAGACCAGGTCGTTCATCAACGGGGGATCACCCGGCGCCAGGCCTGCGGGAGCACGACGTGGCGCAGGGTCTGCCCGTAGGTCAGCCCGAGCGAGCGACCCGCGAGCCGCTGGCTCGGGTGGACCGACTCGATGCCGGCGCGGAACACCTCGGCGACGTAGGCGGAGTAGGACAGCACGAGCGCCGAGCAGCCCCAGAAGAGCGCGGACGTGGGCAGCCCCTGCAGGCTCAGCGCCGGACCGCCGAAGCCGAGCAGGAAGATCACCAGCAGCAGCGGCAGGCCGCGGAAGATGTCGACGTAGGCCGTGCCGACCAGGCGCAGAGGGAACGCGACGGGTCCGCGGATGGTGCGCATCACCGCGATCGTCAGGCTGAGGGCGACGATCAGCACGGCGCAGAGCACCATCACGCGGATGTTGAGCCAGAGCCCCTCGAGGACCGCGGGGAACGACGAGACCGCCTTGTCCCAGTCGAAGTAGGTCTCCTGGACCCGCTCCCACCCGGGCGAGGACACGACGAGCCCGCCGATGACCCCGAGCAGGAGCAGGGTGCTCCCCGCCGCGATCACGGCGCTGCGCAGCGTGCGGCGTCGCCGCCACTCGTTGCGCTCGCGCTGGACCTCGGAGGGCTCCCACTCCTCGGGTGCCTCGGCGGCCGCCACCTGGTCAGTCACGGACGGTCAGGAGAGCTCGGGAGCGCCCTGCTGCTCCAGCCACTCCTGCCCGATCTGGTCGAGGATGCCGTCGGTGCGCAGCGCGTCCACGGCGCCGGAGATGCAGTCGGTGAGCGGGCTGTCCTTGGCGAGCACGGCGCCGAACTGCTCGGGCTCGTCGCCGGCGAGCGGCAGCTGGCCGACGATCAGGCCGTCGTCGAGCTGGACGGCGCTCATGTAGTAGGCGGTCGGCAGGTCGACGACGATGCCGTCGATCTGGCCGTTCTTGAGCGCCTGGACGGCCTGGTCGTTGGTGTCGAAGACGGCCGGGTCCTGCGAGGGCTGGACCTGGTCGACGATCGCGTTGTAGCTCGTGGTGCCGACCTGCGCGCCGAGCTTGGCGTCGGCGAGGTCGGCGATGCTCGTGATGCCGTCGATCGCGCTGCCCTTGTTGGTGACGACGGCCTGCACGACGTCGTAGTAGCCGGACGAGAAGTCGACGGCCTTGCGGCGGGCCTCGGTGATCGAGACCTGGTTGACGTCGAAGTCGAACTCCTTGGGGCCGGGCTGGACGACCTTGTTGAAGGGCACCGTCACCCAGGCGACCTGGTCGGTGGTGTAGCCGAGCTGCTCGGCGATGGCGTAGGCCACCGCGGACTCGTAGCCCTCGCCGTTGGTCGGGTCGTTGTCGACGAACCAGGGCGAGTACGCCGGGTCGTCGGTCGCGATGGTCAGGGTGCCGTCGGCGACGGTCTCCATCGTGTCGGGGGTGCACTCGTCGGCGGCGGCCGACTCGGACGTGCCGGCGCTCTCCGAGGTGCCGGCGTCGGAGCCGCTGTCGGCCTCGTCGGTCGGGGCGCAGGCGGAGAGGGCGATCGTGGCGGTGGCGAGCGCGGCGACGGCGACCGGTCGCATCCGGGAGGTCTTCAGCATGGGCGAATCCTACGGCTCCGCCCGGGCCTCAGCGGACGGGGCGACCCGCCGCGGACAGACCGGCCTTGACGTCGCCGATGCTGAGCGTCCCGAAGTGGAACACCGTCGCGGCCAGCACGGCGTCCGCGCCGGCGTCGACCGCCGGCGGGAAGTGCTCGACCGCCCCCGCTCCCCCGCTCGCGATGACCGGGATGCTCACCTCACGGCGTACGGCGCGGATCAGCTCGAGGTCGAAGCCGTCGGTGGTGCCGTCGGCATCCATCGCGTTGAGCAGGATCTCCCCCGCGCCGAGCTCCGCCGCGCGGACGGCCCAGCCGATCGCGTCGAGGCCGGCGCTCTTGCGGCCTCCGTGGGTGGTGACCTCGAAGCCGCTGTCGGTGCCCTCGGCACGGCGGGCGTCGACGCTGAGGACGAGGACCTGGTTGCCGAAGCGGTCGGCGATCTCGGCGACCAGCTCGGGGCGGTGGATCGCCGCGGTGTTGACCGCGACCTTGTCGGCGCCTGCACGCAGCAGCCGGTCGACGTCGTCGACGCTGCTCACGCCGCCACCGACGGTGAGCGGGATGAAGACTTCCTCGGCGCAGCGCGAGACGACCTCCATGGTCGTCGCGCGGCCCTCGTGGGAGGCGGAGATGTCGAGGAAGGTGAGCTCGTCGGCGCCTTCGGCGTCGTAGAGGCGCGCCAGCTCGACGGGGTCGCCGGCATCGCGGAGCTCGGTGAAGTTGACGCCCTTCACCACCCGACCGCCGTCGACGTCGAGGCACGGGATGACGCGGATCGCGAGGCTCATGCCTGCTCCTCCCTGGCCGCGCGGGCGGCCAGCGCGACGTCGACGATGGACGAGCGTCGCTGTCCCGCGAGCTCGGCGAGCGGCACCCAGGCCGCGCGGTCGGTCGACCCGCCGACCTCGGTGGTGCCGAGCTCGCCGCCGGTGATGGTGGCGTCGAAGACGAACCGCTGCGAGCGGATCCAGCCGTCGAAGGTCCGCCCCCGGGCGGTGAAGAAGTCGTCGGTCAGCAGCGGGCCGGGCGTCACGTGGTAGCCGGTCTCCTCGAAGACCTCGCGCACCAGCCCGTCGCGGATCGACTCCTCGAACTCGACGCCGCCGCCGGGCAGCGACCACTCGGGCTCGCTGTGCCCCTCGCCGTTCCACCAGGCGAGGAGCACCCGGTCGTTCCCCTCGCCGTCCTCGTCCACCAGCAGGGCGTACGCCGCCAGCCGGACGTGGTAGTCGGTGAACTCCATCTCGCGTCAGCCGTTCGCCGGCAGCGTCAGGGCGAGCGCGTCCTCGAGGGTGAAGCGGCCCTCGTAGAGGGCCGTGCCGGCGATCGCGCCCTCGACGCCCTCGCCCACGAGGCCCATCAGCGCCTCGATGTCGGCGAGCGTGGTGACGCCGCCGCTGGCGACGACCGGCTTGTCCGTGGCCGCGCACACGTCGCGGAGCAGCTGGAGGTTGGGCCCCTGGAGCATGCCGTCCTTGTTGACGTCCGTGACGACGTAGCGCGCGCAGCCCTCGCGGTCGAGGCGGGCGAGCGTCTCGTAGAGGTCGCCGCCCTCGCGGGTCCAGCCGCGGGCCGCCAGCGTGGTGCCCCGCACGTCGAGGCCGACGGCCACCCGGTCGCCGTAGGTCGCGATCGCCTTCGCGCACCACTCGGGCTGCTCGAGCGCGGCCGTGCCGATGTTGACGCGCCGGCAGCCGGCCGCCATCGCGGCCTCGAGCGACTCGTCGTCGCGGATGCCGCCGCTCATCTCCACCTGGATGTCGAGCGTGCCGACGATCTTCGCCTGCAGCTCGCGGTTGTGGCCGTGGCCGAACGCCGCGTCGAGGTCCACGAGGTGGATCCACTCCGCGCCGGCCTCCTGCCAGCGCAGCGCGGCCTCGATCGGGTCGCCGAAGCGCTTCTCCGACCCGTCCACGCCCTGCACGAGCTGGACGGCCTGGCCGCCCTTGATGTCGACGGCGGGCAGGAGCTCGAGGTACGGCTGCTCGGGGGTGCTGGGCATGGGTCGATCCTAGGAGCCGGCGTCGCCCGGGCCACGTCGGTGCCGCGCGCGCGAGACAGTGCCCCTAGCGGTGGCCCCGCTTCCGCGCCGGGAGCTCGTAGGCGACGCCGTCCATCGGGTGGGTCGCCCGGATCCCCATCGCCCGGAGGATGGTCGGCATGATGTCGACCGAGCGCACCTCGCCGCGCAGGTCCTGGCTGGAGAGCCCGGCGCCGGCGAAGACGATCGGGACCTGCTGGGCCGCGCGCTGGATCCCGCCGTGGTCGCCGAGGACGGAGTACGTCGTGTCGTCGGGGAGGGTCGCGACCAGGTCGGGGCCGTAGTCGGCTGCCTGCGTGTCGACGAGCTCCTGCGCCTTGGCCGCGAACCAGATCCGCTCGCCCCACGAGGACATCCGGTCCCACCGCACCGGGGTGACCCGGTCGTAGTGGTCGCCGTGCCGCTTCCACACGGCCGTCACGTCGGGCAGGTCCTCCATGATCGCCGCGGCGGAGGAGACGGCCCCCGCCGACTGGTCCTTCAGCCACACGTTGAGCGAGGAGTCGCTGTAGGAGAAGCCGACGTTGGTGGCGCCGGTGCCGTCGTCGGTGCCCTCGATGAGCGGCAGCAGCGCGTCCTGCGGCCGCTGGTAGGGCACGTCGTTGACCGGCGCGCCGTAGTACCAGTTGTAGTAGCCGTAGTCGTTCTCCGGCTGGACGTCACCGTGGAAGTGGCCCTCGTCGGCCGCGACCGAGCCGTGGTCGGCGGTGAGCACGACGAGGGTGTCGTCGAGCTGGCCGCTGTCCTCGAGCGCCTGCATGATCCGGCCGACCTGCGCGTCGGCCGTCGCGGTGGCGTACTTCATGTGGGTCATCGGGTCGTAGCCCGGAGTGGCCGCCTCCGGGTCGTTGACGCCGCCCCACATGTGCGCCGCCTTGTCGACGCCGGGCAGGCTGACGAAGAGACCGCTCCAGCCGTCGCCCTCCTGCTTCATGATCTCGAGGGCCGCGTCGGTGGCCCACACGTCACCACCCTGCTGGGCAGGGTCGTGGCCGACGACGTAGCGGTTGTCGGTCGCGGGGTAGAGCTGCGCCGGGAACTGGCCGGTGTCGTAGATGGTGTCGCGACGCACCAGCCAGCGCGAGCCGCAGGCCGTGGAGAAGTAGGCCGGCACGTTCACGCCGGTCGGCTGGCGGTAGCGCGTCGTGGTGCCGTCGGGGTTGCCGCAGGTCGGGCCGCTGCCGAAGGTGATGGTCGAGGTGTTGGCCGAGCCGGGGCCGCTGAGCCCGTAGGCGGCGTACCCCTTCGGGCTCACGGTGAACACCTTGCCGGTGTCGTCCAGGTAGTCGGACAGGTGGGGGTAGCCGGCCGCCTGCTGCAGCGGCGCCATCTGCGCGAGCCCGAAGTTGCTGGTGAGGTAGAGCCCGCCGGGCGCGCCGAGCAGCCCGGCGACGTCGCGGTAGCCCTCCGTCGTCCAGCCCATGTGCTTGGGCTGGGCCCCCGTCGTGATCACGTTGTGGGTGACGACGGTGACCGAGCCGGTGTGGCCGAGGTAGGAGCGGGGGCTGTCCACGCCCTCCTTCATCAGCGCCTCCACGTGGCGCATGTCGTACTTCTGCACGATCTCCTTGCTGAGCGCGTCCACGACGATGACGACGACCTTCGTCGGCCTCGGCACCGGCTTCGGGCCGTGGCCGCCGCGCCCACCGGCTTCGGCACCCGACTGGGTCCCGAGCACGGCGAGGGCGACCACGGCTGCGGAGGCGACGGCGAGCACGCGGGTACGACGCTGGGGCATGGTGATCCCTCCCGGCGCGGCTGCACTGCCGCGAACCGTGGCCTCCGAACGTAGACCCACTGCCCGCCGAGCGGTATCCCACAGCCGGGGTACGTCCCGGGCTAGCGTCGAGCCATGATCGGGGACCGGTGGGGCGTCACGGACGAGGAGGTGCGGCGGCGCTACGGGTGCGACGACCTCGTCGCGCACCCGACGCTCGAGGCGTGGCGCGGCGTCACCGTCCACGCCACGCCCGCCGCGGTCTGGGCCCGCGTGCGGCAGGTCCGGCTGGCGCCGTACTCCTACGACCTGGTCGACAACCTCGGGCGACGTTCACCGCGTGAGCTGCGGGAGGTCCCGGAGCCGGAGGTCGGCGACCCGTTCACGCACGCGTTCGGTCGACCGCAGGGGCGCGTGCGGGCCGTCGTGCCCGGGCAGGAGCTGACCGCGACGATCGTCGGCGCCCACATGTCGTACGCCGTCCTCGCGGGCGCGGACACCCGGCTGGTGCTCAAGGTCGTGGCGCGGACGAGCAGGTGGCTGTCGCCCGCCGTCTCGGTCGGCGACCTGGTCATGGCCCGCAGGCAGCTGCTCAACCTCAAGCGGCTGGCCGAGGCCGACGAGCGCGCGCCCTAGCGCCAGACCGGGGCGACCTCGCGGCGGTAGCGGCGGGCGACGAACCGGGTCAGGACCGCGACGACCGGCGCTGGCACTGCGGCACGCAGCGCGGCGAGCTCCCGCTCCCCCGCCCCGTCCTGCATCCAGGCCAGCGCGTTGGCGGCGTCGACCGTGCTCGCCGGTCGCAGCTTCTTGGTCAGGGCCTTGAAGTCCTCGTCCTCCTTGATGGAGTCCATCAGGCCCTCGACGTCACGCTCCTCGTGGTCGAGGTGCCCGTTGACGACCACGCGGGCCCGCGCGACCTCGTCGGCCGCCGCCGCTGCGTTCGCGGAGGTCGGCGAGGCGACGAGGGCGTCCAGGCTCGCGGACACCGAGGCGAGCGCCGCCTTCATGGCCCCGTGCTCGGCCTCCATCTCCTCCAGCAGCCCGACGTCGAAGCCGCGCGACTCGAGGAACGGCCACATGTGCTCGTCCTCGGCCTCGTGGTGGTGCGTCAGCTCGCGCGCGAGGTTGCGCCACGCCGTGCGCACCTCGCGGGCGCGGCCCGCATCGCCGTCGGCGAGCTCGCGCAACGCCTGCTCCGTCCGTGCCACGTCCCTGCGCACCGCGGCATGGATGACCTGGTTCATGCTCATCTCTTCACCCATGCCGGGACGCTAGCCCCGATCAGGCCAAGGTCTCGACCCAGTTTCGGAGCAGCTTCGCACCGGCATCACCGGACTTCTCCGGGTGGAACTGGGTCGCCCACAGCGGTCCGTTCTCCACGGCGGCGACGAACCGGTCGCCCCCGTGCTCGGACCAGGTGACCAGCGGGGCGGCGGTGCGGTCGTTGGTGACGAGGTCCCACGAGCGCGCGGCGTAGGAGTGCACGAAGTAGAACCGCTCGTCCTCCGCCCCGGCGAACAGCCGGGTCCCGGTCGGCGCCTCGACCGTGTTCCAGCCCATGTGCGGCACCACGTCGGCCTCGAGCCGGGTGACCAGGCCGGGCCACTCGTCGCAGCCGTCGGTCTCGACGCCGTGCTCGACGCCACCGGCGAAGAGGATCTGCATGCCCACGCAGATGCCCAGCACGGGGCGACCTCCCGCGAGCCGTCGCCCGATGATCCGCTCGCCCTTGATGGCGCGCAGCCCCGCCATGCAGGCAGCGTAGGCCCCCACCCCGGGGACGACGAGCCCGTCGGCCGCCAGCGCGGTGTCGAAGTCGGCGGTCAGCGTCACCGACGCACCGGCGCGCTCGACGGCGCGGACGACCGAGCGGACGTTGCCCGAGCCGTAGTCGAGGACGACGACGTCAGGCATCGCGGCGCCGGGTGGTGAGCTCGCAGGCTCGCTCACAGGGCGCCCTTCGTCGACGGCACACCCGTCTCGCGCGGGTCGAGCGCGGTCGCGTCGCGGAACGCCCGCGCGAACGCCTTGTACTGCGCCTCGACGATGTGGTGCGGGTCGCGCCCGCCGAGCACCCGCACGTGCAGGGCGAGGTGGGCGTGGAACGAGATCGACTCGAAGACGTGGCGGGTCAGGGAGCCCATGTAGGCCGCGCCGGTGCCGCCGATCGCGACGTACTGCTGGCCCTCGGGCTCGCCGCTGTGCACGCAGAACGGACGACCGGACACGTCGACGACGGCCTGGACGATCGCCTCGTCGAGCGGCACGGTCGCGTCGCCGAAGCGGCGGATGCCGGACTTGTCGCCCAGCGCCTCGCGCAGCGCCTGCCCGAGCACGATGGCGGTGTCCTCGACGGAGTGGTGCGCGTCGATGTGGGTGTCGCCGCTCGTCCGGACGACGAGGTCGACGAGCGAGTGGCGGGCGAACGCGTCGAGCATGTGGTCGTAGAACCCGACGCCGGTCGACACCTCGGAGCGGCCGGTGCCGTCGAGGTCGACCTCGACGACGACCTGCGACTCCTTGGTGGTGCGCTCGATCTTCGCGGTGCGGCTCATGCGAGGTCCTTCTGCTCGGACGTGTCCTGGGGCGTCTGCTGGGTCGTCTGCTGGGGCGTGTCCTGGACGGTCTCCAGGAGTGCCTGCCTGAATGCTGCCATCTCCGCGGCCGTGCCGATCGAGACGCGCAGCCAGCCGTCCGGCCCGGTCTCGCGGATCAGCACCCCGCGGTCGACCATCCCCTGCCACACGGCGTGCCGGTCGGCGAACCGTCCGAACAACGCGAAGTTGGCGTCGGAGTCGGCCACCTCGAACCCCTGCTCGCGCAGCCAGGCCACGGTCGCGTCGCGCTCGACGCGGAGCTCCTCGACCTTGCCCAGCAGCTCCGGTGCGTGCCGCAGGGCGGCCAGGGCGGTCGCCTGCGTGACGGCGGAGAGGTGGTACGGCAGGCGCACCACGCGGATCGCGTCGCAGATCGCCGGGTCGGCGGCGAGGTAGCCCAGCCGCGCACCGGCCAGGGCGAACGCCTTGCTCATCGTGCGGGTGACCACCAGGTTGCGGTGGACGGGCAGCAGCTCCAGCGCGCTCGGCGTCCCGGTCCTGCGGAACTCGACGTAGGCCTCGTCGACCACGACGATCCCGGCCGGCTCGTAGGACGCCGCCGCCTCGCACAGCATCGTGACCGCCTCGGGCGGCAGCGCCGTGCCCGTCGGGTTGTTGGGGCTCGGCAGCAGCACGACCGTCGGCTGCTTCTCCAGCACCAGGTCACGCGCCGCGTCGAGGTCGAGGGAGAAGTCGTCCGCCCGGTGGCCGGCGACCCACTCGGTGAGGGTGTCGCGGGCGTACTCCGGGTACATCGAGTAGGTCGGCGCGAACGACAGTGCCACGCGCCCGGGCCCGCCGAAGGCCTGGAGCAGCTGCAGCATCACCTCGTTGGAGCCGTTGGCCGCCCACACCATCTCGGGGGTGATGCCCGTGCCGCCGTCGCCCTCGAGGTACGCCGCCAGCCCGGCGCGCAGCTCGGAGAACTCTCGGTCGGGATAGCGGTTGAGGGAGGCCGCCGCCTCGCCCACGGACCGGGCGATGTCGGCAGCAG